>JBIOTX010000318.1:0-18988 GCA_044866315.1 Thermoanaerobaculia bacterium | reverse complement strand
CCCCACGTCCATCAAGGGTCCGGTGTCCGCGTTCGGCTACGACTACTTCGAGGACCACTACAAGGGCCCGCCCATCCGCCTGGGCTCGGAGTACCGCTACGAAGCTCTGAACCTCGTCGACGGGCGGCGCACGGCGAAGGACATCCGCGACGCGCTCGCGGCGATCTACGAGCCCGTGCCGCTGGAGGACGTCGAGCAGTACCTCGCGGCGCTGGCGTCGATCGGGGTCATTCTTCCTCCTTCAGGTAGCGCTCCATGAGCGAGGCGTTCTCGTTCATGGCCTTGAGCTGGATCACGTAGGCCCGGGCGAACATCACCAGCGACAGCACGGCCATGGCGTCGTGCAGCCAGCGCGGGGTCTTCCCGCTGCCCACCCCACCGCCCATGATGAACGTGACCATGATCGCGGCCAGGGCCCACACGGCCGCGGGAAAGACGCGCGACTTGAAGGAGCGCGTGCGCTGCACGACGTCCGCGTCGCCGCCCGACTTCTCCTTCAGCTCCTTGCCCGTGCCGATGAAGAAGAACATGGTCATGGCCTGGGAGAAGATGCCGATGATCACGGTGACGAGGGCCACCAGCATGTGATCGCCGACGCGCGCGGGCGTGGCCTGGAAGCCGACGACGATGGTGACGACGAGGCCGGCAATGGTGACGAGGGTGGTGATGAGGAGTGCCTGAGCCATGCGGGCGCGAATGTTAGTATCCCGCCCCAGTGACGAGCTACAAGGATTCAGGCGTCGACATCGACGCGCAGGACGAGGCCCTGCGCGAGGTCCGGCGCATCGTCCGCGACACCTACACCCCCGGCGTCCTCTCCGACATCGGCTCGTTCGGCGGCCTCTTTCGGGGCACGTTCGAGGGCATCGAGTCGCCGATCCTGGTCTCCTCCACCGACGGCGTGGGGACCAAGCTGCGTGTCGCCCAGGCCATGAAGATCCACGACACGGTGGGCTATGACCTGGTCTGCCACTGCGTGAACGACATCCTGGTGCAGGGCGCCCGTCCGCTGTTCTTCCTCGACTACTACGCCACGGGCAAGCTCCGCCCGCCGGTGATGACGGACGTGATCCGGGGAATGGCCCGGGCCTGCAAGGAGAACGGCTGCGCGCTCATCGGCGGGGAGACCGCGGAGATGCCCGGTTTCTACTCCGACGACGACTACGACGTGGCCGGGTTCATCCTCGGCGTGGTGGACGCGAAGAACCTGATCGACGGCAAGGCCGTCCGCGAGGGCGACGTCCTGATCGGCCTCCCCTCGGTCGGCCTGCACACGAACGGCTACTCCCTCGCCCGGCGCGTGCTCTTCGACAAGCTCGGCTACGACGAGCAGACCATCGTCCCCGGCCTGGGCAAGGCCGGCGAGGTCCTGCTCCAGCCGCACATCTCGTATCTCAAGCCGCTCCTGCCGCTGGTCGAGCAGCGCGCCATCCACGCCCTCGCGCACATCACCGGCGGAGGCCTCACCGACAACGTGCCGCGCGTGCTGCCGGAGACGCTCGACGCCCGGATCAAGCTCGGGTCGTGGCCGGTGCTGCCGATCTTCCGCTTCCTCTATGAGAAGGGGAACATCGACCGCGACGAGATGCTGCGCGTGTTCAACATGGGCGTCGGCATGGTGCTGATCGTCGGGCCGGAGAACGTGGACCGCGTGGCGAAGCACTTCACCCAGATCGCACAGCCGTACTTTTTCATCGGCAACGTGGTGAAAGGCTCCGGGCGCGTGGTCTACGACACGCCGCCGAAGGGCTTCGCCAGCTGGATCGAATGATGCGCCTGGCCGTGCTCCTGTCCGGCCGCGGCTCGAACTTCCAGGCCATTCACGAGGCGGTGCGGAGCGGCGAGCTGGCAGCGGAGATCGTGTGCGTGATCTCCAATCGCCCCGAGGCGCCGGGCATTCAGCGCGCGCGCGAGTACGGCTACGACGCGCAGGTGATCGATCACAAGGCCTTCGCCGATCGCTCTCTGCACGAGGCAGAAGTGCTGCGCGTGCTGGAGGCGGCGCGGCCGGACTTCATCGCCCTGGCCGGCTACATGCGCCTGCTCTCGGCGGCGTTCATCGAGCGCTGGCGCAACCGCATCGTGAACATCCACCCGTCGCTGCTGCCCGCGTTCCCCGGCGTGGACGCGCAGGCGCAGGCGGTGGCCTACGGGGTCAAGGTGTCGGGGTGCACAGTGCACTTCGTCGACGAGCACCTCGACGCCGGGCCGATCCTGGTGCAGCGCGCGGTCCAGGTGCGCGACGACGACACGGCGGCGTCACTGGCGGCGCGGATTCTGGTGGAGGAGCACAAAGCGTACGTCGAGGCGCTGGGGTTGCTGGCGTCAGGCAACTGGCGCCTCGATAGACGGGTTTTTAGGAGTGCGGCGGCAGAGCCGCCGCTCTAGGATCGCAGAGCGGTGGCTTGCGCCACCGCACTCCTAAAACGGCAGGAACGACTTCCACCACTGCTGTTTGGGCACGTCCTGGGCCGCGACCGCGGGGATCTTGGCCAGGGTCTGGTTGCCGCGCTGGACGACGATCGTGCCGATCTTCTGCCCCTTCTTGACCGGGGCGCTGACGTTGCCGCCGGCGGCGAAGGAGACGCGCACGCCCTTCTCCTCCCCGCGCTTGACCAGGGCCCTGGCATCCGTGGCGGCCATGACCGGAACGGTCTTGGCCCGGCCGTCGCTGACGTTCGCCTGGGCGACGACGGTCCCCTGCTTCACCGGCGTGACCATCTTGTAGTTGATGAAGGCCTGGTTCATCAGGCGCGCGGCGATCTCGAAGGAGCTCTGCGGGCCGCGCGAGGTCTTCGCGCCCATGACCACGGCGACCAGCTCCATGTTGTTGCGCTTGGCCGAGGCGGTGACGGAGAAGCCGGCCTTGCCGGAGTAGCCGGTCTTGATGCCGGTGGCGCCTTCGTAGAAGCGCAGCAGGCGGTTCGGGTTGTAGATCCTCTCCAGCGTGCCGTTGCGGAACTCCATCTCCGGGATCACGGCCAGGGAGCGCATGAAGGAATGCTTCATCAGCGCCTGGCCGAGGACGGCCAGGTCGTGGGCGCTCATCACGTTCTCGCGCGCGGGGTCTTCCGCGGGAAGGCCGTGCGGGTCGAAGAAGCGGCTGTTCTTGAGCCCCAGCTCCTCGGCCTTCTGGTTCATGAGATCGGAGAAGGACTCACCGGAGCCGGCGATCTTCTCGGCGATGGCCTGGGCGGCGTCGTTCGCCGAGTGGACCATGGTGGCGATGAGCAGGTTCTTGATCGGCCACACCGAGCCGGCGCGCAGGTAGACCTGCGAGCCGCCCATCTTGCTCGCGTGCGCCGAGATGGTCACGGGCGTGTCGTAGCTGAGGTTCCCGGCCTGGATCTCCTCCATGGCGATGAGCAGGGTCATCATCTTGGCCATGGACGCCGTGGGCATGGCCTTGTGTGCGTTGTACTCGTAGAGCACCCGGCCGGTGGAAGGCTCGATGACGTAGGCGGCGGTGTAACCGGTGGGGTTGTTCTCGACCGCGGACGATACTGGTCCGCCCTCTTCCTGGGCGAACACCGGGGTCGCCAGGGCGGCGACCATGAGGGCGAGGAGGATTCGTTTCATGGATGCGCTCCGTTCGTTGGTTGCTTAGTCTCGATGGGCCGAGACTGCATGGCGCATACCACTGCTGAGGTTATTTGCGGGCCCGCTTCTTTCCGGCGCGGGAGGTGCGGGGGATGGAGCTGATGACGGTCCAATCGTGCTTGTGGACCACGACCGGCTCCTTCGCCTTCGGCCAGAGGTCGATAGGGATGTAGTAGTACCCGTCGCCCAGGACGCGCGACTTGATGGCCAGGTCGCGCATGCTCTTGCAGAGCCCCTTCTTGCCGCGGATCGCGCTTCGCTCCACGATGATGCCGGTCGACTCACCGACACCCTGGAACACACTGATCTCGGCGCACATCGAGTTCACCAACGTCATGGATGCCACTCCTGTCGAGGCCGGAAGTAGCAAGAATTGAACCGGTTTCGTTATTTGGAGAGGGTGGTGCGGGCCTCCGGCCTGCCTTCAGGGGCACGCCGGAGGCGTGCACCACACCCTACGAGCGCAGCTCGACGTTCCAGTACGCCTCGTCCAGGAAGTTCTTCCAGATCTCCGGGTAGGTCCGGCCCTGGAGGCGGTGGAGGGGGTGCCAGCGCGGGCGCTGGGGCATGCGGATCAGGCGCATGTCCGACTCGTGGAGGAGCTTGTTGCCCTTGCGCACGTTGCAGGGCAGGCAGGCGCAGACCACGTTCTCCCAGGTCGACTTGCCGCCGCGGGAGATGGGCACCACATGGTCGAGCGACAGCTCGGACGAGGGGAACTTCTTCCCGCAGTACTGGCAGCGGTTGTGGTCCCGCAGGTAGATGTTCCCGCGCGAGAACTTGACCTCCTGGCGGGGCAGGCGGTCGAACACGAGCAGCTGCACCACGTGCGGGATGAGGATGTTCCGGCTGGGGGTGCGGACGTAGTGGTCGTCCGGCTGGACCGGGATGTCCGCCCAGTTCTCGAAGTCGTAGGTCCGGTAGTCCCGGTCGACGGCGCGGACCTGTCCCTTGTACAGCAGCGTCAGCGCGCGGCGCACCGACGTGATCTGTACGGCCTGAAAAACGCGATTCAGAACCAGAACATGACCGTCGAGCATATTTGCCTCAGCATCCTGAACAGCTGACGAGGCGGTCCTGTTTCCGTCTGCGAGCGGTTCTGGAGCCGGTGGAGTCCATCATACACGACCGCCCCACCCTTCAAGCCGCCGGCCAATATTGCAAAAAACCCCTGATTTGAGACACACTTAGCGCTCGACGAGATCGAACTGCTCTTTGGAGCCGGGGCCGTGGCTTCCTCATTCCACGCGGTGCCGGCGAATCGTGGAGACGCTTCGCGCAAGGGGACCCTTCGACAGGGCTCAGGGCAGGCGCCGGGCGTCATGGGTGTGTTTACGGGAGGCTTTATGCGTGTTTTGTCACGGATCGCGTTGCTGTTGGTCATCGTCTCCGCCCCTTCCCTGGTTGCAGATCACTTCATCGCCAACTGCCCGCTCTCGCTGGCCGACGCGACACCGGCCGCGACCGACTTCGATCTCTCGCCGCACGGCGTGTTCCGCTTCGGATCGAACGTCTTCGCCCTGCGCGGGAACGTGCTGACGACCTATACGGTCAACGACGCCGGCAACCTGATCGTCGCGCGCAACGACTTCATCGCCTCGCTCGGCGCGCGCGAGACCGAGGGGGGGACGGCGTTCTCGAACGGCTTCCTGTTCCTCAGCAGCGAGGCCGGCCTGGAGATCTACGACCTGCGTAACACCCGCGCGGGCGGCACCGCGCCGGTTCTGGTCACGCGCGTCGGCGGCCTGCACTACCGCCGCCTGGCAGCGAACGGGACGCGCCTGGCCGGCCTCTACCCGGCCACCGACCTCCCCTGCTACCCGAACACGACTCTCTGCCAGAACTCGATCGATATCTTCGACATCTCGACGATCTCGTCGCCGGCGTTCATCGCCTCGATCAGCTCGCGCGTCCCACGCCTCCACCTCGGCTTCAACGACATCGCCTTCAACCAGGGCCACCTCCTGGCAGTGTCGGAAGTCGGCCTCTCCGCGTACGACGTGCACAACGGCTCGCCCGCGGAAGTGGCCTTCATCGCCCACCCCGGCAAGTTCCTCATCAGCAACGGAACCATCGCCGGCGTCGGCAACGACCTGACCATCCACATCATCGCCGTCCGCCCCGGGCTGGCGCCGTTCTTCTCGCTCCGCCTCCTCGTCACCGCCCCGCAGTATCTGACCATCGACCGCGAGAACGGCATCCGCTTCCATCGCCAGGGCTGGTACGACGAAGCCTCAAACCGCCTGGTGACGATGATCGACGAGATCAATCCGCTGAACCTCCAGCCGGCGCGCACGATCGCCTTCAACGTCTACGACTTCGACGTGCCGTTCTTCGAGGGCGCCGCGGAGCGCATCTACGAGGAGATGACCCTGACCACCGACGACGAGGTGAAGCACAACCCGGTCATGGTCGGGCCGTACATCTACGTCGTCGGCGAGCGCACGGGCATCCAGAGCTACGGCGCGTGCGGCGCGATGACCGGCAAGATCGAGCTGGACAGCATCAACCACCTCACCTGCAACGGCGCGGCGCTCCACGGCTGGGTGACCGGCACGCAGAAGATCGTGAACGTCGAGCTGTTCCTCGACGCCACCTCCCTCGGCGCGGCCACGCTCACCGCGACGAACCGCCTGGACATCTCCTCGAAGACGCCGGTCTCCGGCTGGCGGATCAACATCAACCTCGACAACACGCCGCGCGGCGAGCACCTGCTCCGCGCCGTGGGCACGGACATCCTCGGCGTGCGCCGGCAGTTCGCCAGCAAGCGCATCTTCTTCCCCGGGGCGCCGAACAACTGCACCATCCCGCGGCGGCGCGCGGTGCGCTAGCCTCCCATCTCGTCCACGATCGACTGTGCGGCCGACCTCGCGTCGGCCGCACCTGTGATGGGGCGGCCCACGACAATGTAGTCCGCGCCCGCGGCGATGGCCTCGCGCGGCGTCATGGTGCGGCGCTGGTCGCCAATGTCGCTGCCCGCGGGGCGGATGCCGGGCGTGAGGATCACAAAGTCCTCGCCGCAGGCCTCGCGGATGCGCGCGATCTCGAGCGGCGAGGCGACGACGCCGCGCAGGCCCGATTCCTTCGCCAGCAGCGCCAGCCGGACGGCGTTGTCGACCGGAAGGCCGCCGAAACCGATCTGCAGCAGGTCGGCCTCGTCGAGGCTGGTGAGAATCGTGACGCCGAGGACGAGCACGGAGAGGTGGGCGCAGGCCTGGAGCATGGCTGCTCCGCCAGCGGCGTGCACGGTGGTGATCGAGGCGCCGAGGGACGCGGCCTCGGCGACGGCGTGCTTGGCGGTGTTCGGGATGTCGTGGATCTTGAGGTCGAGGAACACCTTCTCCCCGCGGGCGACGACCTCGCGCACGATCGACGGGCCGTTGGCGATGAAGGCCTGCAGGCCGATCTTGAACACTCCCGCCGTGCCCTGGAGCCGGTCGACGAGGCGGAGGATGTCGTCGCGCTGCGACAGATCGACGGCGACCACGAGCCGGTCACGTGCTTGCATCGCGGCGAATCTATCATTGCGCCGACATGGACAAGTTCACCGTTGCCAGGACCCTCGACGAGATCTCGCGCTACATCGAGCTCAGCGATCCGAATCCCTTCCGCGCCCGCGCGTTCGAGAAGGCCGCGCGGGCCGTGGAGAAGCTCGACGACGACATCGAGTCCGTCGTGGCCTCCGGCGAGATCACCAAGGTCTCCGGCATCGGCAAGGCCACGGCCCAGATCATCGAGGAGATCGTCCGCACCGGCTCGTCGCGCTATCTCGAGGAGCTGCGCGCGCAGTACCCGCCGGGCATCTTCGACCTCCTCCGCGTTCCCCGCCTCGGCCTCAAGAAGATCGGCGTGCTCTACTCCGACCTCGGCGTCGCGTCGCTCGACGAGCTGGAAGAGGCCGCGCGCAGCGGGCGTCTGGCCAAGCTGAAGGGCTTCGGGACGAAGACGGCCGAGCAGATCCTCAAGGGCATCGAGTTCGCGCGTATGCGCGAGTCGAAGTTCCTGCTGCCGGTCGGGATCGAGGTCGGCGAGACCCTGCGCGAGCGCCTCGCGGAGATCGAGGAGATCGAGGACGCGGAGGTCTCCGGCAGCGTGCGCCGGCGCCTGGAGGTGATCCGCAACGTGAACCTGGTCGTCGCCACGAAGAAGCCGGACGTCGTGGCCGAGAAGCTCCGGGGCATCGTCGCGAATCTCGAGCCGCTCGAGGACGGCACCTGGAAAGGGCTTGCCCGCAACGAGGTCGAAGTGCTCTGCCACCTCGTCGCGCCGGCCGAATTCGGATCGGCCATGCTGCGCACCACCGGCAGCGCGGAATTCGTCGAGGCCTTCGGCAAGATCCCGAAGGCGCGCGACGAGCAGGACGTCTTCAAGAAGGCCGGTTACGCGTTCGTCGAGCCGGAGCGCCGCGAGACCGCGGACGACCTGAAGCTCAAGAAGCGGCCGAAGCTCGTGCAGCTGTCCGACCTCCGCGGCACGTTCCACGTCCACACCACCTGGTCGGACGGCCGCAACAGCGTGCTGGAGATGCTCTCCGCCGCGAGAGGCCGCGGCTGGGAGTACGTCGGCATCTCCGACCACTCCCCGGCCGCGTACTACGCCGGCGGCCTCACCGAGGAGAAGCTGCGCGGGCAGCAGGCGGAGATCAAGCGCCACGAGAAGGAGGTCGCGCCGATGCGCGTCTTCCGCGGCACCGAGGCCGACATCCTCGGCAACGGCACCATCGACTACGGCGACAAGATCCTCTCCAAGTTCGACTTCGTCATCGCCTCCGTGCACTCGAACTTCAAGATGCCCAAGGACGAGATGACCGAGCGCATCCTCAAGGCCATGGACGACCCGCACGTCACATTCATCGGCCATCTCACGGGCAGGCTGCTCCTCTCCCGCGAGGGCTACTCCGTCGACTACGACCGGATCTTCGAGAAGGCCGGCGAGCGCGGGGTGATGATCGAGATCAACGGCAACCCGCGCCGCCT
Organism: Thermoanaerobaculia bacterium; assembly: GCA_044866315.1. Classification (GTDB taxonomy): domain Bacteria; phylum Acidobacteriota; class Thermoanaerobaculia; order Gp7-AA8; family Gp7-AA8; genus QHVT01. Next base: position 10,412 of record JBIOTX010000318.1, on the reverse strand, counting down.
CGACGTCGACTGGCGCTACGTGGGGCGCGCCCTCGACCGGGGCGTGGTCTTCGGCATCCACCCCGACGCGCACTCCATCAGCGAGTACAACGCCGTCGTGACCGGGACCTGGGTGGCGCGCAAGGCGGGGCTCTCCCCGAAGTACATCTTCAACACGCGGAGCGTGGAGGAGGTGGCGGAGTATTTTGGGGGGCGGCGCGAAGGATGAACTGCCGGGGGATCGGGCGCGGCGCACGGGTGAGCGGTGTGCGCCGCGCCCTCGAAGTGAGGAGAAATTCGCGCTTCGTCTAGCGCTTTGCCGAAACGACGATCATCAGCGCGCGGGGGCTGTCTGCCTGTCGGGTCGCGCCGACGATCACCGTCTGTCCTAGTTTCACATTCAACGTGGTCTTGAGCAGGGGCGAGAGCTGGTCGCCTTCGAGGCGGGACAGCTTGAACTCGCTGACCTTGACCGAGTCGCTGGCGGCGTCGTACTCGCCGAACTTGAAGTCGGCGCGGTAGCCGCCGAGCTCCACCTGGCCCGGGTCGCCCTCATGGCCGGAGATGTCGGCCGTGCCGAGGCTCTCCAGCTCGTTGTAGCGGAGGAGGGCCAGCTTCGGAGCGATCTCGCGCAGCTCTTCCGGCACGCGCGGCTCCTTGCCCGCCGCGGCGCGTCCCGCCGCGACCAGGCGCACGGTCAGCCGGAACTCCTGCGCCGGCTTGTCGAGCTCCGCCAGCTTCGCGCCGATCTTCTTCAGCGTCGCCGGGTCGTCGGTGATGATCAGGGCGTTGCCCTGAATGGAGATCGATCCTTCCGCGCTCATGAGCGGCTTGACGATCGCCACGGCCTTCTCCGCTGCTTTGTGCTTCAGCTGGAAGGTCCGCACCGTAAGGCTCTTCCCCACGTCCGCCGCGTCGGCGAACGCCGTCGCGGAGATGAAGAGCAGGGCCACCATCAGAATCAAAAGTCGTTTCATAAGTCCGCCGGCAGGTTCTCATCGAAGACCATGACGATCTTCACGTCGTCAGCTTCCTCGGACGGAACCTCGACGATCGTTGCTTTCTCGGAGTCATACGTTTCAATCACGGGTTTCGTCACGAGCGCGACCGGAACGACCGCGCGCGCGACCTGAGTCGGACGCGACGGGACGGTGGTCGTCGGCGCGTCGTAACGGTAAATCAGAGTGCCTCCCGTGACCGCGGCCGCAACCGTCGCGGCGACGGCCAGCCGGCGCGGCCAGCTCACCACCTTGTGCGGCTCCAGGGCCTGCTCGGCCTCGTGCACGCGCACTTGGCGCATCACGTCGCCGACGAAGGCATCGATGCCGCCCGGAGGCACGAGATCGGCGCCGCCGAGGGCGCGGAACATGATGTCCGGGTCGACGTTGGCGGCGAAGTCGAGGCAGCGGTCGCAGGTGCGAATGTGCTCGAGCAGCGCCGGGTCGTCGGTGGCCGGATAGAAGCGCGCGCGGAAGGTGCCGCAGTTGGTCATCGCGACCTCCACAGCTGGGCGTATTCGGGATAGCGTTTCTGAAGCTGCTGCTGCATGGCCTTCCGGGCGTTGAAGAGGTGATTGCGGACGGTGGACTCGCGGCAGCCGAGGATCTTGGCGATCTCGGCGGAGGGCAGATCCTCCATCTGGTTCATGATGAAGATCGTCTTCTGCTTCGGCGACAGCACCGCGGAGACGTCGTTGAAGACGTTCTCGACTTCCTTGCGCTGCACGACCACGCCCTGCTCCGCCTCGCTGGAGGTCTTCACCAGGCGGAGGTTGGAGTTCACGGCGTTGTCGCGGGACTGCTTGTTGCGCATGAAGTCGATGGCCACGTTCGTCACCATCCGGTACAGCCAGGTGTCGAACGCGTAGGTCGGGTCGTACTTTTCGAGGTTCTCCCAGAGCTTGAGGAACACGAGCTGGGAGATGTCCTTGGCGTCCTCGGCGTTCCCGATGATCCGGTAGCAGAGGGCGTAGACCTTGGAGGTTTTCCGCCGGACGAGGGTCTCGAATGCGTCGGTGTCCCCACCCCGGATGGTCTGGACGAGCTGGCGGTCGTCGGGCTCGACTGTAGGAGTCGTCGGGATCATCAGGCGGAGCTCTGCGGACATGTTCCCCTAATTACGGGGTGTTCACCGGAAACGTCTAGGCTGCCTGGGTGCTTCCATCAGGGCGCAGGGGGCAGGGCGCAGGGCACAGTCCCCCCACCCCGCCCGTCATCCCCTGCGCTCTGCGCCCTGCCCCCTGCGCCCTGGGTACAACTGCTACAATCTCAGGAACATGCGAGTCCTCGTGGTCGGCCAGGGTGCGCGCGAGCATGCCCTCTGCTGGAAGCTCAAGCAATCCCCTCTGGTGCGCGAGCTGTACGCCGCCCCGGGCAACGCCGGGATCGCCGCGGTCGCCGACTGCGTCCCCATCGGGGTGGCGGACATCATCGAGCTGGCCGATTTCGCCGAGAAGCTGAAGATGGACCTGACCGTGGTCGGGCCCGAGCTCCCCCTGACCCTGGGCATCGTCGACGAGTTCCAGAAGCGCGGACTCACCATTTTTGGGCCCACCCGCCTGGCCGCCGAGCTGGAGGGCTCCAAGGTCTTCTCCAAGGAGTTCATGAAGAAGTACTCGATCCCGACCGCGAACGCGGTCGCGGCGAGCTCGGTCGACGAGGCCAAGGCCGCGCTCAAGGAGATGGGCTATCCGGCCGTCCTGAAGATCGACGGCCTCGCCGCCGGCAAGGGCGTGGTGATCGTCAACTCCAAGAAGGAGGCCGAGGAGTACCTCAAGGCGGTTTTCGAGGAGAAGCGGTTCGGCAACGCCACCAGCCGGATCCTGGTCGAGGAGTTCCTGACCGGCGAGGAAGTCTCGTTCATGGTCATCACCGACGGGAAGAAGTTCCTCCCGCTGGCCCCGGCCAAGGACTACAAGAAGGCCTTCGATCACGACGAGGGCCCGAACACCGGCGGTATGGGCGCGCACTCGCCCGCCGTGGTCCTCGGCGGCGAGACCGCGGCCGAGATCATGAAGACGATCATCGTGCCGACCATCCAGGGCATGGCCACCGAGGGGCGGCCGTACACGGGCGTCCTCTACGCGGGTCTCATGCTCACCGCCGCCGGGCCGAAGGTGCTCGAGTACAACTGCCGCTTCGGCGATCCGGAGACGCAGGTACAGATGCTGCGGATGGAGGACGATCTGGCCGAGGTCTTCCTCAAGGCTGCCCGCGGCAACCTCGGCGACATGAAGCTGAACTGGAAGAAGGAAGCGGCGGCCTGCATCGTCGTGGCGGTCGAGGGCTACCCCGACGACTACCTCAAGGGCCAGGAAGTGGCTTTCGATCCGATCGACGACGAGTCGGTGGTGGTCTTCCACGCCGGGGTGGTGAAGAAGGGCAACAAGTTCGTGAACCAGGCCGGGCGCGTCGTCAGCGTCTGCGCGCGCGCAGCCACGCTCACCGAGGCCCTGGCCAAGGCGTACGCGGCGGTGCCGAAGGTGCGCTTCGAAGGGGCGCGCTACCGCCGGGACATCGGCTACCGGGCCCTGGCCGCGGTACAGACTCCACGCGAGAGCGGGATATCCTTCCGCTCCGTATGACCAGCACGAAATCCTGGGTTCTCATCGTCATGGGCAGCGACTCCGATGCGGAGGTCATGTCCCAGGCCGCGGCCGCGCTCGACGAGGCCGGCGTGCCGTACGAGTTCACCGTCGCCTCGGCGCACCGCAGTCCGGAGCGGGCGAAGCGGATCATCACCGAGGCCGAGGCCAACGGCGCGGCGGTGTTCATCGCCGGGGCGGGCATGGCCGCGCACCTGCCGGGCGTGGTGGCGTCGTTCACGACACGTCCGGTGATCGGCGTCCCGCTCGCCAGCGGCGCGCTGCAGGGGCTGGACGCGCTGTACGCGATCGTGCAGATGCCGCCGGGCATCCCCGTAGCGAGCGTGGCCATCGGCGGCGCGCGCAACGCGGGCATCCTGGCCGCGCAGATCATCGCCACCAGCGACGCCGACGTGGCCGCACGCTTGAAAGAGCAGCGGGCGGCGATGGCGGACGCCGTCGCGGCGAAGTCGAAGAAGGTGGAAAAGTCGACGCGGTGATGGCATGGCTCATCACCACCATCACGGGCACAGCCACTCCGTCTCGCGGAAGCTGACCATCGCCACGGCAGCGAACCTGCTCGTGGTGGTCGCCGAGCTGGGGATCGGCTTCTACGCCGGCTCGCTGGCGCTCATCGGCGACGCGCTGCACAACCTCACCGACGCGGCCGCGCTGGTGATCGCGCTGGTGGCCGTGCGGCTCGCCCACCGCGCGCCGACGGCGGAGAAGTCGTTCGGCTATCACCGCGCCGGGATCCTGGCCGCGTTCATCAACGCCGGCCTGCTGATGGCGTTCACGCTGCTGATCTTCCGCGAGGCCTACGAGCGCCTGCGGCTGGCCCACGCGGTGGAGGTGACGCCGATGCTGGCCATGGCCGCCGTGGCCATGCTCGTGAACGGCGCGACGGCGCTGTCGCTCCGCCACGAGAGCCACCACGACGTGAACATCCGCGGCGCATTCGTGCACATGGTCGGCGACGCCGTGTCGTCCGCAGGGATCATCGTCGCCGCACTACTGATCCACCTGACCGGCGCGCCGCAGTGGGACGCGGTCATCTCCATCTTCATCGGCGTGCTGATCATCTGGAGCAGCTACGGGGTGCTGAAGGAGTCGATGAACCTCCTCCTCGAGGGCACGCCCGCCGGCATCAACCCCGAGGCCGTGACCCGCTCGATCGGCACGATCGAGGGCATCCTCGGCGTCCACCATCTGCACATCTGGGCCCTCGGCCCGTCCAGTCCCGCCCTCTCGGCGCACCTCATGGTCGGCGACGTGCCCCTGCGCAGCACGGTCAGGGTGCTCGACGAGGTGAACGCGATGCTGGCCCGCGACTACGGCATCACCCACACCACGATCCAGTTCGAGTTCGCGGAGTGCGCGGTGGATGATCCGAACTGCGTGCCTTTTACCGCGGCGGGACGTACGACGCGGGATAGGTGAACGTCACCACCGCGCGGGTGACGCCGCCCTGCAGGGCGATGGCGAGATTCGGCGAGAGCACGTAGAACGGACGCAGGTCGATCTCGTTGCCGAGGATGAAGGTGCCGAGCATGGCGCAGCGGTCGCCGAACTGGTAGGCGTTCTGGACCGGCTTGCCCACGCGCATGCCGGTGTAGAGGCGGGCGATCTCGTCGCGCAGCGCGCCGGCGGCCTTCTTGGTGTAGGTCTTGTTCAGCGCGGCCACCGCGAGCTCCTCTTTCGCCAGGCGCCCGGCCTCGTCGTAGGCGTAGACGATGTTCGCGTTCCACTCCGTCTTCGGCTCGCCCTCGGCCGGAAAGCCCTGGTAGCCGCCTTTGATGCTGACGGTGGACAGCCGGTCGTTCACGTACGCGAAGTCGGCGGTGGACGAGATCAGGTGATTGCACGCGGCGGTGTTCTGATACTCGGTCTGCTGCTGGGTGATGCGGCCCGCCGGGTCGTAGACGTAGCGGTTGGTGTAGCGCTGGGCGTCGACGACGAGGTCCTCGCGGTCGAGCAGCCAATAGCCCTCGCCGCCGGGATGGGCGACGTAGGTGAGGATCTCGCCGCCGGTGGTGGAGGTGATCTTCTCGAGATAGTCCGTTCCCTGGTGGTAGCGGATCTGGTTGCCCTGGCGGTCGGACCAGTTCTGGATCACGTCGCCCTGGTACGTCCACCCCTCGGCGCGCCGCGCGTCCTGGATGGCGCGCTGCCGCACGGGCGAGTAGCGCAGCGACTCGAGCATCGTCCCGCCCTTGTGCATGCAGGGGAGGATGTCGTTCTTGTTGAAGCGGGCGTCGGCAAAGTACGTGGCGCGCGTGGCGGACGCGCCTTCGACGCACGGGCGTGAGTTCCAGACCGCGGACTTGACGAGATACGGCCCGTGCCAGCAGCGATGACACCACGTCGCGCCGACAGGCAGCTTGTGGCCGCAGAAGGAGCAGACGATCTTGGTGCGCATCTCGTCCAGCTCGTGCTGCATGGCGTAGACGCGCTGGTCGATGGAGGCCTTGAGCTCGAGGTCGGGCTCGAGCTCGGCGTAGCGGCGGAAGCGCTCGATGGCCTTGGCGTATTCGCCCTGCTTCTCGAGGATCACGGCCTGATTGAAGACCGTCGCGGCGTCGGTGGGGCGGAGCTGCTCGGCCTGCTGGAAGAGGCGCAGGGCCTCGTCGATCCCGCCGCGGCCGTAGGCGTACTTGCCGCGGTTGAAGAGGTCCGCGTACTCCTGGTCGGCCTGACGCTTCGTCTGCAGCACGCGCTGGAACTGCAGCTCCAGCTCGAGCTTGTCGATCAGCGCCTTCTCCGCGCCGTCGGGGAAGAGGCGCCGGTAGCGCTCGACGGTGACCTGCGCGTCGACGTACCGGCCCGCGCGCGCCAGGACCACGGCCTTGTTGTAGAGCACCGCCGGCTGGTCGCGCTTGAGCTCATCGGCTTTCTGGAAGTGCTCGTAGGCAGAGGCGTACTCGCCGAGGTCGGCGAACTTTTTGCCGAAGAAGACGGCCTTGTTGAACTCCTCGTCCACGTTGGAGGGTGGAGGAGGAGCGGGCTCCTGGGCCAGGAGATGAAGGCAGAAGGCAGAGAGCAGAAGGCAGAGGGCAGAACGGGTCATCCTCATCGGAGGAAGCCCTCCACCACGGTGGAGAGCCAGAGGCGCTGGTCTTCGGTCGGCTGCGTCTGGCTGAGGACGAGATAGAGGGCGTGCTTTTTCTGCTGCGACGTGAAGCGGCCGGTGGTGTCGCGCAGGATGCGCTCCGGGGCTTCGGCGACGTCCGGGGAGACGTTGAAGATCACGTCGGCGGCGTCGCGCGGGGCCCAGTGGGGCTTGATGCTCTCGCCGAAGAGGCGGGCCATGAGCTCGAGCCGCCGCTCCTCGCTCTCCACGGCCGCGCGCGCGGCGGCGGCGAGGCGGCTGCGCATGCCCGAGCCTTCGATGAGCATGCGCAGGTTGGAGAGCAGGTTGATGCGCTGGTCGGTAGCCTCGTAGATCTTCGACTTCACGCTCTCGTCGGCGATGGCCGAGGAGGCCTTCAGGACGTTCTGGATGCGCTCGGTCTCGTAGTTGATGAAGAGGTCCGCGGTTTCCTGGGCGGTCTCCAGATCCTCTTCGCTCGGGGACGGCTGTTCGACGGGAGTCGTCGAAGCCACGACTTGCGTCTCGGGGATCGGCTCGACGGACGGCGCGTCCGCAGCCGGCGTTGGCGCAGGCGCGGTCTCGGGCGGCGCCGCCGGCGCAACGGGCGGCAGGGGCGCCGGACCGCCGATGTCGATGAGCGGCAGATCGAGCGCGGCAACCGTGGGCCGCGTGGTGTCGATGGATTTCGTCGGGCGCAGGTCGTCCGCCGCGGTGGTAACGGCGGCTGCGCGCGTTTCCGGCACGGGCACGAGCTTCGGCGCGCCGAGCTGCGGGGTCGCGGGCGGATCGAGATAGAGGCCGCGGATGAGCGGCGATTCGCTGGTGAGCCCGAGGTCGAGGATCCGCTCGCGCACGCGCAGCCGCGCCTCCTCGACATTCCGCAGCTGCATCCCGCGCTGAGCCTCGGTGAGGAAGCTGGCGCTGGTCTTGTCCGCGGTCATGTCGCAGTGGCAGGGGCCGAAGCGGTCGGCCGGGTACTGCTGCTGCCGGGTGCCGGCGAAGTAGTCGACGACGGCCTTGTTCGCGGCGATCTGGGCCTCGCGGGCCCGCTCGCAGGCGGCCTGGGTGGCGAACGGCGTCACGGCCGTCAGCTCCACCCACTGCTTGTTGTCCGGGCGGTACATCTGCACGTGATAGTGGAAGGCGTCGCACGGCCGGCCGGCCGCGCCCGGCGCGCAGACGAGCGGCGTCTGCTGCGCGAGCGCGCCTCCGGCGGCGAGCGCGAGTGCGACGGCGAAGAGGGGCAGATGTCGGGAGCGCATGGGATCGAAAGCACCGCGATTATAAACGGGCGCTTCAACGGCCCCGGCCGACGGTCGTACTCCATGCAAAGGAGAAACGGAACATGAAGAAACGCAACAGCATCATCGCACTCACGATCGCCGTGGCGGCGCTCGTCGCGGTCCCGGTGGTCTTCGCCGGTCCCGGCGGCCCCGGCGGCCATCACGGCCGCGGCGGCCACGGAATGGGCATGGGCATCCTCGGCCACCTCGGACGCATCCAGGAAGAGCTCGACCTGTCCGACGCTCAGGCCGACCAGATCCGCACGATCTTCAAGGACCTGCACGCCCAGAACGAGACCTACCACGAGCAGCTCCATAACGGGCTGAAGGACGTCACGGCGACGCTCCTCGAGAACCCGAACAACCTCGCCGCCGCGCAGGCGATCATCGACCAGCAGGTCGCGGCCGAGAAGGCGCTCAAGACCAACATGCTGAACGCGACCGCGAAGGCGCTGACCGTGCTGACGCCCGAGCAGCGCGCGAAGCTGGCGCAGATGCTCGCCGAGCACTCCGAGCGCTTCGAGCAGCGCCGCTCGCGCCGCGGCCGGTAACATGGCCGGATGGCCGCAACGCCTCGAGCTCTCCCCCGCGACAACGCGGGGGAGAGACAGCTCATTGAACGCGTGCAGGCCGGCGACGCCGCGGCGTTCGACACGCTCGTGGCAAACTACCTGCGCCGCGTCGTTTCCATCGCCTGGAGCATCGTGCGCAACGCTCATGACGCCGAGGATCTGGCGCAGGAGGCTTTCGTGAAGGCGTACCGGAGCATCGGGAAGTTCCGCGCCGGCGAGCCGTTCGGGCCGTGGATCTACCGCATCGTGACGAACCTCTCCCTGGACGTGAGGAAGCACCGCACGAAGTTCCGGCACGAGGAGATCATGGACACGCAGCCGGCCGGGCGGCGCGACGACGCGGAGCTGCCGGCCATGACCGGCGAGATCAGCAGGCGGATCGACGAGGCCATCGAGTCGCTCCCCGAGATGCAGCGCATCGTGGCGCGCCTGCATCTGGTGGAGCAGTTCGAGCATCAGGAGATCGCGGGCATGACCGGCCTTTCCGAGGGCACGGTGCGCTCGCATCTCTCCCACGCACGGGCGAAGTTGAAAGCGAGACTGGCGGACCTGTATGAGTGACGACGACGACGACAAGTTCTTCGAGCGGTTGCGCGCGGACGCCGCGCCGCTGCGCTACCGGCCGGACGAGGCGGCGCTGACGCGCATCCGTGCGCGCATCCGCGAGCACGTCGAGCGGCCGACCGTGGCCCAGCTCCTGGCCGCCTGGTTCCGCCCCCTCGCCGCCACCCTGACCGCGGTGGCCATCGCCGCCGGCATCGGCATCGCCGCCCTGGGCGGAGGCGAGGAGTCGCTCGTCCGCGACGAGGCCGTGGAGATCGTGATGGCAGGAGACACGTACAGTGTCGGTGAGTAAGACGGCGATCGTCGCCGCGATCGTGATCGCGCTGGCCTTCGTGGCCGGCTTCGCCGCCGGCGTGGTCGCCGACCGCGTTCTCCTCATCAGGCGTCCACCCCCCGGACCGCATCCCCTGGCCGTGCACGCCATGGCCGCGCGCCTCGATCATCACCTCGACCTGACGGACGAGCAGCGCCGGAAGATCGAGGCCATCCTCGAGCGCCGTCACCAGGAGATGAACAAGGTGTGGGCGGAGCGGCGCCAGGAGATGCACAAAGAGATCGAGGAGACGAACGCGGAGATCGCGCGCGTGCTCACGCCGGAGCAGCGGGAGAAGTTCGAGGAGATGAAGATGCGCCTCGGCCCGCCGCACGGCGAAGGGCGTAGGCGTCATAAAGGTAGAGAGCGAAGGGAGCCCACCAGATGAAGTCGTTCGTCACGCAGAGGACGGCGCTCTTCATCGGCCAGGCGCCGCTGGCGATGAGCTGAACGAGTCCGATGGGCCCGAGGACTTTTCCCAGCAGGCCGACCGCGGCGATGAGAAGCCCATGCTCCGGCACGCGCGCCACTTCCCAGTAGAGAAAGCCGTAGATCCCGACGACCATGCCCAGGCAGGCGAAGATCTCCGGGGTATTCGAGAGCGGCATCCCGGCGAAGCGGAACAGCCACTGCGGGTCGATGGCCGCGTACAGGCCCCAGGCGAGGTTGTACGCGCCGGCGAGGGCGAAGACGATGCGGTGGAAGCGGCGGCGCTTGATCACGACGCCACGAAATGTAGCAGGTCCTCCGGCTCGAGCACGCTCGGCGAATGAACGCCGGGCTTCAGCGTGTCGATGTTCTTCAGCGCGAAGACGAGCGGCAGGATGGCCATGCGCTGATCGCGGCCGGTGACGCACTCCGCGCGCTCGCCGGCGCGGGCCTCGACGTACCCGCCGCTCGTGCCGATGCGGAACGGCTTCGCCAGCGCGGCGGCGATCTTCGCCGCGCGGGTACGGGCACGCTCGGGCAGTTTTCCGAGGAGGCGCAGCATCGCCGACGCGCCGGGAGCTTCGAACTTCGTGTGGAC
>JBIOTX010000317.1:0-65572 GCA_044866315.1 Thermoanaerobaculia bacterium | reverse complement strand
GTCGCCGATGCTGCGTGCAGCAACACGGACCATTCGCGCACGGACGCGCATCGTCCCCGGAGCGAGCGGACCGGTCGCGCCAGCCATGTGCGTGCTGCAACCAGCATCGCGCCCCCTCCGCCCGCCGCAGCAGATGCTTCACCGGCCTTGCCACTGGCTGGCGCGAGACAACGGCGGGCTAAAGCCCGCCGCTCCACGTCACGCCCGGACGACGTTGAGCCCGGCATCGCGCGGGACGATGTTCCGCGTGTCGATGGCCAGCTTCACGTTCGTCCAGAGCGCGGGGTCCTTGAACTGGGAGTGCGCCGTGGACACGAGCACCGCGTCGTACTTGCCGAGCTCCTCGGCCGTGCAGGGCACGGACGAGAGGCCGAGGTCGTGTTTGCGCCCGCGCCGGGCCACCGGCACGTACGGGTCGCAGTAGGACACGACCGCCCCGCGCTCCTGCAGGAGCTCGATCAGCTCGAACGACGGCGACTCGCGGTCGTCGTCGATGTCGGCCTTGTAGGAGAGGCCGAGGACGAGGACCTTCGCCCCGACGATGCTCCTCCCCTGCTGGTTGATGGCCTCCATGGTCCGGTCGATGACGTACCGGGGCATGCTCGTGTTGATCTCGCCGGCCAGCTCGATGAAGCGCGCCCACGTGCCGTGCTCGGCGGCCTTCCAGGTCAGGTAGAACGGATCGAGGGGGATGCAGTGCCCGCCCAGGCCCGGGCCGGGATAGAAGGGCATGAACCCGAACGGCTTGGTCTTGGCGGCCTCGATGACCTGCCAGACGTCGATGCCCATGCGGTCGAAGACGACCTTCAGCTCGTTGACCAGGGCGATGTTCACGGCTCGGAAGATGTTCTCGAGCAGCTTGGCCGACTCCGCGACTTCCGCCGAGGACACCGGGACGACCTTGTCGATGACGGCGCCGTAGAGCTCGACCGCAGCGCGGAGTGACGGCTCGTCGATGCCGCCGACGACCTTGGGGATGTTCTTGGTGTCGAACTTCTCGTTGCCCGGATCCTCGCGCTCGGGCGAGAAGGCCAGGAAGTAGTCGCGGCCGCACTCGAGACCCGTGGACGCGAAGCGCGGCAGGAGCTCGTCGCGCGTCGTCCCGGGGTAAGTCGTCGACTCCAGGACGACGAGCTGTCCGCGGCGCAGGCGCTTGGCGATGGTCTCCGCGGTCATGCGGATGTACTTGAGGTCCGGCTCGCGGTGCACGCCCAGCGGCGTGGGGACGCAGATGATGATCGCGTCGCACTCGGCGAGGCGGTCGAAGTCGGTGGTGGCCTCGACGCCGCCGCTGCGGAAAGCGTGGCGCACGCGGTCGGCGCCGATGTGGCGGATGTACGACTCGCCGCGGTTGAGGGCCTCGGTCTTGGCGGCGTCGACGTCGAAGCCGATGACCGGGAAGCCGGCCTCGTCGAAGATCAGCACGAGCGGGAGGCCCACGTAGCCGAGGCCGATGACGCCCACGCGCGCGGAGCGGGCGCGGACGGATTCGAGGAAGGTGTCGAGGGTCATGAGTCGATTCGGAAGTACTGTCTGTACCAATGCACGAACGCGGCGACGCCTTCTTCGATGGTGGTCCGCGGACGGAATCCGACGGCCTCTTCGAGATCGCTCACGTCGGCCATCGTCGAGGGAACGTCGCCAGGCTGCATCGGGAGCAGCTCCATCTCCACTTTCTTTCCTAGGGTTTTCTCCAGAACGGCGATGCAGTCCAGGAGGGGGACTGGGCGGTTGTTGCCGATGTTGAAGACGCGATACGGCGCGGCGCTGCGCGCGGGATCGGGGCTGGACGGATCGAACGCCGGATCCGGCGCCGCGGTCTTGTCCAGGGTCCGGATCACGCCTTCGGTGATGTCATCGATGAACGTGAAGTCGCGGATCATCTTCCCGTAGTTGTAGACCGGGATGGGCTCGCCGGCGAGGATGGCCTTCGTGAACTTGAACAGGGCCATGTCCGGGCGACCCCACGGTCCGTACACGGTGAAGAAGCGCAGGCCCGTGCAGGGCAGGCCGTAGAGGTGCGCGTACGTGTGGGCCATCAGCTCGTTGGCCTTCTTCGTCGCCGCGTAGAGCGAGAGCGGGTGATCGACGTTGTCGTGCTCGGAGAACGGCTGCCTGGCGTTCGAGCCGTAGACCGAGCTCGAGGAGGCGTAGACGAGGTGCTCGATCTTCAGGGCCCGGCAGCCTTCGAGGATGTGCAGGAAGCCGGTGACGTTCGACTGGGTGTAGGCGTGCGGGTTCTCGAGCGAGTAGCGCACGCCGGCCTGCGCGGCGAGATGCACGACGCGCTGCGGGCGCGTGGCCAGGAAGATCGACTCCATGGGCTCGCGGTCAGCCACGTCGATGCGCTCGAAGCGGAAGCGCGGAAACTCGCGCAGCATGGCCAGCCGGGCCTCTTTCAGGGACGGGTCGTAGTAGGCATTGAGGTTGTCGATGCCCACGACGTCGTCGCCCCGCTCGAGCAGGCGCCGGGACACGTGATAACCGATGAAACCGGCTGCGCCGGTGACGAGGACCTTCAAAGCGGCGCGGATTGTACGCGAAACCACTCCACGGTCCGCCTGAGGCCCTCGGAGAACGACGTCCGGGCCTGGAAACCGAACCGCTCGCGGGCCCGGGAGACGTCGAGCTGCCGCCGCGGCTGCCCTCCCGGACGCGACGGATCCCACTCGATCGCACCGCCGTATCCGGTCAGCCGGGCGATCTCCGCCGCCAGATCGGCGATGCTGATGGAGACGCCCGTGCCGAGGTTCACCGGGTCCTCTTCGTCGTAGCGCTCCGCGGCCAGGACGATCCCGTCCGCGGCGTCCTCGACGTAGAGGAACTCGCGCGTGGGCGTGCCGTCGCCCCAGAGCTTCACGCTGGGCGCGCTGGTCTGGGCGCCCTCGAGGAACTTCCGGATCATGGCCGGGATGACGTGGCTGGTCTGGAGATCGAAGTTGTCGCGCGGGCCGTACAGGTTGGACGGGAGGAGATAGATGCCGTTGAAACCGTACTCCTGCCGGTACGCCTGCAGTTGCACGAGCAGCATCTTCTTGGCCAGCCCGTACGGCGCGTTGGTCTCCTCGGGATACCCATTCCAGAGGTCGCTCTCCTGGAACGGGACGGGAGTGAACTTCGGGTAGGCGCAGACCGTGCCGAGGCAGACGAACTTCTCCACGTCGGTGAGGCGACACAGCTCGATGAGCTCGATCCCCATCCTCGCGTTCTCGTAGAAGAAGCGCCCCGGCTCGGCGCGGTTCGCGCCGATGCCGCCGACCACCGCCGCGCAATGGATGACGAGATTCGGCCGGTACTCCCCCAGGTATCGAGCGACGTCCCGGGGATAGAGCAGATTGAGCTCCTCGTGCGAAGGCGCGAAGAGGGCGTCCGGATGCTCGCGCTCCAGGCGCTCGCGGATATGGCTGCCGAGGAAGCCGGAGCCGCCGGTCAGGAGGACGCGCCGATCAGACCAGAACGTCATCGCCGGGCCTCGCGCTCGGCGAGGGCCATGTCCGAGTTGACCATCATCATCACCAGCTCCTCGAAGCTCGTGCGCGGCGCCCACCCCAGCCGCTCCTTAGCCTTCGAGACATCGCCCCGCAGATCATCGACCTCGGTCGGCCGGAAGTAGCGCGGATCGATCTCGATCAGCACGCGGCCGCTCTCCCGGTCGACGCCCCGCTCCTCCACGCCTTTCCCCTCCCATCGCAGATCGAACCCGCCGTGGACGAACGCCAGCTCGCACAGCTCGCGCACCGAGTGCGCCTCGCCGGTGGCGATCACGTAGTCATCCGGCTCCGGTTGCTGGAGCATGAGCCACATGGCCTCGACGTAGTCGCCGGCGAAGCCCCAGTCGCGCACGGCGTCGAGGTTGCCGACCCAGAGACGGTCCTGCAGACCGTGTTTGATGCGCCCCACCGCCCGCGTGACCTTGCGCGTCACGAACGTCTCCCCGCGCCGCGGCGACTCGTGGTTGAAGAGGATGCCGTTCACGGCGAAGAGACCGTAGGCGTCGCGGTAGTTGACCGTCGCCCAGTACGCGAACAACTTCGAGATCGCGTACGGACTGCGCGGGCGGAACGGCGTCGACTCGTTCTGCGGCGGCGGCGACGCGCCGAACATCTCCGACGACGAGGCCTGGTAGATGCGCGGGCGCAGCTCGATCTCGCGGATGGCCTCGAGCAGGCGCAGCGCGCCGAGGGCGGTGATCTCCGAGGTGTACTCGGGCGTGTCGAAGGAGACCTTCACGTGACTCTGTGCGGCGAGGTTGTAGATCTCGTCCGGCTGGGTCAGGCGGAGGATGCGGTTCAAAGAGGAAGCGTCGTTCAGATCGCCGTAGTGGAGGATGAGCCGCTGCGGCGTCTCGTGCGGATCCTGATAGAGATGATCGATCCGGTCGGTGTTGAACGAGGAGGAGCGGCGGATGATCCCGTGCACCTCGTAGCCCTTGCCCAGCAGCAGCTCGGCCAGGTACGAGCCGTCCTGCCCGGTGATGCCGGTGATGAGCGCACGCTTAGTCATCGACGATCGACAGCAAATACTTCCCGTACGTGCTGTTCTTGAGCGACCCCGCCACCGCCCGCACCTTGGCGGCGTCGATGGTCCCCATGGTGTAGGCGATCTCCTCGGGGCAGGCGATCTTGAGTCCCTGGCGCAGCTCCACAGCCTCCACGAATGTCGACGCGGCCAGGAGCGACTCCTGGGTGCCGGTGTCGAACCAGGCGTAGCCGCGGCCCAGTTGCTCGACGTGGAGCTGGTCGCGCTCGAGGTAGATGCGGTTCACGTCCGTGATCTCCAGCTCGCCGCGCCTGGACGGCTTGAGGTTCGCGGCGATGTCGATCACCTGCTGGTCGTAAAAGTACAGGCCCGTGACGGCGTAGTTCGACTTCGGCTCGGCGGGCTTCTCCTCGATCGACAGGGCCCGTCCGCCCGGCGCGATCTCGACCACGCCGTAGCGATGCGGGTCGTGCACGCGGTAGGCGAACACGGTCGCGCCGCTCTCGCGCTCGGAGGCCCTTCGCAGGGCTTCGGTCAGGCCGTGACCATAGAAGATGTTGTCGCCGAGGATCAGGCAGGACGTGTCGTCGCCGACGAACTCGCGGCCGACGATGAAGGCGTCGGCCAGCCCGCGCGGCGACTCCTGCGGCGCATAAGAGATGCGCAGGCCCCACTGGCTGCCGTCGCCGAGGAGCTTGCGGAACAGCTCCTGGTCCTGAGGGGTGGTGATGATCAGAAACTCGGTGATCCCCGCCAGCATGAGCGTGGTCAGGGGGTAATAGATCATCGGCTTGTCGTAGATGGGGAGGAGCTGCTTGGAGACCACCGACGTGATCGGGTACAGACGGGTGCCCGAGCCGCCGGCGAGGATGATTCCCTTACGCATCGGGCGCGGATTGTACACGCGCCCTAAACCACTCCACGGTCCGTCTGAGGCCCTCGTGCAGAGGCACCGGATCGCCCAGTCCCGCGGCCTCGCGCAGCGCCTGTCCGTCGAGCACGCTGCGCATCTGCTCGCCCGCCTTGGCCTCGCCGTGCCGCGGCGGACGCGCGTCGCCGATCGCATTCGCCAGGGCGGCGTGCAGCGCGACGACCGAGGTCTCGACGCCGGTGCCGACGTTGTACGGACCGCGGAGATCGTCGCGCAGAGCCACGGCCACGTTGGCCGCGACGACGTCGCCGACGTAGACGAAGTCGCGGGTCTGCTCGCCGCTGCCGTTGATGGTCACCTCCTCGCCGCGGAGCATGCGGTCGGCGAAGATCGCCACCACCCCCGCCTCCCCGTGCGGGTTCTGGCGCGGGCCGTAGACGTTGGCGTAGCGAAGCGCGGTCGCGGCCAGGCCGTGCACCACGGTGAAGTAGTGCAGGTAGTGCTCGACGGCCAGTTTCGCGCAGCCGTACGGCGAGAGCGGCGCGGTGGGGTGCGCCTCCGTCTGCGGCACTTCCACCGGCTCGCCGTAGATCGCCCCGCCGCTGGAGGCGAAGAGGAACCGCTTCACGCCCAGCTCGAGGGCCTTCTGCAGGAGGCGCACGCTGGCCAGCACGTTCGTCTCGGCATCGGCCGCGGGATCCGACACGGACACGCGCACGTCCGCCTGCGCGGCCTGATGGCTGATCACGTCCGGACGCAGCTCGTCCAGAAAGCGCATGGTCGTCGGCTCGCGCAGGTCGGCCTCGATGAGCGTGACCCGCCGGTCGACGTTCTCGCGGCTGCCCGTGGAGAGATTGTCGATCACGCTCACGCGCCAGCCGCGCGCGAGAAAGGCGTCGGCGAGATGCGATCCGATGAATCCCGCGCCCCCCGTGATCAGGATGTGACCGTCGCTCATGTCGCGCGGATTCTCGCCTGTCTCCGCGCCAGCCGGAAGCCGCCGGCCACCAGCGCACCGAACAGGAATCCGCCGACGTGCGCCCACCAGGCGATTCCCGCCACCTCCTGCGTCCGCTGCGCCGCCTGCAGGGAGAGAAAGCCGTTGAAGAACTGCATGATGAACCAGATCGGCAGGAACAGCAGCGCCGGGATCTCCGCCATCGCCCAGTAGACCACCAGCGGAAAGAGCGTGACGATGCGCGCCTGCGGCCGCAGCACCAGAAACGCGCCGAGGATGCCGGCGATGCTGCCCGAGGCTCCGATCGAGGGGATGGTCGACTGCGGAAAAAGCACCGTGTGTGTAAGACTCCCGACCGCCCCGCACGTCAGATAGAGCAGCAGGAACTTTCCATGTCCCAGCGCATCCTCGATCGCACCGCCGAAGACCCACAGGTAGATCAGGTTCCCGAAGAGGTGGACAAAGCCGCCGTGCAGGAAAAGCGAGGTCACCAGGGTGATCCCCACTTCCCACGGCGCGTAGTGAAACTCCGCCGGATCGAGAAGGCGGGCGGGGATGAAGCCGAAGGTCAGGATCACCCGCTCGGTGGCCGCGCCCATGAACAACTGGGCCGTAAAGATGAGGACGTTCGCGGCGACCAGAGTGCGGTTCACATACGGCGGAGCCTGCCGCGGGAGGGTGTGGCGGAGGGGGATCATGCGCTGCTCCGTCGCTCGATTGCGCGACACGTAAAGCGGGGGCGACCGCAATTTGCAATCGACAACGGCGAATTGCGGATGGTATCCTCTATCTGCATTAACTTATTAGAAGAAGCTGGCCGGGATCTCCAAGGTCCGCCCGGACGGCTCCCGTGAACACGTTGCAAGCGACAGCCCGTACATCCTCGCTCCGGCACTCTCTCCTCGGCGCGCCCTTCGCTCGGGTCGCGGTGTTGTTCTGCTTCCACGCCGTTGTCTTCACGGTCTGTTATCTCCTGGCCACGTACGTCCGCTACGACTTCAACATTCGTGCGACGTACATGCCGATCCTGAAGGAGTCGCTGCCGGTAGTGGTGGCGATCCAGGTGATGGCCGGCCTGCTCTTCGGCTTCTACCGCGGCTGGTGGCGGTACGTGGGCATCACCGACGTCATTCGCCTGGTGATCGGTCTCTCCACCGCCAGTGGAGTTCTCGGCCTGATGTGGTATGGCGCGAACTGGATGGGCGTGCCGATCCGCTTCGCCGCCTCCTCGCGCGGAGTCCTGATCATCGACTTCGCCTTCGTCCTGCTCACGCTCTTCGCGGCCCGCCTGGTGATCCGCGTGGGCCGCGACCGCTTCCGCCCCGCCCAGGTGGCGCCCGTGCAGAAGGGCGTCATCATCGTCGGCGCGGGCGATGCCGGCGAGACCCTGGCCCGCGAGATCGAGCACCGGCCGCAGCTGGGCATGCGCGTGGTGGCCTTCGTGGATGACCAGCGCGCGAAGTGGGGCTCGATGATCCGCGGCGTGAACGTCACCGGCCCGATCGCGAACATCGCCGACATCGCTGAGGACACCGGCGCAGTCGAGGCCCTGATCGCCATCCCCAGCGCCTCCGGGCCTCGGATGCGGGAGATCATCCATCACCTCTCCGAGGCGGGCATCCCGTTCAAGACCATGCCCGGGATCGACCATATCGTCAGCGGCAAGGTGCAGGTGACCCAGCTCCGCCCGGTCAACGTCGAAGACCTCCTCCGCCGGGCCCAGATCGAGCTGCCGGGCGACCGCGTGCGCAGCCTCTTCCGCGGCAAGCGGGTCATCGTCACCGGCGCGGGCGGCACGATCGGCGGCGAGCTGGCCACGCAGATCCTGCAGTTCGAGCCGGAGCGGCTGGTGCTGCTCGAGCGCAGCGAGTACGCGCTCTACGAGATCCGCAAGAAGCTCGAGCGCGAGATGCCGGCCCTGGCGCCGGTGCTCCTGAACGCGCTCGTCGACGTGCAGCACACCGCGGCCGTGCGCCGCGTCCTCCGCTCGGTCGAGCCGGACATCGTCGTCCACGCCGCCGCCCACAAGCACGTGCCCCTCGGCGAAGAAGCTCCCGGCGAGTACGTCCGCAACAACACCCTGGCTACCAAGGCCCTGGCCGAGGCCTGCGAGGACGCCGGGGTGAGCAAGTTCGTGCTCATCTCCACCGACAAGGCCATCAATCCGACCAGCGTGATGGGCGCGAGCAAGCGCGCCGCGGAGATCCTCCTCCTCGACGTGGCCCGCCGCAGCCGCATGAAGTCCGTGGTGGTCCGCTTCGGCAACGTGATCGGCTCCTCGGGGAGCGTGATCCCGCTGTTCATGGAGCAGATCCAGCAGGGCGGCCCGATCACGGTCACCCACCCCGACGTCACCCGCTACTTCCTGCGCACCTCCGAGGCCGTGTCCCTCGTGCTGCAGGCGGCGGTGCTCGGCGAGCACGGCGAGGTATTCATGCTGGACATGGGCGAGGCGGTGAAGATCGTCGACCTCGCCCGCGACCTGATCTCCCTGTCCAACTACTCCGAGGAAGACATCCCCATCGTCTTCACCGGCCTCAGGCCCGGCGAGAAGCTGTTCGAGGAGCTACGCCTCGAGGACGAGACCATGCGTCCGACCATCCACCCGCAGATCCTGATCACCGCCGCCGTCCAGCCCG
This sequence comes from Thermoanaerobaculia bacterium, assembly GCA_044866315.1. Classification (GTDB taxonomy): domain Bacteria; phylum Acidobacteriota; class Thermoanaerobaculia; order Gp7-AA8; family Gp7-AA8; genus QHVT01. The sequence goes on along the minus strand of JBIOTX010000317.1, from coordinate 56,625 downwards.
ACTCCGATGCCGTGGCCCGCTGGACCGCGCGGATGCGCGTAGCCTGCGAGGCCGAGGTGGGCGATCCCATGACCCTGCTGCGCGAGCTCATCCCGGAGTACGCGCCGGCCGTGCACGCACCGCAGTCGACGCACGTCGCCCCGACCATTCCCATCCGCCGTCACGCCGACGAGGTCCTGTCCGTGGCGGCGATGGTGAAGGAGTCGCCGATTGCCTCGGCCCCGTAACGCCGACCGCACCTGGGACCACCCCATCCTGCTTCTCCTCCTCGCCGGCGCCGCACTCGTGCCGCTGGTGGTGAGCTTCTCCGGGGCCGACCACTTCCGGCTGCCCAAAGAGCTGCTGCTGTACGTGGTGGTCATCCTGGCCACGGCGGCGACGGGCATCGCCCTCGTGCTGCAGAAGGTCTCCATCGACTGGCGCGCGCTGCGCGTGCCGCTCGCCCTGGCCGGGGCCGGCCTCAGCTGGGGCATCCTCACCACCCTGACCTCGACGCACCGCGCGCTGAGCATCGAGGCCCTGATCTGGGGCACGGCGCTGGTGGTGCTCTTCCTGCTGACGGCGATCTTCGCCGGCCGCGGCAACCTCGACCTCATCGCCGCGGCCGTGCTCTTTCCGGCCGTGGTGAACTCCGCCGTCGTCATTCTGCAGGCCGCGCGGATCTGGAACCCGTGGGTCTTCCCGACCACCGCGGACCGGCGCCTCACGCACAACGCGTTGCTGGGGAACGCGGACATCGTCGGCGCGTACCTGGCCGCGCCGCTGCTCTTCGCGGCGGCGCTGGCGCTGGTCACGCCCGGGCGGCGGCGCGCGATCTACGCGCTGGTTGCCGCGTTCATCGGCGCGGGCATCCTGGCCTCGCAGACGCTGACCGCGATCATCGCCCTGGCCGCGAGCGTGCTGGCGCTGCTGGTCTTCTGGCGACCGCGCCTCGGCGTCGTATTCGCCGTGGTGGGAGTGCTCCTCCTCGCCGGAGTGCTCCTCGCCTATCCGGCCATGCGCAAGCGGCTGGCCTACGTCGTCGAAGGTGTGCGCACGCGCCACTGGAGCCAGGTCCTCACCGGACGGACCATTCCCTTCGCCGCGGCCTGGGCCATGTTCGCGGACCGCCCCCTGGTGGGCATGGGCCCGGGAACGTTCAAGTACCACTACATGCAGTACCAGGTGAAGCTGCGCGACGAGCGGCCGGCGCTATTCGCACGTCCCCACGGGGTGGTCATGAACTTCGGCGAGGCGCACAACGATCACCTCCAGGCCCTGGCGGAGATCGGTCTGCCCGGCTATCTGCTTTTTCTGGCGGGCATCGGCTACGTGGCCAGCCGCTCGCGGGTCCGGCGGCCGGACGATCCGCGCGCGCGCCTCGGCGCGTTGCTCGCGGCGCCGTTCGCCGTACTGCTGCTGGTGATGATGATCGCCCAGTTCGGATTCCAGGTCGCCGCGCCGGCGTACGCGTACGTGTTCCTCACCGGGGCGTGCGTCGCATGGACGTTGGAAACGACAAGGGAAACCACGACGAGGAGCGATGATCCGGCGTAGCGCGATCATCGCCGTCATCGTCGCCCTGGCGGCGGCCGCGCTCTGGCGCGGCGTGTGGCTGCCGCAGCGCTGCAACGTGCTCGCGCAGACGGTGCTGCAGTCGACCGAGCAGCTCGACCGCCAGCGCGACCCGTTCGCCGCCCGCCGGACCGCGGAGCGGAACCTCCAGCTGCTGGAGCAGTGCATGGAGGTCTGCCGGACGGACCCGCAGTTCCCGATGAGCGCCGGCAACAACCTCATGCTCCTCGGCCGTCCGGAGGCGGCGGCGACGATGTACCGCCGAGCCCTGGAGGCCGACCGCCGGCCGGAGATCTACGCCGCCCTGGCCTCGGCGCAGATCGCCACCGGCGACCGCGCCGGTGCGGTGCAGAGCCTCGTCGCCGCCGGCGACTTTGCCGGCAAGGAGTACCTGCGCGACTTCGAGGACGTGGGCGCGCGCATGGAGGCCTACGGCATCGTCGACGCGCACGAGGCCCGCGCCGCCGCGGCGCGCGGCGAGAAGCCGATGCCGAGCTTCGTCTTGAACGGCGACTTCAGCGAGGGTCCGGGACTGCGCGGAGCATCGACCACCGACACCGGCTCGGGCACGGCCTGGCCTTCCGCCTCCGCCTCGTGGAACCTCTGGGCCGACGAGCCCGCGACCGTGACCTCCCAGCTCGTGCCGTCCACGCGCCGCCCCGGCGCGATGATGCTGCGCATCAAGACCACCGGCCGCACCAGCGGGATCTATCAGGACTGGGGCGGCCGCCGCGGCATCGCCCCGCAGAGCGTGCGCACCACCGCCTGGGTCTTCGTCCGCAGCGGGCAGGTCTCCGTGGGCAGCGGCCGCGGCTCGATGAGCATCCCCGACGCCTACAGCCGCACCACCGGCCAGTGGGAGCGCCTGGAGGGCGCGAACACTTCCTGCCCCGCCACCCAGACCAACCTCTTCACCGCCAGCGCCGGCGCGGACTTCGACGTGGACCTTGTCGAGGTCGTGGACGTCCCCGGCCCGCCCTGCGAGCAACGGTAGGGCGGCCGGGGCGGCCGCCCTACAAAGTTCCCCCCAGTGCGATCGAGACGCTGCGACCCGACGCGAGCGAGGCGTTGGCGTCGGGCGAGCCGGCGTAGAGGCGATCGGTCAGGTTGCGGCCGTAGACCCGCAGCTCCACCGGCGCGGCGATGTGCCAGATGAAGCCGCCGTCGACGGTGACGTAGCCGGGCCGGCGCGTTTCGACCGGACCGGGCCGATCGTCCTCGCCGTACACGAACACGTAGCCGAACGCCGTGACCTTCCCGGCGGCCCAGCGCAGGCCGACGTTCGCATTCGGACCGGGGATGTCGTCCATCGCCGCGTCGTCGTCGAGCACCTCGCCGCGCGCGATCGTGGCGTTGGCCTCGAACGAGAAGTGATACGGCAGCGGCAGGGCCAGCTCCACCTCCACGCCCCGTACCTCGGCCTCGCCGCGGTTGCGGAACTGGAAGTCGTTGCCGGCCCGGAAGCGCTCGATCAGATCGCGGATGCGATAGTGATAGCCGAGGATGGCGAACGAGCGCTGCCCGCTGTGCCAGCGCAGCGCGCCGTCGAACTGCAGGCTGGTCTCCGGGTCGAGCTCGGGATTGCCGAACACGAACCCGCGTCCGCTGACGCCGCGGAAGTAGCGGTCGGAAAGCGTCGGATCGCGATAGCCGCGCGACGCCTGCAGCGTCGCCGTCCACGACGGCGTGAGAAGCACCGCCGCGCTGGCGAACCCGGAGAAGGCGGTGTCGCTGCGCGAGCGGTCGCCGAAGAAGCCGCCGGAGTTACGCACGGAGACGCGGTCGACGCGCGCGCCGCCGGAGAGCACCAGCTTCGAGGCGGCGTTGTAGTCGTAGATGACGAACAGACCGGTGTCGCGCTTGCTCGCGTCGTCGATCGACACCTCGCTGGTGCGCGTGGTCGGCGCGTCGGCGGCGTTGAAGGCCTGCACGAATCCAGTGGCGTGGAGGTCGAACCGGCTGTTGAAGTCCGCCCCGGCGACCAGGCGCCCGCTGTGCAGCGTGCGCGTGCCGGTCACGCGCAGCGAGACGTCGTTGGCATCGACGGCCGAGCTGCTGATCTGCCGCGTAGTGGTGGCGTTCGGCAGGCGCTCGCGGTTGGTGATGACGTCGTACGAGTCGACGCCGAACTGCACCTCGAGGTCGTCGAACACGGCCGGCAACTGAACATCCCACCCGGCCGTGAGCCGCTGCGAGTTTTCCTTGGGGTAATACGTCGGCTGGACCGTCGCGTCGGCCGCGGGCGCACCGGTATCGCGGGCCTGATTGACCGCGAGCCCGACGCGGAACGTGCCGCCGCCCGCCGGTCTCACGAAGCGGAGCGCCCCTCCCCGATCGCTGAACGAGGAGTTGGCGATGCGCTGGCCGTTGCCGGCCTCGCTGTCGTCCGCCTCGCGGCCGTGCAGCATGGCCAGGAAGGCGCCGCCGAGGGCGTCGTGGGTGAGCTCGACGCCGGCGGAGCGCCGATCCGCGCCGCCGAACGTCATCGCCGCCTCGTAGCGGATGCCCGATTGCCCGATCACCGGATCGATGGGACGGGCGTGGATGATGCCGCCGAGGGCGTCGGAGCCGTAGGCAACGGACCCGGGCCCGCGGGAGACTTCGATCGAGCCGAGGGAGAAGGGATCGAGAAACGTGGCCGAGGGACCGGCGCGGCGCTCGGCGGTCACGCGGGCGCCGTCGAGCAGGATCAGCGTGCGGCCGCCGGCCAGGCCGCGCAGCACCGGCACGGCGGGCGGACCCTCGCCGCGGATCTGCACGCCGGGCGTACGCGCCAGGGAATCGGCGACGTGCTCGGGAGTGCGCGCCTCGAGCTCTTCGCGCCCGATGACGGACGTGCCCGCCGCCGGCGGCGCCTCGATGTTCGGGGCCACGCCGCTGCTCACCGTCACGGACTCGCGCAATACAGGCTCGAGTTGAATCGTCACCGTGCCGTCGGCCGGCAGCGCGTCCACCGTCACCGCGGGAAAGAGCTCGCCGCGCGGTCCGACGACCACGACCGTGAACGGCGGCGTGCCGCCGGCGAACGAGAACCGTCCGGCCGCGTCCGTGCGCGCGGAGCCGGCCAGTCCGGGAATGGAGACGTGGCTGTCGGCGGCCGGCTGGCCGTCCGGCAGGAGCACCACGCCATCCCATGCCGCCGCGGAAAGCGGCAGCAAGAGTAGACAAAGAATGATCGAACGCATGCTTCGTTCCTTTGCGTTGAAGACAATCGGCTTCGCGAGGCAAAGGAACGTCTCATTTCCGCTGGGGGATCGTGAGCGGCGCGCCGCGGTGCGTGTCGACGGCGCGCGCGGTCCGCTCCGACCTCTCCAGCGGCTGCGCGGCGCCGATGTCGACGCGCGTGCGGACGAGCAGGGGACGGTTGGTGTGCGCCAGCGGTTTCGGGCTTCGCGCGTCCAGCCTGGGGGAAACGCGCGCCGGCGCGGCGGCCGGCGGGCGGACTTCGATCGTCCACCACTCGCCGTCGCGGAACTGCAGCCGCGCCCGCCCCGCCGCCCCTCGAATGACGAACGGCTCGCTCGATGCGAGCGTGATCTCCCGCCCCTCGATCCCAGCGCGGAGCACGAGCCTCGCCTCGCGCGCGGGAAGATCGGGAACGATCCAGCCGAACGAGCCGCTCGAGGGCAAGAGCTGCTCGGTCAGGCGGACGACGTCGCCGTCGTTGCGTTGCAGCAGGAACTCGAGCTCCTCGACCTCGCCCGGCAGCCCGCTCCAGCGGACCGTCACCACCTCCCGCGGTTCCAGCGCGCGCTCCGGGGCGAAGAGGATGCGCGGTTCCATCGCGTGCGTGGTCGACGCCAGAATGGACAGGGCGGCGGCAAGGAGAAGGGGGCGCACGGACTTAACGCCATCATAGGCCGGTCGGTGAGGTGACGGTAGTGACCGTATGGTTCTAAGGTGGTAACCCTGGCTCGCCGTTGGATCCTGGGCGCGCTCGGTGACGCCGCGCCGCCCGGGGACGGGCGGCGCGGGGCGGCCGGGACGGCCGCCCTACCTCAGAGGAATCGGGGTGACGACTCGCGGGAAGACGACGGGGTCGAATTCGGAAGCCGGCGCGGCGGGGAGGACTTCCGGCTCGACCGCAGGCTTCGCCTCGATGCTGTCGTCGGCGGACGCGGCTTGCATCAGGGGACAGGTGGTCGGGTCGCCATGCTCTTTACACGCCGTAATACAGCCCCGGTACCACTCCGCGGCGTCCCGTGCGTTCACGCCGCTGTTCAACATGGTCCCGTAGGCATCGTCGCAGTCCTTCTCACAGCAACCGGACGCCTGGGCCGGTACGCTCGCCAGCACCAGAAAGGCAGCGACTGCTGCAATCCTCGCCACGATCTTCCATCTGCTCATCGCGCTCTCCTTCCGAAGTGATGTTAGGACGGGATCGACCGAGGTTGAAGCCTCGGCCGGGGGGGCCTTTTACCCCCCGTTCGGGGGGACGTCGGAAATCTCGATCAACGACACAAGGGGCAGTCGTCGTGTCGCTCCATGTGCGCCCGCTGCACGCTCTGGTACGGCTGGTCGTTCCCGGCATCGATGATGGCGTCGATCTGACACTCGGCCTGTTCGTTGTCGAGGTCGTGGAGCTGATATTTGTCGACGTCTCCCAGGTACCGCTCGCCGTTCATGTGCCCTCGATTGCGTCTCGCCATGGATCGCTCCTTTCGCCAGCGTGTGATTCGAGACATTACAAGATCCGCAGCGTCCGGGCCATGATCCGCAGGTCGCCGAGGATCGAGCGCGTGCGCACGTACTCCTTGGCCAAGGCGATCTTGTCCGGGAGGATCGAGGTCACGTAGGCCCGCTCGGGGTCGGGCGCGGCGGCGAGGATGTCCTCCTCGTGGCGGTACTTGATCGAGGCCAGGTCGGTGAGGCCGGGGCGGACGCGGAGGACTTCCTCGTAGTCGGCGCGGAACATCTCCACGTAGCGCGGGACCTCGGGGCGGGGGCCGACCAGGCTCATGTCGCCGCGGAGGACGTTCACGAGCTGGGGGAGCTCGTCGATCTTGAGCTTGCGCAGGATGCGGCCTACGGGGGTGACGCGGGCATCGCCGCCGGAAGTGATCTGCGGGTCAGGCAGGATTGCCTGACCTCCACGCTCGCGCATGGTGCGCAGCTTGAGGATGCGGAAGGGGCGGAAGCCGCGGCCGACGCGCTCCTGGCGGAAGAGCACGGGGCCGGGGGAGGTGAGCTTGATCGCGGCCGCGGCGATCAGCAGGAAGGGAGTGGAGAGCAGGAGGCCGAGGGCCGAGCCGGCGACGTCGATGATCCGCTTGATCATCGACGATGCTGCGAACAGATCTCGATCACCGACTCGGCGACGTAGCGCACGTCGTCCTCGGTCATCCGCGTGTAGAGCGGAAGGGAGACGAGCTGCTCGTACGCGGCGGCGGCCACGGGGAGGTCGGCCGGCGCGTAGCCGAGGGTGTCCCGGTAGTGCGGGTGGAGGTGGAGGGGGATGAAGTGCACGCTCGCGCCGATGTTGCGGCGGCGCAACTCCTCGATGAAGGCGCCGCGCGAGATGGTCAGGGACTCGGGGCGGAGGCGGATCTCGTACAGATGCCAGGCGTGCTGGACGTCGTCGCGCACGGCCGGGCGGCGGATGGCGGCGACGTCGGCGAAGGCCTCGTCGTACATCTTGGCGTAGCGGGTGCGGATGTCCAGGAAGCGCCGGGCTTTCTTGAGCTGCTCGAGGCCGAGGGCGGCGGCGATGTCGGTGAGGTTGTACTTGTAGCCCGGATAGAGGATCTCGTAGAACCACGAGCCCTCGGCGGTATAGCGCTTCCAGGCGTCGCGGCTGATGCCGTGCAGGCTCATGATCCGGGCCCGCTCGAGAAGGGCCGGATCGTCGCTGACGAACATGCCGCCCTCGCCGGTGGTGATGGTCTTGGTGGCGTAAAAGGAGAAGCAGGTCACGTCGCTGAGCGTGCCGATCATCCGGCCGCGGTAGTAGGCGGGGAACGAATGGGCGGCGTCCTCGATGACGCGGATGTTGTGGCGCCGGGCGATCTCGAGGATGTGATCCATCTCGCACGGATGTCCGGCGATGTGCACCGGGATGACGGCCTTCGTGCGCGAGGTGATGGCGCGCTCGAACGCGGCCGGGGACATGTTGAGCGTGTCCTCCTCGCAGTCGACCAGGACCGGCCTGGCCTTCATGTAGTGCACGACCTCGCCGGTGGCGGCGAAGGTCATGGTCGGGACGATGACCTCGTCGCCCTCGCCCACTCCCATGGCGTCGAGGGCGAGATGCAGGGCCGCGGTGGCGGAGTTGACGGCGACGCCTTCCGCCGCGCCGACGAACTGCGCGAACTCGGCCTCGAAGCGCTTGACCTTCGGGCCGGTGGTCAGCCAGCCGGAGCGGAGGGTCTCGACCACCGAGGCGATCTCCTCCTCGCCGATGTCCGGGAGGGAGAACGGCAGAAACTCGGCGCGGACGGCCAGCTCCTCACGCATGCTTGAAGTCATCGTAGCTCCTCGTCCCCACCGCCAGCTCGCCCGGCAGCTGCGCATCTTCGTCCAGATCGAGACAGCGGACCGCGCCACCCTCGAGTCGATAGCGGAATCCGCTCTCCTTGCACGTCGCCTTTCCCTCGGCATCGAAGTCGAGGCGATGGCCGTGACGGCTCATCCACCCCACCCGCCGCCCCGGCACGCCCGCGATCAGCGCGTAGTCCGGCACGTCCTTCGTCACCACCGCCCCCGCCGCGACGAACGCGTAGCGGCCGACGGTGGTGCCGCAGACGACGGTGGCGTTCGCGCCGACCGAGCAGCCGCGGCGCAGGAGGGTCTTCTCGTACAGCGAGTGCCGCAGCACCTGCGAGCGCGGGTTGGTGACGTTGGTCAGCACGCAGGAGGGGCCGAGGAAGACGTCGTCCTCGATCACGGTGCCGGTGTAGATGGAGACGTTGTTCTGCACCTTCACGTTCGAGCCGATGACCACGTCGCCGGCGATGAAGCAGTTCTGGCCGAAACTGCAGCGCTCGCCGATGACGGCGTTCTTCGAGACGTGGCAGAAGTGCCAGATCTTCGTGCCCGCGCCGATGGTGCACGGCTCGTCGACGAAGGACGAGGGGTGCACGTAATATTGCATGGGGGCTCTCCCTTGAATTCGAAGTCAGGCCGGCCGCGAAGGATCGTTGCCGGGCAAAAGAGCGGCGATTATAATTCGCGCCGCTCCAGAGCCCCGGCGCCGGCAGTTCCCGCCCGGCGGGCAATCACCGAACAATGAACCGTCCCGCAGAGTTTTTCGACCAGTTCGCCGAGACCTTCGACACGATCTACGACGGCAAGCGCAGCCGTTTCATGCAGGCCGTCGACCGCACGTTCCGCAGCGACATGTTCGGCCGCTACGCCCGGACCTTCGAGCTGCTCGGTGACCTCGGCGGCAGGACCGTGCTCGACGTGGGCTGCGGCTCCGGGCCCTACATCGTCGAGGCCCTGCGCCGCGGCGCCGCGCACGTCACCGGCGTCGATCCCGCCCAGGGCATGCTCGACCTGGCCGAACGGCGCATCACCGCGGCCGGGATCACCGGCCGGACGACGCTCGTGCACGACCTCTTCCCCTCGGCGAAGCCGATCCCGCCCCACGACTACGCCATCGTCATGGGGGTGATGGACTACGTGGCCGACGCGCCGGGCTTTCTGCACGCGCTGCACGGCGCGGTCACGCGCGGGGCGGTGCTCTCGTTTCCGAGCCGGCACTGGTTCCGTACGCCGCTGCGCGCGGTGCGGTACAAGCTCCGCCGCTGCCCGCTGTTCTTCTACGACGACGATCGGATCCGCGAGCTGCTGTTGGGGGCGGGCTTCGCCCAGGTGGAAGTGGTGAAGCTGCCGGGGGCGGGCATGGACTACGTGGCCTGGGCGCGGGTTTGAGCGAGCCGGCGCTGGTCGTCTCGTTCGACGTGGAGGACTGGCCGCAGTCGACGTGGGACCGCTCCCTGCCGATCAGCGACCGGGCCGCGCGCAACGCCGAGAAAGTGCTCGAGCTCCTCGCCGCCCGCGGCCGCACGGCCACGCTGTTCGTCCTCGGCAAGTTCGCCGAGCGCTTCCCCGACCTGATCCGGCGCATGCACGCGGCCGGTCACGAGATCGCCTCGCACGGCTACGGGCACGTGGAGATCTTCACCCAGTCGCCGGAGGTCTTCCGCGACGACGTGGAGCGCTCGAAAAAACTGCTCGAGGACACGATCGGGGCGGAGGTGGTCGGCTACCGCGCGCCGGACTTCTCGATCATCCGGGAGAGCCTCTGGGCCCTGGAGACGCTCGCGGCGCTGGGATTCCGCTACGACTCGAGCATTTACCCGATCGCCCACGACCGCTACGGGATCCCGGGCTGGCCGGTCGACCCGGTGACGGTGACCCTGCCGTCCGGACGCTCGATCGTGGAGCTGCCCATCGCCACGGTGTCGCTGCTCGGGCGAAACCTGCCGGTCGGCGGGGGCGGGTACCACCGGCTGCTGCCATGGCCGGTGATCGACTGGGCGGTGGGGCATCTGCTCGGGCGCGGCCGGACGTTCATCGGCTACTGCCACCCGTACGAGCTCGACCCGAAGGAGCTCACGTCGCTGCCGTTCCGCCTGCCGCTCAAGACCCGCCTGCATCAAGGCCTCGGGCGGGGGCGGATGGAGGGGCGGTTCAGGAAGCTGATCGCGAAGTATCCGTCGAGGCTGGCGCGCGAGCAGGCGCTGGGCCACGACTGGCCCGCGTACGCGCCGGCCTGACCTATTTGGAGCGCTCGCGGCGGAGCGTGCTCGCCACAGCACCCACGATCTCGCCCAGCCGCGCCAGCCGGTGCCCGCGCCGGCGCAGCTCGCGGTACGCGGCCATGGACGGGTGGGAGCGATAGGTCGTCTCGCGGAGCTCCTGCGGGCGGCCGCGGTCGCCGGCGAGGGCGGCGTTGGTGGCGTCGAGCAGCAGAGGGCCGCAGAGCAGTCCCAGTCGATAGAACAGGCGGAACGAGCTCTCCCCCGGCTCGATGTCGACCGTCACCTGCCCGAGGATGGCGCCCTCGTCGAAGCGGTCGGTCATGTAGTGGACGGTCGTTCCGGTCTGCCGCTCGCCTTCGGCGAGGACCCAGAAGTACGGCGCCAGGCCGCCGTAGCGCGGCAGGAGCGAGGCGTGGGTATTGATGCCGCCGCAGCGCGCGGTGGAGAGGATCTCCTGGCCGATCCGCTGCGGGCAGCTCGCGGAGATCACCAGGTCGGCCCGGGCCTCGGCCACGCAGCGGATCGCCTCCGGGTCGCGGATGGAGAGGAAGCGGTGGACCGGCACGCCGTACGCGCGGGCCAGGCGCTCGACGGTGAACGGGATCCTCCGCCAGATCGCCCCGGCCGCGGAGAAGGCAAGCACGCTGATGACCTTGTAGACGAGGTACGGGAAGGCGGTCTTCTTCGCCAGCGCGCGCAGGGCGCGCCATCCCGTGCGGCCGTTGTAGTCGCCGGCGATGAGGACGACCCGGTCGATGTGCGCGGCGTGGGCGCGGAAGAGATCCTGCAGGACGTTCTGGGCGAAGAAGTTGCCGTTGGTGATGACCACCAGGCGCGGCGCGGCGGTGCCGTCATCGGGCCGCGGCATCGGTCACCGTCCGGAGGAAAATGTCGGAGAGGGCCTCGCGGCTGAACTTCGATACCGCGTAGCTCCTCCCCCGCCCTCCCATCTCCAGGCGCTCCTCCGGCGCGAGCTTCCGCAGGTCCTCGATGGCCCGGGCCATGGCCGCGGAGTCCTCCGCGGGAACGACGGCGCCGCAGCGGGCGGCGGAGATCACGTCTGCGGTCTCCCCTTCCCCGGCGACCACGATGGGACGGGCGGTGGCCAGGAAGTCGAAGAGCTTGTTCGGCAGGTTCATGCGATAGAAGTCGCCGGCGCGATTGGGGAGGAGGAACACGTCCGCGGCGGTGAGGAAGTCGACGGACTCGCTGCGCGGGATGGGGTCGAGGAACTGGATGTTGGTGAGTCCGTTCTCGGCGGCCAGCTGCTGCAGGCGGGCCTTGTCGTCGCCGTCGCCGAGGAGGACGAATCGGATGTCGGCGCGATCGGCGAGGGCGATGGCGGCGCCGAGGATCGTTCCCAGGGCGTTGTAGATCCCGTGCGCGCCGAGGTACATGCACAGGAGCTGGTCGGGAGCGATGCCGAGGCGCTGCCGGATCGCCCCGCGCGCCTCGGGATCGGCTTTGGCGAACAAGCTGGGGTCGAAGCCGTTGGTGATCAGCGTGACCTTCTCCTCGGGCACGCCCTTGGCCACGATGCCGTCGCGGATGCCGCGGGTGAGGGCGACGATCCGCGCCGCGTGGCGGTAGGAGACCCGCTCCATCCAGCGCATGATCGTGAGCATGGGACCGGGGCGCATGAGGCCCATGGCCACGAAGGCGTCGGGCCAGAGGTCGGTGACCTCGAAGACGAACGGCCGCCGCCAGATCCTGCTCAGAATCACGCCGAGGACGCCGACGGTGAGAGGCGTCGAGACGGCGTAGACGACGTCCGGCCGGCGCATGCGCAGCGAGTCGAGCAGCGCCGCGCCGAAGTAGGTCACGTAATACCAGGAGCGCTTGAGGAAGCTGCCGCGGATGCCGGCGAAGGAGTAGACGTAATGGACGCGCACGCCGTCGACGTCGCGGGCGACGTACCAGCGTCTCGGATACCGCGGCGCGGCCTTCTTGTAGTCGACGTTGCTGGTGACGGCCGTGACCTGCCAGCCGGCCTGCTGCACTGCGTAGCGGCAGAAGAAGGAGTGGCGGTCGGATCCGGTGTCTTCGGCGAGCTCGAAGATCTGGGTCAGATAGAGGAGCTTCATGCGCGGAATTCGTTCACCGAGCGGATCAGCCACTCCACCTCTTCGTCCGTGAGCTCCGGATAGAGGGGAAGGGACACGATCTCCCGGCTCAGCGCCTCCGTCACCGGCATGGCGACGCCGGCGGCGAGGTCGCGGTAGGCCTCCTGCTGGTGGATGGGAACGGGATAGTGGATCTGGGTGTCGATGCCGCGGCCGGAGAGCCAGGCCCGGAGGGCGTCGCGGTGCGGCGTGCGGACGACGTAGAGGTGGTAGACGTGCTCGGCCTGGGCGTGCGGCGCGGGCGTCTCGACCCGCGGATTGTCGATCCCGGCGGTGTAGCAGCGGGCCATGGCCACGCGCCGCGCGTTGCGGTCGTCGAGCACGCGCAGCTTCACGTTCAGCACCGCGGCCTGGATCTCGTCGAGGCGGCTGTTGAAGCCGCGGACGGCGTGGTGATAGCGCTCGGTCTGGCCGTAGTTGCGCAGCGAGCGCACGCGCTCGGCGAGCGCGGGATCGTTCGTCGTGACCATGCCGCCGTCGCCGTAGGCGCCGAGGTTCTTGGTGGGATAGAAGCTGAAGCAGCCGATCGAGCCGATCGCGCCCGCGCAGCCGGAGGCGTTGCGGGCGCCGTGGGCCTGACAGGCATCCTCGATGACGTGGAGGCCGTGTGCCCCGGCGATGGCGCCGATCGCGTCCATGTCGGCGAGGCGACCGAAGAGGTGCACGGGGAGGATGGCCTTCGTCCGGGGGGTGATCTTCGCCTCGAGTTGCGAGGGGTCGACGGTGTGCGTGCGCGGGTCCACGTCGACGAACACCGGCGTCGCGCCGGCATACGACGTGGCGAGCGCGGTGGCGATGAACGTGTTCGCCGGGAGGAGGACCTCGTCGCCCGGGCCGGCGCCGCAGGCGAGGAGGGCCAGATGGAGGGCGTCCGTGCCGGAGGCGACGCCGATGGCGAAGCGCGCGCCGCTGTAGTCGGCGAAGGCGCGCTCGAAGGCCTCCAGCTGCCGGCCGAGGATGAACCAGCCGCTGGCGATGACCTGGTCGATCGCGCCGCGCAGCTCTCCGGCGAGCGCGTCGTGCTCGCGGACCAGGTTGGCGAAAGGAATCTTCATTTGCGGTAGGGGTAGTCGGTCAGCTTCGGCGTGACGATGCATTCGAGATCGTCGACCGGGGAGACCACGCGCGCGGGGTTGCCGTAGGCGACCATGCGCGGGGGGATGTCTTTCGTGACCACGCTCCCGCTGCCGATCACGGCGCCCTCGCCGATGGTCAGGAACGGCAGGATGGTCACGTTCACGCCGATCTGGGCGTTCTTCTCGATGGTCGGACCGCGCATGCACTCGCGCGAGTGAGCGCAGCCGGGATGGGGATCGTTGGCGATGGTCACGCCCGGCGCGAGGAAGGCTCCCTCGCGGATGCGCGTGAACTGGGCGATGTAGACGCCGGTGTGGATCTTCACGCCGTCGCCGATCTCGCAGCCGTAGTCGACCACGCTGTTGCTCCAGACGGCGACGTCGTCGCCGAGGACGTTCTCCTCGCGGATGACCACGTTGTGGCCGGTCGTGAAGCGCGCCCCGATGCGCGAGCCGGCGTAGATCACCGTGCCGCTGCGGAAGACCGCCTTCTCCCCGATGGTGAGGGTGAGGTCGGCGATGTCCCGGGCCGGGATCTCGCCGAGGATCGCGGACGGGTCGATCTCCGCGCCCGGACCGAGGAGGAGCAGGCAGGGGTCGATGCGGCGGAGGCTCACGCGGGCGTCCACTCCTCCCCCGCCCTCCAGTAGTGATCGCGATGCTTGCGGTAGTAGTCGACCGTCCGGCGCAGGCCCTCTTCCAGCGACGTGCGCGGATTCCAGCCGATGACGGTGCGGATTTTGGTGATGTCGGCCCAGTAGTCACCCGGCTCGAGGGCCTTGCGCTCGCTGGTGAACGGCGCGAACTCGAACTTGCCCGAGCCGGTGACGTCGATGATCCTGCAGATCAGATCGATGAACGAGATCGGCCCGCCCGAGCCGACGTTGAACACCTGGCCGTAGGCGGCGTCGCTCGCGCCGGTCTGCAGCAGCGCGTCCACGAGGTCGTCGATGTAGACGAAATCGCGGAGGATGCGCCCGTCGCCCATGGCCGGGATGGTCTCGTCGTCCATGGCCAGGCGGACGAACCAGTTCAAAACCCCGTAGCGGTTGTGGCGCATCTGGTGCCGCGGGCCGTAGGTGTTGGTGATGCGCAGGCAGGCCCCGGGGACGCGGTGGACGTCGTGGTACATGAGCACGATCTTCTCGGCGGTGAGGTTGGTGATCGCGTACATGCCCATGGGGTTCATCGGCGCGGACTCGTCGACGGGCAGCTTCACGCTCGGCCCGTACTGGCCGCGGGTCCCGGTGAAGATGACCCGGGCCTGGGGGTTGAAGCGGCGGCAGGCCTCGAGCACGGTCAGAGTGCCGTTGACGTTGATCTCCACGTCGTTGAAGGGGTCGGTGATGCTGTCGACGTGGCTGACCTGCCCGGCGAGGTGGAAAACGAAGTCCTGCCCCCGCACGAGGTAGTTCATGGAGTTGCGGTCGCGGATGTCGGAGAAGTTGATGGTCACCCGGTCGCGGACCGGCTCGACGTTGAACAGATTGCCGCCGTACAGCGGGAGCATGGAGTCGACGAGGGTGACGTTGGCCCCCTCCTCCGCCAGGCGGATGGCGAGGTTGCTGCCGACGAAGCCGAGGCCGCCGGTGATGAGGACGCTCCTGCCGGAGTAGGTCATGGTCCGTTGTGACGCGGCGGCATGCTATATCACGCGCCCCGGCTCCAGTCGCGGATGACCGCGGCGATCTCTCGCGCGGCCTCGCCGCCGCCGAATGCGGCGGGCGGCTCGAAGCGGCCGGCGGCGCGCCGCGCGGCGGCGACGATGCGCTCGGGATCGGCATCCGCCAGTACGTTGCCGCCGGTGGCCAGGGTCTCGGGCCACTCCGTCTCCGCGCGCAGGGTGATGGTCGGGCAGCCGTGGAACGCGGCTTCCTTCTGCAGTCCGCCCGAATCGGTGAGGACGCCGCGCGCGCCGCTCAGGAGCGCCTGCATCTCCAGATAGCCGAGCGGGGGCACCAGGGCAACGCGATCGCCGACGTTGACGCCGAGGGTGTCGAGCTTGTGGCGGGTGCGCGGGTGGACGGGCCAGACCACGCGCGCCACCTCGCGGCCGATCGCGCCGAAGGCCTCGACGATGGCCTCGAGGCGCTTCTGGTCGTCGGTGTTCTCGGCGCGATGCACGGTGGCGGCGAAGTAGCCGCCGGGCTGCAGTCCGAGCTCGCCGAGCACGCGCGCCCGCTCCCGCTCGTACAGCTCGCGGAAGCGCAGCACGGCGTCGAACATCACGTCGCCGGTGAGATGGACCTTGCTTCCGCCGTCGATGCCCTCGCGTTTCAGGTTTTCGACGGCGAGGGCGGTGGGGACGAACAGCAGCTCGGAGAGGTGGTCGGTGAGGACGCGGTTGATCTCCTCGGGCATCCTCCGGTTGAACGAGCGCAGCCCGGCCTCCACGTGCGCGACCGGCACGTGCAGCTTCGCCGCCGCGAGGGCGCCGGCGAGGGTCGAGTTCGTGTCGCCGTAGACCAGCAGGAGGTCGGCGGGATCGGAGAGGAGCACGGACTCGACCCCCTCGAGGATGCGCGCGGTCTGCGCGCCGTGGGAGTCGGAGCCGACGTTGAGGTTGTAGGCCGGCTCAGGGATGCCCAGCTGCTCGAAGAACAGCGCCGACATCTCGTAGTCGTAGTGCTGCCCGGTATGAATCATGACCTCGGCCAGGCCGGCTTCCTTCAGGGCCGCGGAGACCACCGCCGCCTTGATGAACTGCGGCCGGGCCCCGACCACGCTGGCGATCTTCATGACAATGCCCCCTCGTACACTTCGATGATCCGGGCCGCGGTGCGCTCCATGGAGATCTGGGCCACGACCTCTGGTCCGTTGCTCGGCCGCGGCTCGCGGACGATGTCCACGATCGCGCGCGCCAGCGCCTCCGGCGTGCGCTCGACGACGGCCGACGGGGAGACGCCGGCGAGCCTGTCCGGCACGTCGCCGACCGGCACGCCGATCACCGGCAGCGCGCAGGCCAGGGCCTCCTTGACGATGTTCGGCGAGCCTTCCTGGCGGCTGGCGCACACCAGCGCGTCGGCCGCGCGCAGCACGGTGGGCATCTGCGGTGGGGGCACGCCCTGGATGACGAACAGCTCCAGGTCCGGCAGCTCCCGCCGGGCCAGGACCATGGCCGCCTCGACGACGTCGAGGCCCTTGTTGCGCGGATCCCGCCCGCCGTCGATGGCCACGATGCGCCGCGCCGGGTCCCATCCCAGCGCGGCCCGCGCCTCGGCCTTGGGGCCGGGGCTGAAGTGGGAGAGATTGACGCCGCGCGGGATGACGGTCACGGCCCGGCGGCGCATCCAGAGGGCGCGCCGGAGCTCCTCGGTCACGCAGATGATCCGCCTCGCCCGCAGCGCGGCCAGGTTCGAGAGGACCAGGCCAAGCCAGATGCGCGGCAACGGCACGGAGGCGCCGACGAGCAGGTCGCTGCCGCCGAAGGTGATGATCATCGGATGGAAGGTCATCGCCGAAACGAAGGCGACGATGGTCCCGTACTGGGCGTGGATCAAATCGGGCGCGATGCGGCGGATCTCCGCCCGCAGCTCACGCCACTTGCGGGCCAGCACCAGCGGGGAGTGACTGCGCCCGAGGTCGAAGAACTGGACGTCGACGCCGGCCGCGCGCAACGACTCGGCCTGGCGCTCGACGAATATCCCGGCGGAGGCATTCTGCCCCCACGCTCCGCGGTAGTTGGTGACGAAGAGAACGCGCATTGGGTGAAGGCTCAGAGGCTCAGAGGCGCATAGGCGCAGAGGGGCCCCTTTGAGCCTGTGCGCCTATGCGCCTGTGAGCCTCTGAAAGACGAATTCGTTGCAGCCGAGGCTGCCGCGGACGGTCCTGAGGTTCTCCAGGGCGAAGCCGCGGTCGCGGCAGAAGGCGAAGATGGCCTCCGGCGAGGCCACCTCGAATGGGTAGCCGCCGATCCAGTCGACGAAGTCGTGCCATGCGGACATGCCGCGCAGCGACTGGTAGTGGCGCCAGCTGTGGAAGGGTTTGCCGCGAAGGAGATCCGCCAGCGACGTCTTCCCCCACAGCCAGACGAAGAACGGCAGGCCGATGACGGGCCGGACGATCGCACCGGAGCTGCTGTAAGCGCGCTTGACGCGGGTCCAGATGCGGCTGCGCCAGCCCTGATCGTTGTAGATGGCGATGAACATCGTGCCGCCCGGCTTGACCGCCGCGCAGGCGAGATCGATCGCCTGCCACATCGCGCCGGTGTGGTGCAGCACGCCCCACGAGTACACGAGGTCGAACGTGCCGAGCGACGCCATCCAGTTCGGGTCGAGGACGGAGCCCTGGTGAACCTCCCACCGGGCGTCGTCCGGGAAGTAGCGGCGCCGCAGCTCGCGCGTGCAGGCGACCGAGTCGGGGTCGTAGTCGAAGGAGACGACGGTCGCGCCGAGACGGCGGGCGGCGAGGCTGAACAGGCCGCTGCCCGAGCCGATGTCGAGGAAGCGGAGTCCGTCGAGGCGATCCTTCTTCAGCATCGCTCGCAGCGACTTCTCGGCCTCCTCGATGCGCTCTTCGGAGAGCTGGCCCAGGAACGAGGCCCAGTTCTTTCCGAAGGCGAAGCGGACTTCATCAGGTGCGGCGGTCATGGGAGGGTCCTCTTCTTCCGCGCGCGGGCTTCGTAGCCGTTGCCGCCGCGCTCGCACCAGATCTCTTCCAGACTGTTGGCGAGGAGGGCGTCCACCAGCTCCCGCCGCGAGCGGAAGTGCTTGTAGTAGTCGGTGAGACCGTCGTGGGTGTCGAGCAGCGCCCACTCGCGCTGGAGGTCGTCACCGAGCTCGGGATGGATGCGGTAATACGAGAACACCGGCGAGACCCGCGTCACCAGCACGTGCAGCGGCAACGAGCGGCGCGCCGCGCGGTGCAGCGGCAGGAACCATCGGACGAGCCGCTCGGTCCAGCGCAATCCCCCCTCGGCGGGCAGGCGCCGCAGGATCTGGCGCAGGAGCGGCGCGGTCTTGAGGTACCAGGACCAAGACCGGGTGTAGTGATCGATCACCAGCCAGCCGCCCGGCTTCACCTGGGCGGCCAGACTGGCGATGGTCTCTTCGGGCGATGGGGTGTGCTGGATGACGCCGAGGCAGAGCACGACGTCGTACTGCTCCGGGGCGAAGGGCAGGCGGAGGATGTCCGCCTGGGCGATGCGGTGGCTCTCGCCGACGGGGAAGTTCTCGGCGTTGGCGTCGACGGCGGTGCTCAGGTCGACCGAGGTCACGCGCGCGCCGCGCTCGAGCAGGATCTCGGTGAAGCGTCCCGCGCCGCAGCCGCATTCGAGCACGGTCTTCCCTTCCAGCGAGGCCCAGAGCTCCTGGCCGAGGCAGCGGCGGAGACGGTCGTGGGTGATGGTGGTCTTCGAGTAGGAGTCGAGCTGGGTCTGGCGGTACCTCCGCCACTGCAGGCCGAACGCCTCGGCGTAGGCCTCGCCGGCCACGAAGCGAGGAATCTCCGCCATGACCGGGAAGGCATGTCCAGAGGGGCAGTCGAGCGCGTCGCCGCGGCGCGCGAGCGGCGCGCCGTGCGAGGGACAGGACCAGGGCGGCATCATGACGGCACCGCCACCGGCGCGCCGGCGCTCGCGGCGCGGGCGGCGGCGACTTCCTCCAGGATGACGTGCACCGCGAGGAGCAGAATGATGCGTTGATAGAGGCCCTGCCGCGACACGCCCTCCACGTCGCCGGTGCGCCGGCTGAACGCGTCGACCAGCGGCAGATAGGCCGCCGGGTCGTACCAGGCGGAGATCGGGCTGGAGGCGGTGAGCGTGCCGCGCAGCCGCTCCAGGAACGCTTCGTCGACCCAGGTGTCGAGGGGCACGCCGAATCCCCACTTCGGCTTGGTGGCCACGGCGCGCGGGAGCTTCCGCTCGGCGAGGGCGCGCAGGACGATCTTGCCGGTCCGCCCGCGCACTTTCAGGCGATGGGGCAGGGCGAGGCCGAGCTCGAAGAGATTCTCGTCCAGCATCGGGACGCGTACTTCGAGCGACTCGCGCATGCTGGCGATGTCGACCTTGAACAGGAAGTCGTTCGGCAGCACCAGCCGGGCGTTCACCTCGGTGGCATGGGCGTCGAGGCGGTCGACGGCGCTCGCGTCCGGCGGGAGCTCGTGATCCCACTGCGGCTCGAACAGGCGCTGGACCGGGTCGACGTCGAGACCGGGAAGGAGCGCGCGCAGCTCCTTCTCCCGCACCCAGCGGAACAGGCTGCCGATGATGGTGGAGTTGCTGCCGCTCAGATCGGAAAGGCGCTCGCTCCAGCGGCCGTATTTCGGATCGACCCGGCGGGCCAGCCGCAGCGCCAGCGCGCCGCCGCGGACCGCGGCCGCGGGAAGGCGGCGCACGCCGGCGAAGCGCTCGATCTGCCAGTAGAGATCGTAGCCCCCGAAGGCCTCGTCGCCGCCGTCGCCGGAGAGGGCGACTTTGACGCGCCGGCGCATGAGGCGTGAGACCGCGTTCACGGCGAACATGGACGTGTCGGCGAAGGGCTGGCCGGCGTGGGCGAGGAGGCCGGTGATCGCCTCCCAGCTCCCCGCGCCGGTCTCGAACGGCAGGGTCTCGTGCTCGGATCCGATGTGCTCCGCGACCATCCTCGCGGCCCAGGTCTCGTCGTAGCCGGCGTCGGCGAAGCGGACGTTGAACGTGCGCAGCCTGGCCGGCGCGAGGGCCGCCTGCGCGGCCGCGCTCATGAGCGAGGAGTCGATTCCGCCGCTGAGGAGCGCGCCGATGGGGACGTCGCTCTCGAGCTGCGAGCGCACGGCCTCGGCGACGAGGGCATCGGCCTGTTCGACCACACGCTCGAGCTCCAGTTCGCGCCGCGGCCGGATGGCGTGCCGGTGATAGCGACCGGTCGTGTAGCGGAACGCGCCGCCGCCGAGATCGGCCTCCAGCCAGCAGCCCGGCTCGAGGGCGTGAATGCCCTTGAAGAAGGTCCGCGGCGCCGGCACGTAGCTGAGCGAGGTGTAGTCGGAAAGCGACTGCGGGTCGACCTCGAGATCGACGCCGGGAACGACTTGCAGCGCCCGGACCTCGCTGGCGAAGGCGATGCCGTCGCCGAGCGGGGCGTAGAAGAGCGGCTTGATGCCGAAGCGGTCGCGGGCCAGGAGCAGGCGCCGGCGGGTCTGGTTGTAGATGGCGAAGGCGAACATGCCGCGCAGTGCGGACAGGAACTCCCGCCCATCGCGCTCGTACAGATGCGGCAGGACCTCGGAGTCGGCGCGGCCGCGGAAGCAATGGCCGCCGGCCTCCAGCCTCGCGCGCAGCGGGTGATGGTTGTAGATCTCGCCGTTGAAGACCAGCCAGATCGTGCCGTCCTCGTTGGCCATCGGCTGCTCGCCGGTGGGGGTGAGGTCGATGATGCTCAGGCGGCGGTGAATCAGCGTCGCGTCGGGAAAGGAGCGGATGCCTTCCGCGTCCGGACCGCGATGGCGCAGCCGCTGGGCGATCTGCCCGGCGACGTGAGGCTCCAGACTTCTACTGCCGAACCACCCTGCGATTCCGCACATGTCAGTTCCGCCATCCCAGCTGTCGATATGCCTGCAAGACTTCGTCGGCCAGAGCGGCCGTGCCGAACTGCTCCCGCGCCGCGCGGCGGGCCTCGCGACCCATGCGCACGCGAAGCTCGCGATCGCGCAAGAGCAGCGCCGCGCGCGCGAACAACTGCTCGTCATCCCCCGGAGGCACGACGAAGCCGGTCTTCCCGTCCTTCACCAGCCGGGGCACGTCGCCGACGGCCGTGGCCACGACGGCGCGGCCGGCGGCGAGGGCCTCGATGACGACGTTCGGAGAGCCTTCGCTCGAGGATACATGGACCAGGAGCGACGCGCGCCCGAGGAGCGCCTTGACGTCCGCGACGTGTCCGAGGAGCGTGACGTGGCCGCCGAGGTCGAGACGGGCGATCTCTTCTTCCAGGGAGGCGCGCAACGGACCCTCGCCGGCGAGGGACACGCGGAACGGCACGCCCTCCCGGCGCAGCCGTACGGCGAGGGCGAGCAGGCGCGGCCAGTCCTTGATCGGCAGGAGCGAGCCGATGGCGGCGATCTCCGGCGTCCCGTCGGGCACCGGCGTCTCGGGAAAGGACTCGACGTCGATGTGATTGGGAACCACGATGACCTGTCTCGGACGCCACCAGCGCCGCGACGCCGCGTCCGCGGCCGCACTGCCGTTGTTGTAGATCTGCCGCCGCGGCCATCGCGCGCTGGCCCGGCCGAGGAGCGGACCGGTCTCGTGCAGCGCCAGCCCGAGCATGCTCCGCACGGAGCCGACCGCCATCGCCCCCGAGCCCGCGGCGGCCGCGGCCACGACGGCGTTGAGGTAATAGCTATAGGAATGCACCACGTCCGGCCGCTCGGCGCGGACGAGGCGGCGGAGATGCCGCCACTTCCCGGCCACCGAGCCTCCGCTCGCGGGCATGATCGTCCCGCCCGCCGCGCGAATGCGCTCGACGTAGACCTCGGTCTCCATGTAGTTCCAGACCATCACCATGACGTCGTGTCCCGCCGCGTGCAGGGCCTCGGTGAGAAATGCGAGCTGCCGTTCCGAGCCGCCCGGGCCGAGCCCGCTGATGACGAAGAGAAAGCGCGCCATCGCGTCAGTGCGCCGGAGCCCGACGCACGCGACGCACGGGATGAGCAGGCTGACGCCTGCTGATGGCGTGTGCCGCCGCGATCAAGCCGAGAGCGATCGAGAACTCCTTGGCGTAGAGGTTGTGCATCACCAGCGCCCAGAGGAACATGACCGTCGCGAAGGCCGTCAGCTCGCGCCATTCCGCCGGCATTCTCTTCGCCGCCTGGCGGAGATTGAACAGGGCCACCATGGTCAGGCCCAGCAGGGTCATCAGTCCGGCCAGGCCCCAGTAGATCCAGATCTGCAGGTAGATGTTGTGCGAGCCCAGGGGCAGACCCTTCAGGTGCAGGCCGTTCTCGACGGCCCAGGAGTCCCAGAACTCCTGCGCGCCGACGCCGAAGAGGTAGTACTGCGGGAGCAGGGCGATCGACGTCCGGTAGACGAACCCACGCGACTCCGTGCCCTGGACCGCGCCCTCGAAGGAGAAGCGCGCTCGCACGGAGGCGGGAACGAGGAACCAGAGGACGGCGGCGGTGAGGATCATCAGGGCGATGGTGCGCAGGATGGTCCTGCGCTTCATGGCCGAGAAGGCCGCTACCGCCACTCCGCCGACCATGCCCAGAAAGCCGCTGCGGGAGAAGGTCATGGTCGTCCCGAGCACGCCCAGGAGCGCCGCTCCGGCGTAGATCCAGCGCGCCGCCCACGAGCGCGCCCAGATGGCCCGGCTGGCGGCGATGGCCGCACCGGCGCCGGCCATGAACGCCAGGAAGTTCCAGTTCGAGCGCAGTCCCACCTCCTCGGCGGTTTGCGCGCGCAGGATCGACGCCTCCTCGAAGTCCAGGACCGCTGCCGCGGACACCTGGCCGTACGTTTTCGTCAGAAGGAAGATGGAGATCCAGATGCTGGCAATCAGGAACCCGAAGAGCGCGGCGCGAACGTCGCGCGGGGTCCGGCAGTAGCTGGCAATGACCACGGCGCCGACGACCATCTGGGCGATGCGCCCCCATTCCTCCAGGGTTCCGCCCGGATGGGCGATCTCGACCAGGAAACCGGAGGCCAACATCACGTAGGCGGCCATGAAGACCGGCCGGGTCGCAGCGCGCGCGAGCTCGCGGGGATGGAGGAGCAGGGCGTGCAGGGCAAGGACGGCGAAGGCGACGAAGAGCATGCTCGTCCCCGCGATCGCGGGCAGGTGATCCTGCAGCGGCATCACGATCACGGTCAGCATCAGCAGGAGGCGCCGGTATCCGCCGACGGCGCGCGAGCGCCGCCTCGGGCGCGGCCGCATGTGCGCGCGCGGCGGCTGCCGGACGGGCATGACCTCGGGGATGGAAAGCTCAGCCACGGCTCGTCGCGGTCCTCTCGTAGCGTTCCCCATCCACGGCGGTGGAGAGAATCTCGTCCAGCCTTTGGGCGATGTTGCGCCACTCGTAGCGCTCGGGACTCCGGGCCGGGACGTGAGCGCCTCGGGCGCGGGAGACGATGAAGGAGACGATCTCCTCCAGGTCGTCGCCGCTGAAGCGGCGTCCCAGTCCGGTCTCGGCGAGCACGGTCTCCACGTCGCTGCCGGGCGGGGCGATGACGAGCATCTGCCGGCCGAGACCGACGGCCTCGTGGATCTTGCCGGTGACGATCCCGCGCTCGGCGAGCGTGGCCTCGCGATCGACGGTGGTGACGACGACCGCGAGATCCGCGGAGGCCACTCCCTCCAACGCCGTCCGGCGCGACACGCGCCCGTGAATCACGAGGCGCGATGCCGGCAGGCCCGCGGCCTGGGCGGCCGCCTGCACGTGCGCCGTGCCGCTGCCGTAGTAGTGGAAGCGCCAGTCGCGGTCGATCTGATTTTCCCCATCGATACGGAATAGGGCCCGCATCAGCGGATCGATCGTTCGCTTCGGCGGATAGAACTCGCCCGCGTAGACGATGGCGAAGTGATCGTGAGGCGGAGCCGTCACGTCGAGCTGATCGCGGTCGAAGCCGTTGGGCAGGACGTGCACCGGAGGCCCATCCGGAACGTGCTGGCGCAGCATCTCCGCGGCGGACGGCGAGACCACGGTCACGGCCGCGGCGCCGGCGAGCAGGGCCTGCTCCTCGCGCACGAGGGTCGGGCGGGGGTGACGGCGGTGCGGATTGCCGGTCCAGAGGTCGCGATAGTCGAGGACATACCGGCAGCCCAGGCGCGCGGCGACGCGCGCGGCCACGCCGAAACTGGCAAAGGGAGGGGCGGTGGCGAGCACGAGATCGAAGTCGCCCGGCCGCAACGACGCGCACGCCGCCTCGGCCGCCCGGGCCCAGCCGAGCTCCGGCTCGACATGGAGCGCGTGCCCGAGGCGAAGGAGGATGCGCCTGGCTAGGAACGGCACGCCGCGAGGCAGGCGCACGACCGGCGCGGCGCCCACCCGCCAGCGATGACCGGTGACCATCCGCCGGATGCCGAGGGCCTCGATGTCGCGCGCGACCTCCGCGCTGCGCTCCGGCGCGGCCCACAGCGACGGATCGAGGGTCAGGACGGTGACGTCCCAGCCGATGCCGGTGAGATGGCGGGCGATGTTCCAGGTGCGCGTGGACGAGGCCGCGTTGAGCGGCGGGAACGAGTAGGCGACGAAGAGCAGCCGCTTCTTCATGCCGCCACCGCCTTCCTGAAGACGTCCAGCCATACGGCGGCGCAGAGGATGCGCCACTCGAGACGCGCCGGCGCGTCGGCGGAGCCGTTCCGCGAGGCCCGCAGGCGGGCGAGATCCAGGTAGTCGCAGAGCGGCGAGGCTTCGGTCAGCTCGCGCGAGAGCGGCCCGAGCGCGGACATCCACTGCCGCTCGGGCGTCGCGAATCCCACTTTGTCGCGCCGCCAGGCCACGTCATCGGGGACGATACCGCGCAACGCCTCGCGCTGCATCCACTTCGTCCAGCCGTCGCGGATGCGCAGCTTCGCCCCGCTGCGGAACACGTGCTCGACCAGCCGCACGTCCAGGAACGGCACCCGCGACTCGATGGAGAAGGCCATGGAGTTGCGGTCCTCGTAGCGCAAGAGCGTCGGCAGCGGATCGCGGGTGATGGCCGTGACCAGGGCCTCGTGCAGCGAGGGCATGGCCGGACGGCGCAGGACCTTGCGGACGACCTCCTTGGCCAGCCAGCGGTAGGCGGGGTGGCCGGTCACGGAGCGGATCCGCGAGGCCTCGCGCAGTCCCTCCGCGAGCGCGCGAGGATGGGCGCGCTCGCCGAGGTATTGCGCGTAGAAGGAGTGATAGCCAGCCATGACTTCGTCGGCGCCCTGCCCGTCGAGCAGCACCTTGATGCCGTGCTCGCGCGCCAGGCGCATGACCGACCACTGGGCGAACATGCTCGTGGAGGTGAGCGGCTCGTCCTGCTGCCAGACCAGCGCGCGGAGCTCGCTGGCCAGCCCGGCGGACTTCGGCTCGACGAACCAGCCGCGCGCGCCGGTGGCCCGGAGCACGGCGTCGATGTGCCGCCGCTCGTTCCACGGGCCGTCGTCGGAGTAGACGGCGCTGAACGTCTGCAGTCCGGAAGTGACGCCGCCTTCGAGCTGGGCGCCCTGGCCGACGAGATGCGTCACCGTGGTCACGATGGACGAGGAGTCGAGGCCGCCGGACAGACACGTACCGGCCGGCACGTCCGAGCGGAGGTGGATGCGGATGGCGTCGACGAAGAGAGCGCGATACTCATCGATGACCTTGCGCTCGTTCCCCGTCTCCGGCGATGGCTCGGGCAGCGACCAGTAGCGGTCCATCCGCATCTCGCCGGTGCTGACGCGCAGCGAATGCGCGGCAGGCAGGGAGCGGATGCCCTCGAAGAACGTCTCCCTCTCCCCCGGATCGGGCAGCGAGCCGGCGGCGACGTAGGTCTCGACGGCGCTGCGCGACGGCGAGAACCCGACCAGTCCCCCGGCGAGCAGCGCCTTCGGCTCGGAGGCGAAGGCGAAGGTCTGGCCCATCTCGACGGTGTACAGCGGCTTGATGCCGAAGCGGTCACGGGAGAGGAACAGCTCGCGCCGCTCCGCGTCCCAGATCGCGAAGGCCCACATGCCGTTGAAGCGCCCCACGCAGTCGGCGCCCCAGCGATCGTACGCGGCGAGAATGACCTCGGTGTCGCTCTGCGAGTGGAAGCCGGCCGGAAGCTCCGCGCGCAGCTCGCGATAGTTGTAGATCTCGCCGTTGAAGATGATCCAGTGCCGCCCGTCCGCGCCGGCCATCGGCTGATGCCCCGCGGGCGAGAGATCGAGAATGGCCAGGCGGCGGAAGCCGAAGGCGAGGTCGAAGCGCTGGCCGGCGAAAGACTCGAGCGACGGCAGATTCAGGGCCGGGGTGGTGTCCCGCCCCGCGGCGAGCACGGCCCGCCCGCCGCGCGTGTCGACGAGCAGATAGCCCTCGTCGTCGGGACCGCGATGGCGGATGGCCGTCGTCGCGCGCTCGAGGCGCGCGAGGTCGACGGGCGCGCCGTCGCGGTTCCAGATGCCGTAGATGCCGCACATGATCAGCGCGCGCGAAGGAGATGCCGCCCGGTCTCGACGTACGCGGCCACGTCGCCCATGGTGGGAACGACGCGGTCGAGGCGCAGACCGGACGATCGGAAAAACAATACCAGGGCGGCGGCGGCCGTCACTCCATAAGAGACGGTCGTCGCCAGCGCCGCCCCCGTCATGCCCATCCTCGGGATCAGCCAGACCGACATCACGACGTTGATCACGAGAGACATCGACGCAAGCAGCAGAGGCATGCGCGGCCGGCCGAGGTGATTCGTGAAGTACGCCGACAACGCACTGGCGAGGCTGTAGGCGGCCACGCCCGGCAACAGAATCTGCATCGCCCGAGCGGCCGGGGCGAAGTCGCGTCCGTACAGCCACGGGATCACGTAAGGCGCGGCCAGAAAGAGGGCCAGCATTGCCGGCGCTGTAATCAGGATGGTGTGGCGGACGGCCTTGGCCGCCAAGGCCGCGGCCTCGTCATGATCGAGATGTCCGAGGCGGCCGTAAATGGAGAGGGAGATCGCGCTCGAGAAGAACCACAGCGTCTCCGCGAGCGCGACCGCGATACTGTAAATCCCGAGCGACGCATATCCGGAATAGCGCTCCACCAGGAATACGTCCGCGCGGTAATTCAGCATGCTGACCGCGTTGACCAGCGCGATCTGCAGCCCGAATCGCAGCGTGAATCCGACCTGAGGCCGGAGCGTGCGATCGAATGACAGCCGCGACCAGTGCTCGCGCATCTGAATCCCGGCGAGCAGGGCCGACAGACACTGGCCGATCGCCCATCCGAGAACGGCCGCGAACGCCGTGCGCTGGAGCAGCAGCGCGCCCACCGTGCAGCCGGCGCTGAGGACCGCCGACTGCAGACCGATCCGGTTCGCCGAGCGCACGCGATCGAGTCCCAGGAAAATGCCCGCAACGTGCGCGTAGAACGCCGTCAGTGGACTGGCGGCGACGATGAACACCGCGAACCACCACCTCGTCTCCCAATACCGCGGGATGAGAACCACGGCAGGGATGATGGTGGCCACGGCGATGACGCTGAGAAGCAGGAGAGACACCGAAAGAGCTCGCGCCGGCACCTCGCGAAGCGACGAGATCTGGTACGTCAGCGACGGGGCGAGATTGGACAGCGGCAGCACGTACACGCCCGCCACGAGCAGCGCGAACGAATAGACGCCCCGCCCCTCCGGGCCGAGCAGGCGCGCGGAGATGATGCCGACGGCGAAGCCGATGAGCGTGGCGGCTACGCGCGAGCCGAACGCGAACGCAACATCGATCCTGGTTTTCATGAGTGAAGAGCGGCAGGCCCGCTGCCGCGCTCGGCGAAAAGGGCGAGAAAACGGCTGCGGATGTCCGCCGCCACTGCGCGCGGCGAAAGGTGCTCACGCACCCAGTTCGCACCAAGCGTGTTCGGCTCGAGCCGTCCCGACTGCTGGAGGTCGCGCAGACGGCCCACCTCCGCGGCCGCGTCGTCATACGTTCTCACGGCCGGCATCGGCCCGAACGGATGCGTCCAGAGGAGGTACCGTCCATGGGCCGCCGCCTCCACAGCCATGAAGGAAAGGCCGTCGTGCTCGGTCATGCGCAGCAGTGCATGCACGCGGGCGTAAATCGCGGTCATGTCGGTCTGAAACCCGAGGCATTCGAGGTTGCTCAGTTCGGGACCACGCCACACGTCGTCGCGCGGCGAGACCACGAGCACCCGGACGTCCGGGAACTCGCGCGCGATCTGCACCACGGTCTGGGCGCCGTAAAAATCGGCGCGCGAGGCGCAGATGTAGCCAAGGAGTGTCAATGGGCCGCGCGGCAGTGGCGGGACGACGTCCGGAAAACGGCTGCTCGTGAGCGGAACGACCTCCGCGGAGACGCCGATCTCCTTCATCTCCTCCGCGATCCACGGCACTTCGGTCCAGTGCAGCGCATTGCGACCGTGGATGCGCCACGGCGCCGCGCGTCCGGCTTGAACGTCCGCCCGTGCGAGGAGGACATCCGTTCCCACCCAGTGACTCACGGTCGGCTTCCGTAGGAGACGCGCGATGCGCGCGAACGGCGTCGGGTACACAGTGCTCCCGATCGAGTAGACGGCGTCGCTTCGAAACAGCTTCGCATAGAGGCGCCAGTGGCTGCGGATGCCGGAGCCATCGATGAAATCAATGGCCTCGTTGGTGAGGAGCGCCGACAGCATGGTCGCGAAATACGGCCAGCCGGTGATGAGCACCCGCGGCCGTCTCATGAAGCACCACCGCCGGCCACACCGAGCCGCCGCCGCACGTCATCCCAGCGCCGCTCTTCGCCTCCGCTCAGCCAGGGGCGGAAGCCGACGCTCCAATAGCTGTGCAGGGCCGCCAGCCGTGCGTCATCCGTGTACAACACCATCCGCGCGAATCCGGCGCATCGAGCGGCCGCCATGACCGCGCGCGTGACCGCAGCACCGAGTCCTTTACCGCGATGCCCGGCGAGTGCAACGACGTACATCAGCGTGGCCTCGGGCAGCAGATGCGGCAGCGCGCACGCCGCGGCGCAGGCCACGAGCCCTCGGGCGTCACCGATCAAGCCGATTCCGCCGTCGATTGCGTACGTGACGATTTCCCTCTCCAGGCGCGGAACATCCCACGTCCCGAATTCACCGCTCGCAGTCAGAAGAGCCGCCCATTGCGTCTTCAGCTCCGGCGCATACGGAACGTAGCGGTATGGCGCGTCGAGCGGCGGGACGCCGGGCGCGTCATCGAGGCGGATCACCATCCGGAGCTGCGGCTTCGGCCGCAGGAAGGGCAGGAAACGCCGGGCCATGCCGCGGCCGCGATCAAGCATTCTGGAGAGCATGGCCATGTTTGGCGATGCACTGCTCGACGAGCGGGAGATGATCCCGCGTCCAGTCGATCGTTCTCCGCAGTCCTTCGCGCAGAGGCACGGAGGCGCGGAAGCCGAGCTCGCGCTCCGCTTTTTCGGTGCTGCCGAACCGCTTGCCCGAGTGATCCCAGTCGCGCTTCGGCTTCAGCTCGATCCTGGACGTGCTGCCAGTCAGCTCGACGATGGTCGTGGCCAGCTCGCGGATGGAGGTCTCGACGCCGCTGGCGAGGTTGTAGACGTCGCCGGGCGCGCCGTGGAGGGCGCAGCGCATCAGTCCCTCGACGATGTCCTCGACGAAGATGAAGTCGCGCGTGGCGATGCCTTCCGCCTCCAGCGGCAGCGGCTGGCCCTTGATGGCCTTGTAGACGAAGGTCGGGGTGACGTTGCGCCAGACCGTGGCCGGTGTGCCGCGCCACTGCCCCGCGCCGAGGATCTCGCCGGGACCGTAGACGTTCTGGAAGCGGGCCCGGACGGCGGGCACGCCGTGGCGGGAGTGGTAGTACACGGCGTAGAACTCGCCGACGATCTTGGAGATCGAGTACGGGCTGTCCATGTGCAGCGACACCGGCGCGTCCTCGCTGGTGGCGCCGGCGCGGTCGAAGGTCTTCTCCGCGACCGCGCAGCCTGCGCCGGAGTAGACCAGCTTGCGCATGCGCTGGAAGCCCTTCACCCGCTCGAGGAGCTTGAGCGTGGTGAGGGTGTTGTTCTCGTGGTCGGCCAGCGGATTGGCGATCGAGCTTTGGTTGCCGTGATACGTGGAGAGGTGGAAAACGTAGTCGTACTCGTCGCCGATGGTCGCGAGGACGTCATCGGAGGCGATGGAGCCTTCGGTGAAGGTCACGCGCGGATCGTCCGGCACGTTGACGCGCTCGGCCGACAGGAGGTTGTCGACCACGCGCACGGAGCGGACGCCTTCGCGCAGAAGCCGGCGCACGAGGTTGCCGCCGACGAAGCCGGCGCCGCCCGTGACCAGAACGGCGCTGTCGTTGAATCCCGGGGGCAATGTCATCAGCTCGCTTTCCGCAGCGACTCGTACGCGGCGAGAAGCTGCAAGGACTCGTTTTCCCAGTTGAACTCTTTCGCCGCCGCGCGGGAGCGCGCGCGGCATTCCTCGAGACGGGCGCGGTTGCCGCCCAGGCCTTCGAGCGCGGCGGCGATGGCGGCGGGCTCGATGGCGAACGTCACGCCGCATCCGTAGCGGGCGACGAACTCGCGCAGGAACGGCAAGTCGCTCACCCCCAGCGCCACGCCGGCGTTCAGGTAGTCGCTCAGCCGATTGGGCGAGCAGAGGTGCTCGTTGAGACCGGTCGACTTCTGCGTGACCAGACCGATGTCCGCGGCGGCGGCGATGCGCGGCACGTCGGCGCGGGACACCATGCCGAGCCAGGCGATCCGCCCGTGCACGCCGAGCCCGCGGGCGTGCTCCTCCAGCGCGGGGCGGCTGCTGCCGTCGCCCATCATCAGCAGTCCGAAAGTGCGGGGAAGCAGCGACAAGGCGGTGATCAGCTCCTCGATCCCGCGCTCCGGGGTCAGGCCGCCGAGGTAGAGGAGCAGGCAGTCGACGTGCGCGGCGAGGCGCTGCTGGATCTCCATTCGGCTCTTCGCCCGCTCCGCGGTCTCGTCGGCGAACGGCGCGGCGTTGTGAACCACGGTCACGTCGCGCACCGCGTAGCGGCGTTTCAGCTCGTCGGCGATCAGTGGGTTCACCGTGAGCACGACGTCGCAGGCCCGGATCTCCTCCGCCTCCTGATCGCGCCAGAAGCGCCGCTCCGCGTCGACGATCCCTCCCCGCTCCGGGAACAGCTCGTGCGCGTCGTACACCACGCGCGCGCCGACCTGGCGGGCGATCTCGTTCGCGATGCGCAAGGTGATCAGGTCGTGCGCATGCACGACGTCCGGACGCAGGCGTTTCGCCTCGTAGGAAAACGCGGCGTCGGCGAGGATGCCGTGCAGGCGGACGAAGAGAAGACGGATCGGAAAGCGCCAGCGGTCGATCCGTCCCGGAATGGCGCGAGCCGCAACCGATCCGCCCTCTCCGGACGCAGCTTCGCGGCGCTGGCGGGCATAGAGCCGCTCCGCGAGCGCGAGCCTCCATCGCCACGGGCTGATCACCGCGAGCAGCAGCCGCCGGGCGATCGAAAGCCGCAGGGCGGGAATGGTCCGCACCGCGTAGCCCTCACGGCGCTCCTCCCCCGCCACGGCGCCCAGCATGACGATGGTGACGTCATGCCCCCGCGCGGCGAGGGTGTTGGCCTCGTTTGTGACGCGCGTGTCGGTGAGCGCGCCATCGGCGAGCAGCATGCAGATTCTCACTTGTGAATCGGCTCGTTGGTCGCTTCCTTCGACGCCTCGGTGGGCGGCTTGAGGTGCGTGAAGGTCTGAGTGATGCCGTGGGTGCGGTAGTACTCGATCGCGGCGGCGACGCCGGTCTCGAGCGGCGTGGTGATCTTCCAGCCGAACGTCTCGTTCGTACGGGAGGGATCGAGGAGAATCGTGTACACGTCGTCCTCACCGCGCGGGCGGACCTCGACCGGGGTATCGAGCGTGATCCCCAGGGCTTTGACCGTGGCGTCGAAGAGCTCCTTGATGGCGTAGTCCGAGCCGGAGGAGATGTGGTAGGCGCCGGGCGCCCCCTCCCCGTCCGCGGCGCGCAGGACGCAGTCGACGAGATCGTCGATGTAGATGAAGTCGCGGCGGGTGTCCATGACGAAGCAGGGCTTGCCGCTCGTCAGGCGGTGGTAGAAGGTCGGCAGCGGGCCGCTGAGGTTCCGCGGGCCGTACGCGTTCGCGAGACGGAAGGAGATGTAATCCATCCCGCCGAGCTGGACGTACTGCTCGCCGGCGGTCTTGCTGATGGCGTAGCTGCTGCCCTCCGGCCGCACCGGATGGCTGAGCGTGATCGGCTGCTCGAGCGGCTTGAGGCCGTAGCAGAGCGCGGTCTGGAAGTAGATCAGCCGTTTGGCCCCGTTCCGCTTGGCCGCCTGCACGACGTTCGCGGAGCCGAGGACGTTCGTCCGGGCGTCCTCGGCCCAGTCGTCGGGATCCTTGTAGGACGCCGCGGCGTGGATCACGAGCTCGGGACGGAAGCCGGCGAACAACTCGTCGACCAGCGCGCGGTCGGCAATGGTGCCCTCCACCACACGCAGCCCTTCTCGCGGGGTGAGGTTGTCGCGGCGGCCCGTCGCGTAGTTGTCGATGACCAGCACTTCATCGCCGCGGCCCAGCAAGCGGTCGGCCAGATGCGAGCCGATGAAGCCCGCGCCACCAGTGATCAGAACTTTCATGGAGGTTCTCCTTACAACGACTTTGGGAACATGAGGGTCATGCCGCGCTTCGGCGCGTCACGAGGTTTCGCAACAGGGGACGGAGGCGCGAGGGCACGAGCCGCCGGGCGATGCGGCGCAGCGCCGCGACCCAGGTGACCCGCCGGTTCACCAGCGAGTCGGCCACGGCGTCGAGGCGCCACCAGAAATTTTTGGCGCGGGCGGGGGCGGCCGCGCCGAGGGATTGTTCGATGACCAGCTCCACGAAACTGCGATAGCTGTAGCGGCCGGAGGCGACGATGTCCTCGTAGCTGGCGGTCACCATCTGCCGGCGCAGGGTCTCATCGGTCATGGCCTCGACCACCGCGTCGAGGTTGCTGAAGTCCGCGCGCAGGGGAATGTAGTGGCGGTCGGGCACGAGCACGTCGTCATAGCGGCCCTCGATGAGCACCTGGCCGGTGCGCGTCGCGCAGCACTCGAGATGCCGGGGCGAGAGCGCGAAGAGGTGGAGACGGCCGTCCTGGCCGGGGAAGCAGCGGGCCTCCACCTCGTCGAACGAGGCGCCGGGGTGGGCGCGCAGATACTGCTCGACGCAGCCGAGAATGGACCCGTCCGGATCGAGCAGGCTGGCCCCACCCTCGACGCCGATCGTGTAGCGGCAGCGCATGAGGAACCGCAGCCAGTCGTCGCCGTACAGCGTGTCCTCGGCGCGCGTGGAGACGTCGCAGCGCAGGCCGCCCCGCGGCCCGCGCTCATTGAACACGTCCGCGATCCGGGTCTTGAGCATCCCGTGCCGCCCGACCCACGGCCGCGCGCCCCAGGCGCGATAGCCGACGTCGATCGTCCGCTCGGGAACCGTGCCTGCCAGCCGCTCGATGTGCGCGACCGTGTCGTCGTCGAGGTAGCCGGTCAGCACTTTGTGGATCGCAACCTTGGCCCGGTCGACGCCCTCGTAGATCTTCGGCCACTCGCTTTCCGGGGCGACGGAGAAGATGTGCGTGATGCCGAAGGACCGGACGAAGTCGACGAGCTCGCGGCTGCGGTGGAACTCGTCCTGCGGAAGCATCACCCGGACGCCGCCGAGCCGCGACAGCGATGGCTGCAGGTTGTCGAGAAAGGACTTCATCTTCCCGCCCCAGCGCGGGCCGAAGAAGATGGTGTGGAAGATGATCAGATCGACGGGCTCGTCGTAGAGGTGCGAGGGAAGGCCACGGGCCCCGACGTTCACGTACCGGACGTTGTGGGTGCTGTACTTGCGGAACGAGTACAGATGTTCCCGCACCGTGCCCCGGAAGGGCGCGGGGTCGATGCGGTGGTAGAGAACGACGATGTTCGCCATCAGTGACGGACCGGCGCGCGGTCCGCGGCCGCAGCGGCGAGACCTTCTCTCTCCAGGAGACCGCGGTACTCCGCGGCGCGATCGTGAAACTCCTGCTGCCACAGCTCGAGACAGAGCAGGCCCCAGATCTTCCGTCCGAACTTCGGCTCCTGGTCGAGCCTGGCCGCCACCACGTCGTTGTTGATGTAGCGGCGGGTGCGGGCGTTGCCGGAGGTGAAGATGTCGAACACGAAGTCGCGCAATGGCCCGCGCACCCATTCCTGCAGCGGGACGGGGAAGCCCATCTTGTCGGTGCGCGCGCGGATCGACTCCGGCAGCTCGTCCGCCATGGCCTGCTTGAGGATGTACTTCATCGTGCCGTGCTTGAACTTCACGTTCGAGGGAATGGTCGCGGCGAACTCGACCAGGGGGTGGTCGATGAACGGCACGCGCGACTCCAGACCATGGGCCATCGACATGCGATCCTCGACCTGCAGCAGCGCCGGGAGCAGGGTCTTGAAGTCGAAGTGGGTCATGCGGTCGAAATACGACTCCTTCCGCACGTTGTCGGCGACGAAGACGTGGCGGAAGGCGTCGTAGCTGGAGTACTGGTCGTCGAGCTCGTCCCAGCGCACTTCGTCGCCGAGAGTGGGAGCGCGGTCGACCAGCCGGAAGTAGCGCTTGTCGAGCTCGTCGAACAGGCCCTCGCGCCAGAACTCCTTGAGCAGCGGCTTGTACTGCTGCAGGGCGACCAGGTTGGGGATGATCGACTCGTAGGTGACGATGAAGTTGCCGTTGTGCATCGTGCCGTCGATCGCGGCCTTGATGCACTGCTCGAAGTAGGCGATGAGATAGCGGGTGTAGCCGCCGAAGATCTCGTCGCCGCCCTGACCGCCGAGGACGACCTTCATGTGCTGCGCGGCCAGCCGCGACACCATGTATTGCGGAAACGATCCCGGGCCGGCGACGGGATAATCGAGGTGGTAGATGACCTTGCGGATCTGGTCCGTGAAGTCGTCCGCGGTGATCTCGATCTCGTACAGCTCGAACCCGCGCTCGCGGGCGAGGTCGCGCGCGTACCGGCTCTCGTCGTACTCCTCTCCCGCGAACTTGCCGGTGAAGGCCTTGAACGACGGCCCCACCCGGCGAGCGGCCAGCGACGCGCTGATGCCCGAGTCGACGCCGCCGCTGACGTAGGCGCCCACCGGAACGTCGGCGCGCAGGTGCATGTCGATCGAGTCGTGGAACAGCTGCTCGAGACGCGACGCGAAATAGAGCTCGGTGTGGTCGAAGTCGAGGTCGTAGTGGACTTCCCAGTAGCGGGCGAGCGTCGTTCGGCCTTCCCCGGCCAGGAGGAAGTGGCCGGCCGGGAGCTCGCGCACGTGGCGGAAGAGAGTCTTCCCGCCGAGGCAGAACTGGAAGGTGAGATAGTCGGACAGCCCCTGCGGATCGGTCTCGATCTCCGGCACGAAGGGGAGAAGGGCCTTGATCTCGGAGGCGAAGTAGAACGCGCCGTTCGCCTCGACGTAGTAGAAGGGCTTGATGCCCACCCGGTCCCGGGCGCAGAAGAGCTCCTGCCGCTGTTCGTCCCACAAGGCGAAGGCGAACATCCCGCGCAGGCGCTGCAAGGCCTCGGGACCCCAGCGCCGCCACGCCCGCAGAATCACCTCGGTGTCGCTATGAGTGCGGAAGCTCTCCTCCCCCAGCTCCCGCCGCAGCTCGAGGTAGTTGTAGATCTCGCCGTTGTAGGTGATCCAGTTGCCGTCGCCGTCGGTCATCGGCTGCGCGCCGGCGGGACTCACGTCGATGATGCTGAGCCGGCGGTGCGCCAATCCCACCACCTCGCGCGGGTGCGTCCAGATGCCCTGGCCGTCGGGACCGCGGTGCTGCTGCAGCTCGTTCATCACGTGCAGCCCGCCTCTCAGGGCGGGGAGGCGTCGTGACGGGTCGAAGATCCCTGCGATTCCACACATGCTCGTTTCCTCTCCGCGGCCGGGCGGTCAGGCTCTCTTCCGGACGACGACGTTGATCTCGATCGGCAGGTACCACTTCGCGAGCAGACGCCGGTAGGTCGGGTAATGGAGGCGCCTGATGAGACCGAGAGTCTTGTACAGGACGATGTTCGGCACGCCCGGCACCTTCCGCGGCGCCGCGGCCAGATACCCCGCGCGCCGGACCTCCACGATCTCCTGGCCGAAGATCGTGCCGAAGAGCAGGCGCAGGGAAGGCTCGTCGAAGTTGCGGACGTGCACGAAGCGATAGGAGCTGTCGAGGTAGCTGGTGAGGTCCTCGCGGTACGGCACGCGCACGATGAGCACTCCACCGGGCTTCAGGACGTCCAGGATCTTCGCGCAGCTTCCGTGCAGGTCGAAGACGTGCTCGAGGACGTCCGTGCACATCACCACGTCGAAGGTGTTGCTGGCGTAAGGCAGGTCGGCGACCAGGGCATAGGCGACCTCGATTCCCGCGGCCTGGGCCTGCTCGAGGTAGCCCAGACTGATGTCCACGCCGTACCGGCGCAGATGCGGGAAGTCCGAGAGGACCCGCCCCAGTCCGACGCCCACGTCGAGGATGGCGTCGCCCGGGCTCGAGTACTTCTGCACCAGCTCCGCGGTGGACTGCTCCGTCTCCCTCCACAGAGCCTCGTCCATGAAGGGATTGACCCCGGACGTCCGGAGCGACTGCAGATGGTCGCCGGCGATCTGCTCGTAATTGTCGGTGTATTCGTTCTTCTCGGAGTACAGCGGCACGGTGCCGTGGTAGCCGAGCGGTTCGCGCGCGTAAATGGCGTGATGGGTCATGATTCGGTCTCGGTGGGCAGCGGACGCGTACGGATGGTCCTGAGCGCGGCGACGGCCTGCCGCCGCATGTCCCCCAGCGCACCGCGCTCGCCGGCAGTGAGCAGCGCGAGCGTCACCCCGAGCGCGGCCGTCAGCCCGATCGCCGCCAGCGCGATTTCCGTGACCAGAGGGAGAGTGCGCACGCTCATGAACGCGCCCGCGAGAAACGTGAACGCCAGGGCGTACCAGCCAATGCGCCGCCATTCGTAGCGGGGACGGATGTACCCGCGATGGGTGACGTTCCAGATGTGCTGCGCTACCGGCAGGAGCAGCGAGCCGAGGGCCAGCCCGACGGCGGCACCGATCACTCCGAAGGCGGTGATGAGGACGAAATTGAGCCCGACGGACAAGACCGCCACGACGGCCTGCAGGACGGAAACGTAGTGGACGTCGTTCTCGAAGTACATCGCCGGCAGGACGATCGAAAAGAGGCCGCTGAAGAACTGCGCCGCGGCGGCACAGCCCACGACGAGATACGCCTCGTGGAACGCCGGACGGGTGAGAATGAGAATCGCCGGCCGGGCCGCGAAGAAGAAGAGCAGCGTGAGCAGCCCGAACCCGAGGAGATAGTAGCTGGCGACGCGCCCGAAGACGCGCTCCCCCTCCTCACGCTTTTTCACGTACGACATGAAGTACGGCATCCAGGCATTCTGAAAGCCGCCCACGGCGATGGTCATGGCCATGCCGATGTTGAAGCCGATGGTGTAGATCCCGAGGTCCGCGACGCCGGAGGTGCGCTCCAGCAGATATTTGTTCCCGTGCTGGATCACGAACAGCCAGATGAACGACGGCACGAAGGCCACGCCGACGCGGAGCATCTCCCGTACGGTGGCCCACCGGAAACGCGGCTGGAGCGCGCGCGCGCAGGGCACGAGGAAGAGGAGGAGCGTCGCGAACTGGCCGAGGGTCGTTCCCTCGATGAGACCGTTCACTCCGCGCCGCAGCACGATCACCAGGAAGAGCGCGGCCACGAGACCGATCGCCGCCGAGGCGGTGGTGATCACGACGTAGCTGCGCGCGCGGTTGTCGAACTGAAAGAACAGGCTGAAGGGCGTGACCATGATCGTGCAGGCCGCGCCGGCCAGGGACAGGGCGACGAGCCGCGCGTGCGCGCCGGTGCGGAACGCGGCCTGGCTGATCTCCGGGGCAAACCAGAAGCCGGCCGCGACCAGCACCGCCGCGCTGGCCAGGAGAACGGCAAATGCCGTCCACACCACGGTCGCACGCTCCCCGGCCTCGTCGGAGCGATAGTAGAAGATCCCCAGCACGGCGCCGATGCCCAACCCGAAGACCGGGGTGATGACGAAGGCGATCAGGCCCAGCATCGCGCTGATGCCGTAGTCCGCCGGCGTCAGATAGGCGGTGAACAGCGGCAGGAGGAGCACGCTCAGGAACCGCATCACCACGCTTCCGGCGCCGTAGGTGACGGTGTGCCGTGCCAGTCGGACGAGGTCTGTTCTCATTCTTCAGGAGGGGCAGGCCGGATAGGCTTCGCCCCCTTCGGTGTACACGACACCTCATGTCGCCGGAACGGCGCGAGAGGTCTAGGCCGTCTCGATGGTTTCGACGCCGGAGACTGAAGCGACTTCGGCGCGCAGCCGTTCGATCTCCCGCAGAAGCGCATCCCGCTCGGCGAGCTTGCGCTGCAGGAATCGAACGGTGACGAGGACTTTCTCCTCGATCCCCTTCGGGGTGAGGTAGTACGAGTACGCGGCTTTCCGATTGCTGTTGGTGAAGTTACGGACTTTCACCCAGCCGCGGGTGATGAGGGCGCGCAGGCAGTAGTTGACCTTGCCCACGCTCACGCCGAGGTGCGCGGCCACATCACGCTGCGTGGCCTGCGGGTTCTCGGCCACGAAGGTGAGCAGCCGGTAGCGGATCTCTTCGGTGAGCTGGTGCTCCATGCGTGCGTTCAACCGTTGAACGCACGGGATTCAAACACACATCCCCGCCCGGCGCAACTCCTGCGGCGCCTTTTCTTTCGCTCGCAGCGGCACGCGCCGCGGGTCCGGCCGGCGGACCGTTGAACCGGCGGGCATTCCTGGGCATAATTTTCCTGCTCGTCGGCCACGCAGAGGCCGAAGGTCCGCTCAGTGCCGAAATCCGCACGGTCGCACCCACGACGCGACTCGTGTATCCAAGGAGAGTTTTTGAAGAACATGACCAGGCATCTCGCCCAGGCCGCGATGCGGCTCTGCCGCCGGACGTTGATCGCCCAGTTCGTCCTGCTGATCTGGACGCTCCCAGCCGCCGCCGCCAACTGGCTCCCGGGCGGCTGGACGGCCCGCCATCCGATCGAGGTGACCACCACGTCCGCGTTTCCGCTCGTGTATTACCAGGTGAAGATCGTCCTTCCGTTCAGCACCGGCTTGCCGACCTACGCGGACGTCCGCTTCACTGACTCGGACGGGGTGACCCTGCTCCGTCACTGGCTGGAGGAGAGCGGAGCGGGCTCGGCGACGTTCTGGGTGAAAGTGCCCTATCTCGCCGCCGACACGCCGCGGACGATCTGGGTTTACTACGGAAACGCATCCGCGAAAACAGCCTCGGACGCGGCCGGCACGTTCGACTTCTTCGACGACTTCGGGTCGTCCGACGCCGTGGTGAAGTCCGACGCCTTGTTCGAGGGAATCGAGCCCTCGGTGCTCAAGGAAGGAGCCGAGTACTGGCTCTACTACGATCTGAACGCGGGCATTTACCGGCGCACCTCCACGGACGGCCTGACCTGGAGCGAGCCCACCCTCATCACCGGAGCGAGCGGCCAGTACGTTCATGTCTACAAGGACTTCGATCGGGTCACGTACCGGCTGCTGTACGCCGACCTCGTTCTCGGTGCGATCCGTCTCGCCACCTCCAGCGATGGGGTGAACTTCATCGATCAGGGAGTGCTGTTCCAGACCCAGCCGGGGGAGTGGTACAGCGACGGGGTGTTCGATCCCTGCGAGGTCCTGGTCGGCGGAACCTACTATCTCTACGTCGGCGGCCGGGATGAGGACGGGGTGGCCAGAATCGGCCTGGTGACCTCCACGACCGGCCGGCCGGGGACGTACACGGAGGTGGCGCAATCCCCGGTCATCCAGCCGAGCGGCTCCGGTCTGGATGCCTCCTCGGTCTTCGACGCCGACGTTCTGGCCCAGGCGCCCGGGCAGTACATCATGTTCTACACCGGCTACAACGAGAGTACCAGCAGGCAGGTCACCACCTACGCCACGTCGTCCAACCTGAAGAACTGGACGGCCTCGGGGGCCGAGTTGTACGGCGTCACCGAGACCTGGGAACAGATCGCGACGTTCGGGCCGAACGAGCCTTCGGTGCTGATCGAGAACAATCAATACGTGATCTGGTACCGTGGAACCGCGAACTCGGGCTCGCTTCCCAACTACATCGGCCGGGCCACGGTCCCCCGCAACTCGGATTCGCTGGCGCCGGAGCCGGCTTCGCGGTGGGCGACCAAGAATGCCTCCCTCAGCGTCACCGCCGGGAGAGGGGTCATCACCACGACGGCGAACAACGTGGCCTCCTACGTCTATTCGAAGGTCTTCCGGGCCCAGGACGGCAGCATCGAGGCGAAGATGAAGCGCACCTCGCCGACGTATTTCAACGTGAATCTCAGCGGGCGCATCAACGCCACGAGCGTACGCGATCACAGCGTCGGTCCGGCCGGCACTCTCGACTTCGTCTATCTCTTCTCCCATCGCCCGGCGTTCTTCTCGTTCGGAAACGCGCCGTTCATCACCGGCCTCGATGACAACGTGTATCACCTGGGGATGCGGAGCACCAGCCTGCTGGGCCAGATGCGGCGTGCGACCGACCCGACGTTCACCGGCGTCAGCGGCGTGACCAGCGACCCACCCGTGTCGGGCCCGGTCGGCTTCTATCTATCCAGCAACGCCACCGGCACCTCCAGCGCCTCGGTGGACTGGGTCCGGGTGCGCCAGTTCGACGCTCCGGTCAGCTTCACCATCGGAACGGTGGAGACGATGTCGCTCGTGGCCCGACCGGCGGCGCAGGAAACGCAGACCACGCCGGTCAAGCGCCGCGGCAAGCATCCCTGGGAGCGGTGACGGGCGTCACGCGCGCGGCGGCTGGAGTGCCGCCGCGCGCTTTTTGTCAGAGCACGGTCGTCCCGCTCATGTACCAGAACGCGTTTTCCCGCGTCGTCCCGTTCTGCCAGAGCAGGTCGGAATTGCCATCGCCGCTCACGTCACCTGCGCCGGTGATGGTCCAGCTCAGGTTGGAGACGGTCGGCAGGAACAGTTGCTGGCTGAACTGCACGCCGTTCATGTACCAGACGAGGTTCCGGCCGTCGCTGGAGTTGCGGAAGATGATGTCCGCCGACCCGTCGCGGTTCAGGTCGGTCACGGCCAGAGCCATCCACGCTCCGGTCGCCGTACTGGTCAGTCGCACCTGCTGCAGGAAGCTGGTGCCGTTGAGATACCAGATCACGAACGAACCGTTCGTCCGGTGCTGGAAGAGGATGTCGACCCTGGTGTCGCGGTTGAAGTCACCGGCACCGACGATCCGCCAGTCGGGCCCGCTGACGGGCAGAGAGAGCTGCTGGACGAAGGTGGTGTTGTTCATGATCCAGATGACGTTCGCACCCGTGGTCGAGTGGTTGAACAGCAGGTCGCCTCTCCCGTCGCCGTTGAAGTCCGCCACAGCGACCACACGCCAGCGGGCGTCGCTCGCCGACAGCAGGTTGGCGCTGCCCAGGAGCGTCGTTCCGTTCATGAACCACACCTGAAGAGCGCCGGTGCTGGTGTTCTGGAAGACGACGTCGAGGCGGCTGTCGCCGTTGAAGTCGCCCAGACCCGCCGACCGCCAGCCGGCGCTGCCGGCCGTGAAATGGCGGCCGCTCGGCAGGGAGCCTGACGGGCCTGGAGTGGTCACGGTCACGGTGGCCGTGCTGCTGTTGGCGGAGCCGCAGGCGTTGGTCACGCGTACCCAGTAAGACGTGGTCGCGGTGGGTGCGACCGTGACAGAAGTGCTGGTCGCACCGGAAATCGGATTGCCGGTGTTGCCGCTCGTGCCGATGTACCACTGGTACGAGAGCGGCGAGGTGCCCGTGGCCGTCACGCTCAAAGTCGTGCTCGTCCCGGACGTGATGGTCCGTGACGTCGGCTGGGCCGTGATTGCAGGGGCCGTGCAAGTCGGCCCGCACGTGCCGCCCGGATAGACCGACTGGGCCGCGTTCACGTCCCAGGGCTGGAGCGTGTAGCCGTATGAGGAAACGGCCTCGGAGTTCATGATGGCGGCGCTGGTGCACTCTTCGACTGCCGGATTGCATGGCGGCTCCGTGGTGCGGTGATTCGCGTTCGAGTGCCGCCAGCCGAGGCCGTGGCCGATCTCGTGGGTCATGGCCGTCCGGAACGCCGAGTGAGTGGCGGGGTAGCCGTTCTGAAACACGACGTCGAAGCTGGCGGCGCTCCACCAAGTCTCATTGTTGACGAACGTGTGCGTGCCGGCATACCGGACCCAGGTGTATCCGATCGTTCCCTCTCCGGTCCAGGAGCCGCCGATGCGTCCCTCCGGATCATTGAACTCGACGGTGCTGATGTAGTCGTTCGCGTTTGAGGCCACCTCCTGCTGCCCTGCGTAGTTGAGGTTGATGACCGAGCCGCACTCGTTGTTCCAGGCGGCGAGGCCGTTCTGGATGACGGACACGCCTCCGTCGGCGGCGCCGGAGATGTTCTGCGACTGCCGTTTCCAAACCTGGACCGTCGTGGCCATGCTCGGCCAGCGGCCCGGCCGACTGGTCCCGGTGGTGGGGTCGGTCGGCCAAGTCACGTACGTGTTCGCCGGGAACGGGGCGTTCGTGATCACGTCGGAGGGCGTAGCCTGCGTGGCCAGCGTCACCGCTGAGGCCTCGACGATGTAGTCGGTCGGCGCGGGACGGCCCTTCACTCGCTCGCTGATGAACCGAAGGAATCCAGCCTCCTTGCGGACCTTCTCCCGATGAGGCCGTCCGGCCTGGTCCCAGCCGACGACGTCTTCCATG
Source organism: Thermoanaerobaculia bacterium (assembly GCA_044866315.1). GTDB lineage: Bacteria > Acidobacteriota > Thermoanaerobaculia > Gp7-AA8 > Gp7-AA8 > QHVT01. Next base: position 13,858 of record JBIOTX010000317.1, on the reverse strand, counting down.
GCCCGCACGAGCAGGCGCTCGCCGACGGTCGAGGTGACTGATTTGAAACGTCCCAGGGTCAGGTCGGTGGTCCGCCAGCGGCCGCGGCCGTCCCGGGTGAGGAAGACGAGCACGCGCTCGCCCTGCTGGTACCGGGCCTCGCCGGGGACGAATGCACCCTCGTCGCCGATGAATCCGCCCATGGCGACCACGCGAATCAGCTGGTCTCGGGCTCCCAGGCCCTTGAAGACGCGCTCGATCCGAATCTCGTAAACCGTTTCGATGTCGTCCACTTGCTGGACATAATGACCTTCCACGACACCGAGGGCGATCGCGTCCGATTTCGCGACCATCGCCTCGTCCGTAGGTACGACAAATGTCGCCGCCGCTGCGCTCGTGGCACAGAAGAGCACGGCAACAATCGTGAGTAGATTCCGTGACATGGGTCCTCCGGGACCCAAGGTATGAAAAGAACGAGCCGAATCCCGTGAGCTGGCTCACTGGCACGGTGATTTCACGGTGAAATCGACCGGAGACCGACCATGACCCGCTTCCTCATCTCGCTCACGCTCTTGGTGATGCCCGCCATCGCGACCGCCCAGGACTTCACGCCCCCCGTCCGTTACACCTGGATCGCCTCATCCTGTGAGACCTGGAACTGCGCCGCGGCGGCGCTGGTGCTGGCCGACGGCGACAAGCACGTCATCGTCCTGCCCACCGGCCGCGAGGAGCGGCCCTGGATCATTCTCCGCCGGGTAGAAGCAGGCTCGGTCCACATCCCCGACGACGAGCCATTCCGCTGCGAGGTCTTCGATGATCTCGACGGCGCGACTTCCCATTTCCGTACGATGGAGACCTGCCGGTCCGGCATGGCCCTGACCGTGCCGGACGGCCGGGCCGTCGTCGCCGCCCTGTCCAGCTGCGCCAAACGACGCTCCGTCCGCTGACCGCCCCTCCTCCCCCGAAGGACTGTTCGCCTTCGCGGTTTTGTGTATACTGCGCGTCTCGGTCATATCGTCTGATCCGCGTCGGCCGGAATGACGTGTCTACGAAACCCCGCGTAAGTCACTCATCCGGTCCTTCGCTTCACTGTGCCGAGGCAGGGAGAGTCCTCGGCATCAGGTCTTTAACAAGGAGGAGGAGTTACTCAATGGCCAAGATCACCCGTTCCATCGTTCTGATTACAACCCTGGTATTCCTATCCGTCTCGGCGTACGGCCAGGCGACCCGCACGTGGGTCTCGGGCGTCGGCGATGACGCGAACCCCTGCAGCCGCACTGCACCGTGCAAGACCTTCGCGGGTGCGATCTCGAAGACTGCCGCCGGCGGCGAGATCAACGCCATCGATCCGGGCGGATTCGGCGCCGTCACCATCACCAAGTCGATCCGCATCGACGGCCGGGGCGTGGAAGCGAGCATCCTCGCCTCCCTGACCAACGGCATCATCATCAACGCCGGCAACACCGACCGCATCGAGCTGTCGAACATTCAGATCAACGGCGTCGGCAACGGCCTCAATGGCATTCGCATCCTGAATGCCGGCAAGGTCACGATCGACAACGTCGAGATCACGAACTTCTCGACGCGCGGCATCGACATCAACACCGCCGTGACCGTTCCGGTCCAGGTGCACAACTCCCGCATCCTGAACTGCAACACCGGCATCTTCGCGACCTCCGGCGCGGTCACGACGATCCACCTGACGGTCAACAAGACCCTCATCACCGGCCACAGCGCGGCCGGCCTGAACCTATCCCGCTCCATTCTCGAGATGCGCGACAGCGTGATCACCAACTCGGCGGTCGCGGTCGACCTGGCGGGCGGCTCGATCGCCCTCCTGCACAACAACGCCCTCACCATCAACACGACCGGTATCCGCGTCAACGGCGGCGCCCTGGTGCGGATGCAGGACAACCAGATCGAGCAGAACCCGACGGCCGGATTCAACATCATCTCCGGCACGATCGAGAGCTACGGCAACAACCGCATTCGCGGCAACGGCGCGAACGTGGGCGCGCTCACGGACGTCTCCGCCTCGCTCGACTAATCCCGTCTACAGCCTTGAACCGAAAAGCCCCGCGCGCGAGCGCGGGGCTTTTTGTTCAGCGCGACGGCGCGAGCTCGTGCCGCGCGTCGGACGGCTCCACCACTCGGCTTGTGCGGATCCGGTAGACCAGCTCGATCGACGGCCGGGCGTCCTCGATCCCGAATCCCTCCCCCGCCAGGGTGCGCTCGTACACGCGCGTGTGCAGGTCGGTGAAGCCCTCGGTGAACTCCAGCTCGCGACCGTCGACGGCGATCGAGCGGTGCGTCACCCGCGCGCCCGGCCTGGCCTCGAAGGGCAGATCGCGGTGGTCGACCGAGAGGAACCAGCGCACGTTGGCGTTCTCGAGCTCGATGAAGCCCGCCATCCGCCGCGGCTCCTTGACGTGCACCTCGGAGCGCTGCACGCCGCCGAACAGCCACATCAACATGTCGAAGAAGTGGATGCCGATGTTCGCCGCCACTCCGCCGGAGCGCTCCTCCGAGCCTTTCCAGGACACGTCGTACCAGCCGCCGCGGGCGGTGATGTAGGTGAGCTGGACCTCATGCTTGCGCCCGCCCTTCGGCGCGCTCTCCAGATCGGCCTTCAGCGCCACGAGGGCCGGATGCACGCGCAGCTGCAGGATGGTGAAGACCTTCCTGCCCGTCTCGCGCTCGAGCTCGGAGAGGGCGTCGAGGTTCCAGGGGTTGATGACCAGCGGCTTCTCGCAGATGGCATCCGCCCCGACGCGCAGGGCCAGGCGCACGTGCGCGTCGTGCAGGTAGTTCGGCGAGCAGACCGAGACGTAGTGGACGCGTCCCGCCTCCGGGCTGCGTCGGAGCTTCTCCAGGAAGCGGTCGAAGCGCTCGATCTCCCGGAAGAAGCGGACGTCGAGCGAGTAGCGATCGAGCACGCCGACCGAGTCGTTCGGGTCGGTGGCCGCCACCAGGCGGTTGCCCGTATCGTTGATGGCGGTCAGATGTCTGGGGGCGACGAAGCCGGCGACCCCGATCATGGCGAAGTTTTTCACTTGGTTCTCCGTGTGCGCTCCGCGCGGGAGGCAGATTGTAGCTCTACGAAGGGGTGACTCACGTTGACGCGCTCCCGTCGAGATGGTAATGACAACCCACGACACCGATTTCTCCGGCGGACCGCCGGGCGATGTGAGGATCCCCTACATGCATGAGACCGACACGGCGACCCACGGAGAGGACTATCGCGACTACGAGAACCGGCCGCCTTCGATCTACCGGCTGATCCACGTCCTGTCCGGATATCGCATCACCATCGCCCTCGGCATCCTCGCGGTCATGATCGGATACGGATTGCTGGCCGCGATTCAGGTGCTGCGCGCGCCTTCGCAGCGGATGCTGACGCTGCCGTTCCGCCTGTCGTTCCAGGGAGCGGACTTAGGCCTTTACCCGAACGGCCTCAAGTTCAGCGGCGGCGACATCGTCGCCACCCCCATCGTCACGACCGCTTATAACCGCAACCGGCTCGACCGATTCGTTTCCCTGAGGAGCTTCACCCAGTCGCTGGTCGTGCTGGAGGAGAATGCCGCGCTCGAGCGGCTGACAGCCGAATATCGCGCCCGTCTGGCCGACGCGCGTCTCAACCCCGTGGACCGGGAGCGGCTGACGGCCGAATACCAGCAGAAGAGCGCCAGCCTCGACAAGACCGAATGGAGCCTGGTGCTGACCATGCCGGAGGGAAGCGGCGGCATCCCGACGACGGTCGGCAACAAGGTGATGCACGACATCCTGTCGCTGTGGGCGGAAGACACCGCCGTCACGCGCAGAGCTCTGCAATACCGCGTTCCGATGATCACCGCCAACATCTTCGCCGAAGACCCTCTGCAGGACGAGCTGGTCATCTCGATCGTATGGCTTCGGGCGCGGATCAACGACGTCATCTTCAACATCCGGAGAATGGGAACCCTGCCGGGGGCCGAGCTGGCGCGGACGGAGCGCTCGAACGTTTCGCTCGCCGAGCTCGAGCTGCTGTTGTCCGAAATGCTACGAATGGAGGTCGAGCCGCTTATCGCCCGGGCCATCCAGGCAGGGACGATGCGGAACCCTTCGGCCACCCTGAGCACGCTCCTGGCCCAACGTGAGTTCGACCTGCGCCAGCTCCAGCAGGCCACACGGCGCACGGAGATCCTCCGCGCCGCGCTCAACGACTACGCCTCCGACCAGCCGCCGCAGCGGACAGCCGAGGACTCGGAGTCGCCTACCAAAGGCATCCCCGCGGGAAAAGGCTCCGATGTGATCCCCCAGCTGGACCAGACCTTCCTCGACCGCCTGGTCCAGATGGCAACCGACAGCACCGACCGCGAATACCGCCGCCGGGCCGCCGACGAGATCCGGAACGCGTCCCTCGACACGCTGCCGCTGTATGCGGCCGTGGCTTTCGACGAGCAACTGATCGCCCTGGCCAAGAGCTCGCCAGGCAGCCGGACCGACCCCCAGACCCAGGCCGCGCTGCAGAGCCGCTTCGATTCGGCGCGGAAACGCACCCTCCAGGCCGTGAGCGACATCAACGAGCTTCACCGCCTGCTCTCGCGCAACCTTCAGCCGTCCGCGCAGCTCTACACCGTCACCGGGCCGGTGAGCTCGACCACCGAGCGAACCATGTCCCTGTCCCGGATCGCTCTCGGCGGCCTGATCACCTTCCTGGTGGCCATCCCTCTGCTCTGCGCCGCGGCGCTCCTCCACGCCCGCTTCGTCCGCGAAGAGGAAGAGGAGCACGACCGCGAGCTGGCCGCCCACGCGGAGACGTAGGGCAGGCGTCCAGCCTGCCCCGGCCGGGCGTCCTCGCCCGGCCGTCGCTCGCCCTACGCCAACCCCTTCCGGATCTCCCCCACCACCTCCGCGATCTGCTCCTCGCGCAGCTCCGGAAAGACCGGGATGGCCAGGGTCTGCGCCGAGGCGGTCTCCGAATTCGGGTACGGGTCGCTTGCGCCGGGGATGTCCTTGAAGCACTCCTGCTGCGGCAGGGTGAGCGGGTAGTAGACCTCGCAGCCGATGCCCACACTCTTGAGGTGATTCATGACCCGGTCCCGGGTCTCCCGCCCCTCGGGAAAGCGGATGACGAACTGGTTGTAGATGTGCCGCCGGCCGGGCAGCTCCTCGGGAACGAGGACCCGCTCCTCAAGCCCGGCGAATTCGCGGCGGTAGATGTCGGCGTTGCGGCGGCGGCCCTCGTGCCACGACTCGAGCAGCGGCAGCTTGATGTGCAGCATCGCCGCCTGCAGGGCGTCGATGCGGAAGTTGCCGCCGACGTAGTGGTGAAAGTAGCGCGGCCGCATGCCGTGCACGCGGAAGTCGATGCACTTCTGGTAGAGCGCGTCGTCGTTCACCGTGATCGCGCCGGCGTCGCCGAAGGCGCCGAGGTTCTTGGAGGGGAAGAACGAGAAGCAGCCGAGGGCCCCGATCGAGCCGATGCGCCGGCCCTTGTAGTCGGAGCCGACCGCCTGCGCCGCGTCCTCGACCACGATGACGTCGTGCTTCGCGGCGAGATCCATGATCTCGTCCATCGGCGCGGACTGCCCGAAGAGGTGCACGGGCATGATCGCCTTCGTGCGCGGCGTGATCCGCGCCTCGATCTGCCTCGGGTCGATGTTGTAGTCGGCCAGGTCGATGTCGACGAACACCGGCACCGCGCCGAGGCGGGCGACGACGCCCGCGGTGGCGAAGAACGAGTAGGCCGGGACGATCACCTCGTCGCCCTCTCCGATGCCGAGGACCATCAGCGCCTCGAGCAGCGCGTCGGTCCCGGAGGAGACGCCGATGGAGTATTTGGTGCGGCAGTAGGAGGCGAAATCCCGCTCGAACTCGTCGACGCGTTTGCCGAGGATGAACTGTTGCGAGTCGTAGATCTCCGCGGTGACGCGCAGGGCTTCGTCGCGGATCGTGGCGTATTGGAGCTTCAGATCGAGAAGTGGGATCGGCATTGCGGCGCGCAGTTTATGCCATAGACGCATTCACGCAAGGCTCCGTAGATACAGGCAACGAAAACGAAACCGGATCTCGAGACCCACCAACACAGTACACACCAACACAGCACACCGTAGACGGAGGTAGTTCCCCCCATGAGACTCAGAAGTTCCCTTCTTACGCTCGTCGTGTGTCTTCTCGCAGTCGGCGCCAGCGCCGCAACCATCGTCGTCCCCGCCGCCGGCACCGGCCCGGGCGCGAACAACAGCAACTGGCAGAGCGATCTGACGCTGCACAGCGTCGCCCCGCGCGAGATCGCCGTGGCCATCAAGTTTCATCAGGGCAACACGGTTGCCGGCCCGGTCGCAGTGACCCTCGCCGCGCGTCAGACCGTGCAGTTCCGCGACATCGTGAAGGACAAGTTCGGCGTGAGCAGCGGCTCGGGCGCCCTCACCATCGAGCTCGCCGACCGCGACCTCAAGTACCTCGGCGTCACCTCGCGCACGTACAACGTCACCACCATCGACGGCGAGACCCGTGAGTTCGGCCAGGACATCCCGGCCGTGAAGACCACCGACGCCGCGGCCGCCGGCGACATCGCCACGCTCTCCAATGACGCCACCGACGTGGCCACCTTCCGCTTCAACTTCGGCGTCTTCGCTACCGAGGCGGCGAGCATCAAGTGGCAGCTCGTGCGCGCCGACGGCACCGTCGCCGCGACCAAGGACGTCACCTACGCCGCGGGCGAGCACGCCCAGTACAACGGCGGCATCACCAGCGCCGCGTTCTTCGGCGCCACCCCGCAGCTCAACGACAACGTGCACGCGCGCGTGATCAGCGGCCGGGCCATCGTCTACGGAAGCCTGATCAACGCCACGGGCGACCCGTCATTCGTGCCCAGCACGCGCAACCGCGAGGACATTCTGATCAATCTCGTCGGCGTCGATCTCGACGAGAACGGCACCATCGACATCGCCGACGCCAACCAGGACGGCACCCTCGACGCGCCGGTGGAGATCTTCACCTCTACCTTCCCCGGCTACTTCCGCATCGTCGCCGCCGGCGAGTTCGGCGAGACCGTCACCCTGGAAGTGGTCTCCGCCAAGGCCGACGTGACCTTCCTCAACGCCAACGGCACCGTGCGCGTCGGCGCCTCCGGTGAGCTCAAGAACACCACCGACTCGATCGTCCTCCGCGCGCGGACCGCGGACGGCTCGACCGCCACGCTGACCATCCCCGTTCGCTACCGGTAAGACCCCTCACCCCAACCCCTCTCCCCGCTCGCGGGGAGAGGGGCTTTTTATTGGAACGTGATCCTGGCAAACCGGCGCTTCCCCACCTTCAACAGGTAGCTCTTCCCCGCCGTGGCCTCCAGCGCGTGGCGCGTGGAGTCGACCTTCACGTCGTCCACCAGCACACCCCCCTGCGCGATCAGCCGCTGCGCGTCCTTGTTGCTCTCGGCCAGCCCGGCGGCGGTGATCACCTTCGCCAGCAGCTGCGGCTCCTCGCTCGCCGGCAACGACTTCTCTTCGATGTCCGTGGGCGCCTGGCGATCGGAGAACACGCGCCGGAACTCCGCCTCCGCGCTCTCCGCCGCGGCCTCGTCGTGGAAGTCGCGGATGATCGACTTGGCCAGCTCGCGCTTGGCGTCCATCGGGTGCCAGGTCTTCCGCTCCTCGATCTGCGCCGGCGTGAGGTCCGTGCAGAGCAGGTAGTACTTCCACATCAGCTCATCCGAGATCGACATGATCTTCCCGTAGATCGATCCCGGCGGCTCGTCGATGCCGATGTAGTTGCCGAGGGACTTCGACATCTTCTCCACGCCGTCGAGCCCTTCGAGCAGGGGCGTGGTCAGCACGACCTGCGGCTCCAGGCCGTACTCGCGCATCAGGTCCCGCCCGACGAGGAGGTTGAAGAGCTGGTCCGTGCCGCCCATCTCCACGTCGCACTCGAGGGCAACGGAGTCGTATCCCTGGGCGAGCGGGTAGAGCAGCTCGTGGATGGCGATCGGCTGGCGATTGTCCCAGCGCTTGCGGAAGTCGTCGCGCTCGAGGATGCGCGCCAGCGTGTACTTCGCCGCCAGCTTCACCATCCCGTCCGACCCCAGCGCGCCCAGCCACTCCCGGTTGAAGCGGATCTCGGTCTTCACCGGGTCGAGGATCTTGAAGACCTGGGTTTTGTACGTTTCCGCGTTGGCCTCGATCTCCTCCCTCGAGAGCGCCGGCCGGGTGGCCTTCTTCCCCGTCGGATCGCCGATCATCCCGGTGAAGTCGCCGATCAGGAACACCACCCGGTGCCCGAGCTGCTGGAAGTGCTTCATTTTGCGGATGAGGACGGTGTGGCCGAGGTGGATGTCCGGGGCGGTCGGATCGAATCCGACCTTGACCGTCAGCGGCTTCCCGCGCCCGAGCTTCGCCTTCAGGTCGGACTTTTCGATGAGGTCGACGGAACCCTTGGCGAGATATTGGAGTTGTTCGTCGAGAGTCATGGGTGGGGGATTCTAATGGGTGCGGGGGCACGAGGGCTCGGGGGTTCGGGGGCACGAGGAGGCCCCCCGTGCCCCCGTGCCCTCGTACCCTCCGGTTGACATCCCCCAAACCCCACCCCTACACTGACCCCACTGTGATCACCAACCGCGCTCACCGGCACCACCACCACCACCACAGACGGTAGGGGTGCATCCGCGTGTGCCCCGCCGAAAGGAAGGGGCGCACCGATGGATCGGAGTCGCGACGAGTCGAAAACCTCTTCCTGATGCGGGGAAGGGGTTTTTTGCTTGATGGCGACAAAGTTTCGATATCCGACAGGGGCGCGGCCGCTGCTCATCGAAGAGACGGCCCGGCGGCGGCGCATCGAGGGCCGGTTCGTGGATCTCCTCGAAAGCGCGGGCTTCGCCGAGGTCGTGCTGCCGATCATCGACTTCGCGGAGCCGTACGCCGGGGTCACCGGCCGCGACGCCGCGCGGCAGAGCTACCGCTTCACCGATCGCGACGGCGAGCTCGTGGCCGTGCGCAGCGACTTCACGCCCATGGTCGCCCGGGCCCTGGCCCCGACGCTGAACGGCAATCTCCCCCTGCGCGTCTTCTACCGCGGCGACGTCATCCGCTGCGAGGCCACCCGTCTCGGCGTGAACCGGGAGATGTTCCAGATCGGCGCGGAGCTGATCGGCGATGCCAGCGCGGAAGCGGACTTGACCATGCTTCGTCTCGCCGCATCGTTCGTCCCCGATTCGCTCATCGTCTACACCGGGGCGCGCGCAATCATCGATGACCCGCGCTTCGTGCTGCACGCCGACGAGCCCGACGCGCCGGGCAGCTACTACACCGGCCTGCGCTTCTGGGTCTATGGCGCCGGCCGCCGCACGCCCATCGGCCAGGGCGGCCGCTACGACTCGCTCTACGCAAAGTTCGGCGCGGACGCGCCGGCGATCGGCTTCACCTTCACCATCGACGCACTCCCCCTCACCACCCCTCTCCCCGCTCGCGGGGAGAGGGGTAAGGGGTGAGGGGCGGAGGACTGACCATGCGCATCGCCATCCCCAAAGGCCGTCTCCAGGACAACGTCCTGGCCACCTTCGCCGCGGCGGACTACGACGTCCCCACCGCCGCCGACCTCCGCACGCGCCGGCTCGTGTTCGCGCGCGGCGGGATCGAGTGGATCTTCGTCAAGGACTGCGACGTGCCGGTGTACGTCGAGCACGGCGCGGCCGACGCCGGCGTGGCCGGGCTCGATCAGATCCTCGAGCACGAGTGCGGCGCGTACCAGGCCGTGGAGCTGCCGTACGGCCGCTGCCGGATGATGGTCATCGGCGCGCCGGGCGCGCCGCCCCTCGCCGACGATGCGAAGATCGCCACCAAGTACCCGCGCGTCACCCGTCGCTATCTGGACAGCCGCGCCCTGCGCGCGGAGATCGTCCCCCTGGGGGGCTCGGTCGAGCTGGCGGCGGTGCTCAGCCTCACCTCGCACGTGGTCGATCTGGTCGAGACCGGCGAGACCGTGCGCGTGCACAAGCTGGAGCTCATGGACTTCGTCGCCGAGATCACGCCGCGGCTCATCGTGGCCGCCAGCGCCTGGCGCACCAACAACAAAGAGGTCCGCGCCCTCATCGCGCGGATCGAGGATGCGAAAAATGCCGACATTCAATTCAACGTCGCCTGAGCGGATCGCCGACGAGATGATCGCCGGCGTCCGCGAGCGCGGCGACGCCTACGTCGCCGAGCAGATTGAGCGCTTCGACAAGGTGCGCCTCGCGCCCGACGCGATCGGGATCGCGCCGCGCGAGGTGGCCATCGATCCCGAGCTCGCCCGCGCGCTCGACGCCGCCATCGAGCGCGTCCGCCGCTTCCACCTGCCGCAGCTGCCGCAGTCGTATCAGTGGGAGGGCGTAGTCCACCGCGTCCGCCCGCTGCGCCGCGTCGGCGTATACGTGCCGGGCGGGCGGGCGGTGTACGTCTCGACGCTGATCATGTGCGCCGTTCCCGCGCGCATCGCCGGCGTGGAGGAGATCGTCGTTGCCACCACCCCCGCCGCCGCGGCCCGCGATGAGCTGCACTATGTCTGCAACCGCCTCGGCATCCGCGAGATCTACCGGAGCGGCGGCGCCGCCGGCATCGCCGCCCTCGCCCTCGGCACGGAGACGCTCCAGCGCGTCGACAAGATCGTCGGCCCGGGCAACGCCTACGTCACCGCGGCCAAGGCCCGCCTCGTCGGCGAGGTCGGCATCGACATGACTGCGGGCCCGACCGAGCTGGTGATCGTCGCCGACGACACCGCGAACGTCGACTACATCCAGGCCGACCTCGACGCCCAGCAGGAGCACGGCGCCGACTCCGTGGTGACCTGCATTTGCATCGGTCAGCGGATCGACGTCCGCGCCACGCAGACGTTCGTCGTGGACTCGGTCGACGAGGCCGTGGCCATCGTCGACCGCATCGCCCCCGAGCATCTCTCCATCCACGCGCGCAACGCCGCCGCGATTGCCGACAAAGTGCGCAACGCCGGCGCGATCTACTGCGGCCCGTTCTCGGCGCCGGCCGCAGGCGACTACGTGGTCGGCTCGAATCACGTCCTCCCCACCGGAGGCAGCGCGCGGTTCTTCTCGCCACTCGGCGTCTACGACTTCATCAAGCGCACGAACGTCATCACCCTCACCGAGGACACGCTCGCGGAGATCGGCCCGTACGCGGCGAGGATCGCGAACTTCGAGGGACTGCCGCGGCACGCGCAGTCGGTGGTGCTGCGATGAACGCCCGCGCCGCCGTCGCCGCCATGACCGCGTACACCCTCGAGCTGCGCGAGGCCGAGGTGAAGCTCAACCAGAACGAGTCGCCGTTCGACTTCCCGTTCAAACAGGAGGCCCTCGGCCGCGTCGCCGAGCGCGCCTGGAACCGCTATCCCGACTTCGAGTCGACGTCGCTGCGCACCGCCCTGGCGGACGCCTTCGGCTTCTCGCCGGAGAACGTCCTCGTCGGCAACGGCTCGAACGAGCTCCTCGCCGCCGCCATCGGCGCGTTCGTCGGCCCCGGCACTCCGGTCGTCATCCTGCGGCCCACGTTCGCGCTGTACGAGAAGCTCGTCACCATCGCCGGCGGCCTACCCGTGCCGGTCGATCTCGATCCCGGGACCGGCCTTCTCCCGCTCGACGACATGCTCCGCCACCTGGCCACGCTCCGCGGCGCGGTGGCCATCGTCTGCTCTCCGAACAATCCCACCGGCGGCGTGCTGCCGGACGGCGGACTGGAGAGGCTTCTCGCCACCGGCGCGACCGTGCTCTTCGACCGTGCCTACGGCGACTTCGCGCGCGACGAGCTGCCGCGTCTCCACGAGCGTCTCGTGACGTTCTCGACGTTCTCGAAGGCCTGGGGCCTCGCCGCGTTGCGCGTCGGCTGGCTCGCCTCCAACGCGGCCACCTGCCGCGAGATCCGCAAGGTGAAGCTGCCGTACTCGCTGAACATCATCAGCGAGGCCATCGCCGAGGTCGCGCTGGAGAACCGCGCCGTCCGCGACCGCAACGTCACCCGGATCATCGCCGAGCGCGAGCGCGTCCTGGCCGCGATGCGCGCCCTTCCCTCGGTCACCGTCTTCCCCACCTGCGCGAACTTCATCGCCTTCCGCACCCGCGCGAAGTTCGAGGACTTTCTGGACCGCGGGATCCTCATCCGCAAATACGCCGGCTTCCTCCGCGTCTCCATCGGCACGCGCGCGGAGAACGACGCCTTCCTGGCCGCGCTGAAGGAGCTCGCATGAGAACCGCCACCATCACCAGGGCGACGAAGGAGACCTCCGTCGCCATCACCGTGAACCTCGACGGCACCGGCCGCAGCACGATCGACACGCCGGTCGGCTTCCTCTCGCACATGCTCGAGGTCATCGCCAAACACGGGCAAATCGATCTCGACGTCATCGCCGCCGGCGACACGTTCATCGACTACCACCACACCGTCGAAGACGTCGGCCTCGTCCTCGGCGAGACCTTCGCCGCCGCCCTCGGCGAGAAGCGCGGCATCCGCCGCTTCGGCCATGCCTACGTGCCGCTCGACGAGGCCCTCGCCCGGGTGGTCGTCGACTTCGCCGGCCGGCCCTATCTGGTTTTCGAGGCTGCCGTCGACCGGGAGATGCTGCTCATCCACAAGGACTTTCCATTCGCCCTGATCGAGGAGTTCTTCAAGTCCTTCGCGAACAAGTGCGCGTGCAACGTCCACGTCGATCTCATCCGCGGCCGCAACGGCCATCATGCGGCCGAGGCCATCTTCAAGGCGTTCGCGGTGGCGGTGCGGGAGGCCAAGGCCGTCGTCGGCAGCGAGGTGCCGAGCACGAAGGGGGTCATCTGATCCTCATCGACTCTCCCGTGGCCAACGTGGCCAACATCGCCCGCGCGCTCCGCGCGGCCGGCGCGGAGCTGCACGTCACGCGCGACGCCTCGGCGATCGCCAATGCGCACCAGCTCGTCCTCCCCGGCGTCGGCTCCTTCATCGCGGCGATGAAGTGGCTCGAGGAGACGCGCATCGACGCGGCCATCCGCGAGGCAGTCGCCCGCGGCGCGTCCCTCCTCGGCATCTGCGTCGGCCACCAGCTCCTGTTCGAGGTTTCCCACGAGATGGGCTCCACGCGCGGCCTTGGCCTCCTCCGCGGCGAGATCGTGAAGTTCGACGGGCCCTTGCCCGTCCCGCAGATCGGGTGGAATCGCGTCCAGTCTCGCGGAACGCTTTTCGATGGCGTCGCCGACGGCACCCCCTTCTACTTCGTCAACTCCTACGCAGCGCGCGGCGCGGAGAGCGAAGTCGCCTCCGCCGACTACAACGGTCCCTTCACCGCCGCGGTGCAGCAGGGCCGCGTCTTCGGCGTGCAGTTCCACCCGGAGAAGTCGTCGGCGGCCGGCCTGCGCGTCCTGAGGAACTTCGTCGCATGCAACTGATCCCCTCGCTCGATCTGCTGAACGGCCGCGTCGTCCGCCTGACGCGCGGCGAGTTCTCGACCGCCAGGGTCTATGGCGATCCCGAGCAGATCCTCGACTCGCTCGACGTCCCGCGCGGCGCGCGCCTGCATGTGGTCGATCTCGAGGCGTCGCGCACCGGCCGCCCGATCGAGACCGACGTCGTCCGCCGTCTGGCCCGGCGCGATCTGATCGTGCAGGTCGGCGGCGGCATTCGCTCGCTCGACGACGCCCGGCGCTGGCTCGACTGCGGCGCGGAGCGCATCGTCGTCGGTACCGTCACCGCCAGCGCGCCGCGACTGCTCGCGGCGCTGGTCCAGACTTTCGGTCCCCAGCGCGTCGTCCCCGCCATCGACGTGCGGGACGGCCTGGTGCGCATCCAGGGCTGGGAGTACGAGGCCGAGGCCTCCATCTACGACATCCTCGACCTCCTGGCCTCCCTGCAGACCCCCGAGGCCCTGGTCACGGACATCGCCATGGACGGCGCGC
>JBIOTX010000316.1:0-3038 GCA_044866315.1 Thermoanaerobaculia bacterium | reverse complement strand
TCGAGCGGTACACCGACGCGGTGGCCGTCGCCGGCGTGCACGCGCTGCTGGGCACCCGTCGCCGGGCGGTGGTCCTGATCCTGAACGGCGACGAGAAGGACGCCAGCCGCCACACCGCCGCCATCGTGCGCCGCTACCTCGACCGCGTCGGCGTGCCTCTCAGAGTGTGGTCCCTCGCGGGCGCGCGTCCCGACCTGGTCGCGATCTGGGGCGAGGTCATCGACATCTCCACGCCCGAGCTTCTGCGCAAGGCTTCGGAGGAGGTGCGGAAGGACTTGGAGAGCCAGCGCATCGTCTGGGTGCCGGTGACCGCGCTCGAGGGTCTGCGCGTGCAGGCCCGGCCCGACTGCGCGTACGAGACGGTCGCCACATGGAGCGGCGGGCAGGGCTACTCGCGGTAGCTCGGATCGATCCGATCCAGCCGCCGGAGCAGCGCCGGCCACGCCAGCGCGCCGCCGGCCCCGCGCGTCACCTGCTTCGCCTGCGCGGTGGCGCCGGCGATGATGCGCGGATCGATGCGGATGAAATCGTCGCCACCGGCCTGGGCGCGCAGTTGAATCGTGCACGCCGCTTCGAACAGGTACATGAACAGGAACGCATCGGGGATGTTGTCGGCGACGGTCAAGAGGCCGTGGTTGCGGAGCATGAGGAAGTTCTTGTCGCCGAGGTCGCGGACGAGGCGCGGCTTTTCGTCTTCGTTCAGAGCTACCCCTTCGTAGTCGTGGTAGGCGAGGGACGCCAGGACGAAGATCGACTGCTGCGACAGAGGGAGCAGACCTTCCTTCTGCGCGGAGACCGCGACGCCGTTCAGGCTGTGGATGTGCAGGACGCACTGCGCGTCCTCGCGCACGGCGTGGATGGCGCTGTGGATGGTGAAGCCCGCCGGGTTGACGTCGTACGGGCTCTCCTCGACCTTGGCGCCGTTCAGATCGATCTTCACCAGACTCGAGGCCGTGATCTCGTCGAAGAGCATCCCGTACGGATTGATGAGGAAGTGATGCTCGGGACCGGGCACGCGTGCGGAGATGTGCGTGAAGATCAGGTCGTCCCAATGGAACAGCGCCACCAGGCGGTAGCACGCGGCGAGCTGGATGCGCAGGTCGCGTTCCGTATCGTGCACGTGCGTATTCTCACACGGGGCCGAAAAACTAGAATGCGCCCGTGACCACCGCCGCCGAGCTCCTCGCCGCCTCCCGCCCGGACTCCATCTCCGCGGCCCTCCCGCTGCCGCGGCGCCAGCGCTACACGGCCTCGCCGGTGGACTGGCGCGACGAGGTGCTGTACTTCCTCCTCGTCGACCGCTTCAGCGACGGGAACGAGTCCGCGCGTCCCCTGCTCCAGCGGGCCATGGCCGCCAGCACGCGTGGCAGCGGCTGGAGCTGGGAGCGCTGGTTCGAGTCCGGCGCGAAACGCTTCCAGGGCGGCACGATCCGCGGCGTCACCTCCAAGCTCGACTACCTGGCCAACCTCGGCGTCACCGCCATCTGGCTCAGCCCCGTCTTCAAGCAGCGCACGCACCTCGACACCTATCACGGCTACGGCGTGCAGGACTTCCTCGACATCGACCCGCGCTTCGGCACGCGCGAGGATCTCGTGGAGCTGGTGGCCAAGGCGCATGAGAAGGGCATCCGGGTCATCCTCGACATCATCTTCAACCACTCCGGCCGGAACTGGGACTACGACCCTGCCGCGCCGGGCGGGCCCCACCAGCCGTTCTACACCGGTGCGCGGCACGCGTTCGGATCGTGGCTGGACGCGAGCGGGCAGGCGACCGACGACATCGCCTCGAGGGACGACGGGGTCTGGCCGGCGGAGCTGCAGGCCGAGGAGGCGTACACGCGGGCGGGGAAGGCCAATCTGGGCGAGAGCGACTTCACCAACCCGCTGGCCGAGCACAAGCGCGGCGACTTCGAGGACCTCCGCGACTTCGACCTTGACGCGCAGGGCGTCATCACTCATCTGGCTTGGTGCTACAAGTATTGGATCGCCCTCACCGACTGCGACGGCTTCCGCATCGACACGGTCAAGCACGTCTCCCGCGATCACGCCCGCAACTTCTGCGGCACGATCAAGGAGTTCGCGGCGAACCTCGGCAAGGAGCGCTTCCTGCTCATCGGCGAGATCGCCGGCGGCGACGACGTGGCCCGCTATTACCTCGACGCGCTGGACCGCAACCTCGACGCGGCGCTCGACATCGGCGGCATGCGCGAGACGCTGGTCGGCGTGGCCCAGGGCCTCGTTCCGCCGCGCGAGTACTTCCGCAACTTCGATCCCAACGACGTGCACGTGCCCCTCGGCTCGCACCGCAACCTCGGCGGCCGGCACGTGTCCATCGTCAACGATCACGACCACGTCTTCGGCGCCAAGCTGCGCATCGCCGCGAACGCGCCGAATCTCATCCAGCCTGCCGCCGCCGTCGGCCTCCAGCTCTTCACCCTCGGCATCCCGTGCATCTACTACGGCACCGAGCAGGCCTTCGCCGGGCCCGAGGCGGCGGAGCGGCAGTGGCTCCCGAACTGGGGCGGGCATGACGTCTACCTGCGTGAGGCCATGTTCGGACCGGAGCATCCGCGCGCGTCCGGAAGCGCGGGCCTGCAGTCCGCCGATGCGGCGCTGCCCGGCTTCGGCCCGTTCGGCACCGCGGGCCGGCACGCCTTCGACCCGGGCCACGAGGTCTACCGGCGCATCGCCGCCATGGCCAGGCTCCGCCGCGACTTCCCCGTGCTACGCCACGGCCGGCAATACCAGCGCGAGACGTCCTTCCTCGGCTCGCCGTTCCTCTTCCACGGCGGCGGCGAGATCCTGGCCTGGTCGCGCATCCTCGACGATGAGGAGGCGGTGGTCGTCGTCAACACCCACGGCGTCGAGCGGCGCAGCGCGAACGTGCTGGTGGATGCGTCGCTGAACCCCGTCGGGAGTGCGTTCCGAGGAGTTTTCGGGAACGGGGCGACGCTGCCCGTGAACCGGAACGGGGGCGGGATTCACTACATCGAGGTCCGCAGCGTGGGGCCCTCGGAAGTGATGGTCCTGACCAACCG
>JBIOTX010000315.1:0-4450 GCA_044866315.1 Thermoanaerobaculia bacterium | reverse complement strand
TGCTGGCCGCTGGAGTTGAAGTACTCGATGTACCTCTGGAACGTGGGCAAGGCCCGCACGGACGTGGCAAGGGCGGACAGGAGCGCGAGCAAGAGAACGACGCGGAACTTTTTCATCTTGGCCTCCGGTAGAGCATGAGGCTACGCGCCGCCGTGGCGGGGGCGATAGGGACATTTGCCGGCGGGAGGCACGAGGCAGGTGCTTCGCGACCCACCCGCCCAGGTCCCTCGCTACGCTCGGGATGACACGCGGGCTCACCCCTTCACGCAGACGACCTGCCGCAGGGTGTGCACGATGTCCACGAGGTCCTTCTGGGCCTCCATCACCGCCTCGATGGGCTTGTACGCGGCCGGGGTCTCGTCGAGGACCTCGGCGTCCTTCCGGCACTCCACGCCCTCGGTGGCCCGCACGTGATCGGCGACGGTGAACCGCCGCTTGGCCTCGGTCCGGGACATGGACCGCCCCGCGCCATGGCTGCAGCTCGTGAAGCTCTCCGGATTGCCCTTGCCCCGCACGATGTACGACTTCGCGCCCATGCTTCCCGGGATGATCCCGAGGTCGCCCTCCCGGGCCCGCACCGCGCCCTTCCGGGTCACGAAGACGTTCTCGCCGTAGTGGCTCTCGATGGCCACGTAGTTGTGATGGCAGTTCACGACCTCTTCGGCCGCCTCGAACGGCGGCACGGCGCCGCTGTCCCGCACGGCCGCCACCACGGCCTCCATCATCAGCCTCCGGTTCCACATCGCGTAGTCCTGGGCCCAGTGCACCGCGGTGACGTAGTCGTCGAAGTGATCCGTGCCGTGCGGGAGATACGCGAGGTTCCTATCCGGCAGGTCGATGTGGTACCGCCGCATGTCCTGCTTGGCCAGCTCGATGAAGTACGAGCCGATCCGGTTGCCCACGCCCCGCGATCCGCTGTGGAGCATCAGCCACACGTGGCCGGCCTCGTCGAGACAGACCTCGATGAAGTGGTTTCCGGTGCCGAGCGTGCCGAGGTGATTGAGATCGTTGCCCCGGCCGACCTTCGGGTGCTTCTCCGCGATGGCCGCGTACCGCGGCGCGAGGTCCGCCCACACCTCGAGCTGCCGCGACGGCACCTTCCGCCAGGCGCCCCGGTCGTTCTTGCCGCCGTTGTCCGTCCGCCCGTGGGGCACGGCGCTCTCGATCGCGCTCCGGATGGCCTTGAGGTCGTCCGGCAGCTGCGAGGCCTCGAGCGTGGTCCGCACGGCCATCATCCCGCAGCCGATGTCGACGCCGACGGCGGCCGGGATGATGGCCTTCTTCGTCGGAATGACGCTGCCGACGGTCGCTCCCATCCCCCAGTGGACGTCGGGCATGGCCGCGATCCACTTGTAGATGAACGGGAGCTGGGCGACGTTGAGGAGCTGCTGCCGCGCGGCGTCCTCGACCGCCACTCCCTTCGTCCAGGCCTTGATCGGCACGCCGCCCGCGCCGGTGATCACCTCATAGGGCATCTACCGGAGGCGGTCCAAGATCTGCGCCACGCGCTCCTTCACCTCCCCTGCCGGTAGTGCGTCCACCGTCAGGCCCACCACCTCGCGCATCTTCTTGCGCTCGGACGGGTCGGCCGCGCGGTACTTGCTGGCCATGACGTACGAGACCAGGGAGACCTTGGTGGCGGAGAGCTCGGCCAGCTTGGCCAGGTCGCGCAGGAGGCGCTCGGTGGGACGGCCTTCGAGGTCCTTCACGAACGACTCCATCTCCGAGAACGTGCGCGCGTCGATGCCGCGGAGGACGACAGATCCGGGGTTGGTCATCAGCTCTCCTTCTTCTCGCTCTTGCGTGCGGTCACGTGGGGGACGCCTTCGACCGAGAAGAGGCTGAAGAGCTGTTCCCATCCGGCGACCATGAGGTTCTTTCCGTCTGCGGAGATCCCGAACGACTCGGTGGCGCGCTCGCGGTCGAAGCCTCCCAGCGGCCGGCGCGTCGCGCTCGTGTCGACGCCCGGGACGAAGTCCTGGACGAACACGCCGTTCACGCCGTCCTCGTCCTGGGCGAGGTAGGCGACGGCCTTCCCGTCGGGCATCCAGCGTGAGCGGCCGAGGATGGCGGAGGTGCGGCGGACGATGCGGGTGGGGATGGAGAAGCCCATGTCCCTGCCGTCGGCGACGCGCACCACGCGCAAGTTGCTCCGCGCCGTGCGCCCCTCGGCGATGTAGGTGACGTATTGCCCGTCCGGCGAGACCTCGGGGAGCGAGGTCAGGCCGGTCACGAGGCGCGTGGCCCGCGAGCCGTCCGGGCGGATCTTCCAGATGCCGCTCTTTTGGGGGTTGAAGGAGTTGTAGATGATCCAGCCGTCCGCGGTCGCGGACGGGTTCTCGGCGTCGGCGCCGTCGCGCGAGACCTGGCGGGCGTCGCTGCCGTCGACGTTGGCCATCCAGATCTCGAGGTTCCCGGTGCGGCCCGAGCTCCAGATGATCTTCTTCCCGTCCGGGGTGAACGCCGGATCCCAGTCCTCGGCCAGATCGTCGGTGATGCGCCGCACGGAGCCGCCGTCGGTGGCGGTCTGCCAGAGATCGAGGTTGCCGCTGCGGTTGGAGGAGAAGAGCACGAACTTGCCGTCGGGCGAGTACACGGGCTGGCGATCGCTGCTGTTGCCGCGGGTGATCCAGCGGTCGACCGCTCCGTCGGCGAGGGAGACCTGGCGGAGGTTGTCGCGTGGGCTACGGACGTCGAGCACGAGCCGGCCGTCGGCGAGGACGTCCAGGACGGCGCCATTGTGCGAGCTCCAGCCGATGACCGAGGCCTCGTCGCGGGCGATGTCGTGGCGAACGATCTTCGCGGTCGAGCCGACCACGGCCTCGACCGACTCCGCCCGGACGTAGATCACCGAGCGGCCGTCGCGGGACCAGACCACCGAGGAAACCTCGCCGGCTTTGGGAGGCACGGTGAGGACCTTCGCCGCGCCGGTCTCGGCGTCGACGATGGTCACGGTCTGGGTGACCCGGCCGCCGCGGGCGTCGACGATGGCGATGCTCTTCTGGTCGGGCGACCAGCGCGGATGCGACGCGCCGACGTTGTCGAGGCGCAGCAGCTCGCGTGGGGCCGAGCCGTCGGCATTGGCGACATAGAGCGTGCTGCGGGCGGTGCTGCCCTGGACGAGGTTGCGCGTGAAGGCGAGCTTCGTTCCGTCCGGCGAGTATTCGGCGGTGAAGACGTGATCGAGGATCCGCCGGGCCTCGCCGCCGACGACGGGCACGCGCCAGAGCGAGGCCGTGCGCTGCTCACGGTCGGCGCGCACGTAGATCACCGCGGAGCTGTCGGGCGAGAAGCGCGGGAAATCGTCGGGACCGCTGGTGAGGGCGACCTCGCTGCCGCCGGAGACCTGCTTGAGCCAGATCTTCTGCACGCCGTCGCGGTTGGAGGCGAAGGCGATCAGCTTGCCGTCGGGCGAGACCGCGGGCGCGAAGTCGTGGCCGGAGTAGGTGAGGTAGCGTTCGGAAGTGATCGCGCGCGGCTCCGGCTTGCGCACCCACGCGGTCATGAGCGAGCCGGCGGCGAGGGCGAAGGCGATCATGGCCGCGACGGGCCAGCGGCGGCGGATGCGCGTGGCCAGGGACTCGCGCTCGCGGATGGGCGTGGAGACGCCGGTCTCGCTGAAGTGATCGCGGATGTACTGGATGTCGCGGGCGAGGTCGCGCGTCGACACGTAGCGGTCCTCGGCATCCTTGGAGAGGCAGCGGTCGACGATCCAGCGCACCGGCGGCGGCACACCGGGGGCGACAACGCTCAGCGCGGGAGGCTCGTCGCGCACGACCATGAACAGCGTCTCCACGCCGCTCGCGCCGTCGAAGGCGCGCCGTCCGGTGAGCAGCTCGTAGAGGATGGCTCCGAAGGAGAACTGGTCGGAGCGGTAGTCGACCTCGCCGGCCCGGGCCTGTTCGGGCGACATGTACGCGTACGTGCCGACAATCGTCCCCGGCTCGGAGACGTCGCCGGACTCCAGCTCGATCGACTTGGCCAGGCCGAAGTCGAGGATCTTCACCAGCCCCTCGCTGGTGATCATGATGTTGTCGGGCTTGAGGTCGCGGTGGACGAGGCCGCGCTTGTGCGCGGCGGCCAGACCGTCGGCGATCTGCGCGGCGATCTGCAGGGCCTTCTTCACCGGCAGCTGTCCCGCGCGCAGGAGCTCGCGCAGGGTGTGGCCGTCGACGTACTCCATGGCCACGAAGGCCCGGCCGTCGTCCCGGCCGATGTCGTAGATGGTGACGATGTTGGGGTGGTTCAGCGAGGAGGCCGTGCGGGCCTCGTTGCGCAGGCGGGCCAGGTGATCGGCGTCCGAGGCCAGATGGTCGGGCAGGAGCTTGAGGGCGATGTTCCTGCCGAGGTGGTCGTCGTACGCAAGAAAAACCTCCCCCATGCCGCCGGCACCGAGCTGCCGGATCGCGCGATAGGGACCGATCGAATCCGCGGTCGCCGTAGCCATGTT
>JBIOTX010000314.1:0-9020 GCA_044866315.1 Thermoanaerobaculia bacterium | reverse complement strand
AGCAATGACGATGCAACATGAAGGCGGAGACGGCGGCAATGAACTGTTCCTGTCTTTGTACAAGCGCTACTACGCGCGCATGCTGCGGTATTTCCGCCGGGTCTTTCGGGTCTCCGAGGCGGACGCCCAGGAGCTGACCCAGGACTCGTTCGTCCGCTTTTTCCGATCGATGCACGAGTACCGGGGGGACGCGGAGTGGGCGCTACTCGAGACCATCGCTCGCAACGTCGGGTTCAACCGGGTCCGCTCGCTGGCGACGATCAAGCGCGGGGCGGTCCGCGCGGAGTCGCTCGACGATCCCCAGGCCTCTCGCCGGGAGCCGGCCAGCATCGGGCAGACTCACCCGCTGGACCGCCTGATCGAAGGGGAACGGGTGAGCCGTCTGCGGCAGGCCATCGCCGGCCTTCCCGATGGACAGCGGCGCTGCCTGCAACTTTGGCTGGAGGACTTCAGTTACGAGGAGATCGCGCGCGAGCTGAGGATCTCGCTCGACGCGGTGCGATCGCGCATTCGGGACGCGAAACGATTGTTGCGGGAACGGGTGGGAGACGAAGGCGGGCTCCCGGAGGAGTAAGTCATGACGGACAAATCAGAGTGGCAGGAAGCGAACCGCCGCCTGATGGCGGAACAGCGGCGAGCGCTCGGCGATCCGCCCACGGCGGAAGAGCTGCTGGCCTACAGCCGCGGTGAGTTGACAGAACAAGAAGAAGAGCGGATCCGCGATCTGCTCGTGGCATACCCCGAGCTGGCCCGGATGTGGAGCGAAGCGGCGCCCGAGGCGCCGCAGCCCGGCGATCCCGACGCGGTGTCGGAGGAGAAGGTTCTCGCCTCGTGGAAGGAGCTGCAGCGGCGCCTCGGCGGCTCCTCCGCTTCGCAGCCTGATGCCGACCGCCGCGCCGATGCGCAGCGCGGCCGGGTGTGGTTCCACCTGCACGTGCCGACCGCGGTCGCGGCGGCCCTGGCCCTGCTGTTCTTCGGACTGTTCGTGCGGGCGGAAAACCGCGCCCGCCATTACCAGCGCGAGGGGCTTTCTCCCCGCATCCTCGGGGAACCGCAGGAGCTCGACCCGGACGGCAGTCGCGGTCCCGCCGCGCCGACGATGCTGCAGAACGATGGGGAGGTGTATCTGCTCGAGCCGCATCTCCTGAATCGGGTGCGCTACCCGCACTACACCCTCGAGCTGCATGACCAGAGGGGAGTGATCTGGACGAGCCACGGCGCGCAGCCGGACGAGGACGACGCCTTCCAGATCGTCATCCCGCGCGGCTTCCTCCGCGCCGGCTCGACGTATCAGCTCCGGGTCTTCGGCGTGGACGGCGACAAGCGGACGGCAGTGGGGGCGTACGACGTTGCCGTCCCCTCGGAATGAGCGTACCATGCCGTGCACAACAGTTTGTGCAACGAAGGCCGGGTGCTCGCCCGGCCTTTTTTCTTCGGGTTCGATCAGGGAGAGAGGGAGGGCGTGATGTTGTCGAGACAACAGATCGAAAAGCTGGCCAAACGGCGGAGCTGTCCGCGCTGCAATCTGGAGAAGACGGAGGGCACGGCGCTCTGCCGCCGCTGCCGCTTCAAATTGCCCGCTCACATGAGGCGGCCGCTCGAGGGCATCGCCGCGCGGGAGGAGTCGGTGGTCTCGAGCGCGCTTCGTGCCGCGGCGAGCTACTTCGACGTCCACTACCGTTCGATCCGCCACTTCGGCGGCGGCCGGATCCGCTGATGACGCAAACGTGGAGCGGCGGGCTTTAGCCCGCCGGCCTGCGATTTGCTCGCCCACGGACGCATGCACGAGCGCCAGTTCTCCCAGTCCGACTCCACCCGCGGGGTCGAGCGCTGGACCTCCTCGGTCTGCGGTCTCTGCTCGATCGGCTGCGGCCTCGAGATCGGCTCCGACGGCACGGAGATCGTCGCCGTCCGCGGCCGCGCGCGCGATCCCGTCAATCGCGGCCGGCTCGGGCCGAAGGGAATGAATCAGTTTTACGCGAACCGCCATCCCACCCGCGCGCTCGACCCGATGGTGCGCGACGCGAAGGGGAAGCTGCTGCGCGCGACCTGGGACGAGGCCATGCAGGTCGTGGTCGACAAGTTCCAGGAGACCCTCATCGAGCACGGCCCCGACGGCGTGGCGTTCTACAACACCGGCCAGCTCCTGCTCGAGGAGTACTACACGCTCGGCAAGATCGCCCGCGCCGGCCTCGGCACCGCGAACATCGATGCGAACACGCGTCTCTGCACCGCCACGACCGCCGCTTCCCTGATGGAGAGCTTCGGCGCCGACGGGCCGCCCGGCGCGTACGAGGATTTCGAGAAGACCGAGTGCATCGTCCTGGTCGGCCACAACGCCGCCGAACAGAGCACCGTCCTCTGGATGCGCATCCTGGCGGCGAAGAACGGTCCGAACCAGCCGAAGGTCATCGTCATCGATCCGCGGCGCACGTTCACCGTCGAAACGGGCGCGGACCTGCACCTGCAGTTGCGCCCCGGTACGAACGTCGCCCTGCTCAACGGCATCTGCAACCTCCTGATCCGCAACCGCTGGATCGACGAGAAGTTCATCGCCCGCCACACCGTCTACTTCGACCGCTTCAGGAAGACGGTCTCGAAGTACACCCCCGCGCTGGTCGAGAAGATCACCGGCGTGCCGGAGAAGCAGCTCCGCCGGGCGGCCGAGTGGATCGGCAAGTCGCGCTCGACCGTGACGACCTGTCTGCAGGGCGTCTATCAGAGCAATCAGGCCACGGCGGCGGCGTGCACGGTCAACTCCATGCATCTGATCATGGGGAAGATCGGCAAGCCGGGGAGCGCGCCGTTCCAGTTCGCCGGGCAGCCGAGCTCGATGAACACGCGCGAGTGCGGCGCGGACGGAGAGTATCCGGCGTACCGCAACTGGGAAGACATCGGCCACATGCGCGATCTCGCCACGCTCTGGAACGTGCCGGTCGAACTCCTGGGCAAGAAGCCCGTCTCCGCACCCGAGCTCTTCGAGCTGGTGGGGAAGGGCTTCGTCAGAGTGCTGTGGGTGACCGGCACCAATCCGGCGGTGAGCATGACCGACCGGATGAAGCAGCTCCGCGGCCTCGCCGGCACGTTCCTCATCGTGCAGGACTGCTTCGTCGACACCGAGACCGCGCAGTTCGCGGACGTCATTCTTCCCGCGGCGATGTGGGGGGAGAAGACCGGCTGCATGACCAACGCGGAGCGCCGCTGCAGTCTGCTGCGGAAAGCGGTCGAGCCGCCGGGCCAGGCCCGCAGCGACTTCGACATCTTCGTCGACTTCGCCCGGCGCATGAACCTGCGCGACCGGTCCGGCGAGCCGCTGATCGGATACACCGATCCCGAGGGAGCGTTCGACGAGTGGCGCGAGATCTCGCGCGGGACCATTGCCGACTACAGCGGGATGACCTACGCCAAGCTGCAGGGGCGCGGCGGGATCCAGTGGCCGTGCAACGACGATCATCCCGACGGCACGACGCGGCTCTACACGAAGCCGGTCTTCCCGACCAAATGGCAGGTCTCGGAGTCGTACGAGAAGGATCTCCAGACCGGCCACGAGCACACCCAGCGCGAGTACCGCGACAAGCGCGATCCGAAGGGACGGGCGGTGCTGATCGCGACGGAGTTTCAAGAGCCCGCCGAGGCGCCGGATCGCCGGTACCCGTTCACGGCCATCAGCGGGCGGCAGGTCTACCACTGGCACACCCGCACCAAGACCATGAAATCGCCCGTGCTGCGCGATGCCGCGCCAGGCGTCTTCGTCTCCATGAACAAGGCCGACGCGAAGCGCCTCGGCATCGCCGACGGCGACATCGTCCGCGTCGTCTCGCGCCGGGCGCACGTCGAGGGACCGGTGCGCGTGGGCGACGTCGTCGCGCGCGGCACGGTCTTCATCCCGTTCCACTACGGCGAGCTCCATCGCAATGAGGCCGCGAACAACCTCATGGCCAGGCGGCACGATGCCGTGTCGAAACAGCCCGTGCAGAAGAGCGCCGCCGTGTACATCGAGAAAGTGAGGTCCGGCGATGGCCGCACGTGGTGGTAAGAGGACGCTGAAGATCGCGCTCGATCCGCTCATCGGCCGCGAGCTGGCCACCATCGGCGCGATCGACGCGGTGGTGCCGCGCGAGACCCATCCGGGCTACGTGATGCTCCTGCACGCCGCGAAGCTCAGCAAGCAGGCCTCGGTGGAGCAGATGGCGAGCATGATCCGCGTCGCCGGCGTGCAGCCGAGCGAGTCCGCCGGCCCGGCCGAGGGCATGCTGAAATTGCAGTCCGCGCTGGCGCGCCGCATCGGGACGACGCCGGTGCTGCGGGCCATGCGCCTGGCCGAGGCGGACCTCGTGCGCGCCTATGGCGACGCGTACGACCGGCTCGACGGCATCTTCCGGACAGGCCTCGAGAAGTGCTGGCATCGCGCCCGGAAGCGCCTCGCCGTCCTGACCGCGCACGTGGCCATCCGCAGCGCCCGGCCCGAGCCGGAGGAGGAGCTCCGGCTTCCGATGCCGCTCGACCGCTACTTCGCCCACGGCGAGGATCGGGTCTGCTTCCGCTGTCTGTTCGACCGCCCCGGCAAGCTCGCGCCGATCGAGCGCACCGATCCGCATCCGTATCACTACCTCTGCGCCGCCTGCCACGAAGAGGTCCTCGGCGATCTGCCGGCGGACGTCCTCGAGTCCGCGCGCCGCTGGACCGGCCGCGAGCGCGACAGCCACGTCCTCGAGCACGCCCTCGGCCGTCCGTCCAAGCTCCAGGCCGAGATGCTGATTCTCGCCAAGATGACCGGCATCGCCCCGGACATGCCCCCGCCGCCGGTGCCGTACAAGGTGGCCGAGGATGTCTCGCCGAAGCGCCGCGCCCCCACCCAGCCCCCGCCGCGCGTGGAGCTCGGCGGCGTCGCGGAGTCGCCGCTCGAGCAGGCCTACTCGGATGCGCTGTTCGACTACGAGACGGTGCGCGGGAACTGGTAGGGCGAGCGTCCCGCTCGTCTCGCGCCGGGCGGGACGCCCGGCGTACTGCGGGCTCCGGGCCGGTAGAATCGACCCAGCCGACTTCCGGCCTCTAGGGCCAGTGCCGAGGGCGAGCGGGAGCATGCCTGCCACCAGGGCGAGCGTGGTCATGAGGATCGGCCGCAGACGATCGCGGTTGGCCTGCAGGATCGCTGTCGCGCGGTCCATCCCGTGGCGCGCCCGCTCACGCGGCTAGCGCCGCGTATCCTTCCGCCATGACCGACGTCTTCCTCCACAACCCGCGCTGCAGCAAGAGCCGCGCTGCGCTGGAGCTCGTCCGCGCCGCGGGAGTCGAGCTGCCCGTCCGCGAGTATCTCCAGGATCCCCCCTCCGTCGACGAGCTGCGGCACATCGTGCAGTTGCTCGGCGTCCGCCCGATCGACATCGCCCGCCGCGGCGAGCCCCAGTACGCCGCCCTCGGCCTCAGCGACGCCACGCCGGACGAGGACGTACTCCGCGCCATGGCCGAGCACCCGATCCTCATCGAGCGCCCGATCGTCGTGCGCCGCGGGCGGGCGGTGGTGGGGCGGCCGCCGGAGAGGGTGGGGGAGATTCTCTAGTTCTGCTACGCGAGCCGCGCCGCACGCTCCGCCCGCCGCGCCTCCTCCACCTCGCGCACGATATCGGCCGCCGAGACCCCGTAGAGGTCCGCCATCTCCAGCAGCGTCTCCAGACTCGGCATGTTCCCGCCCTTCTCCAGCGCGCCGAGATAATTCGGATTCATCCCGCTGCGACGCGCGGCCATGACGATCGACCACCCGCGCGCGACCCGAAGCCGCTGCAGGATCGTCCCGAATCGGATGGCGTCATGGTTGGTGTAGGCGAGTCTCGGCATGGACGAAAGATCTCCACCCCCTATGACGACCGCGGCCGTTCCGGGGTCACGGAGGGGGTGACGTGGGCACGGCCATGGATGTGGGTTCGCTTCCGGTATGCCCGTCCGAACACACCCAGGGGTGTGGTGGCGTCGGGAGAACGTGATGGGATCACACCCATGGGTGTGATCCCATCGGGAGAATGGCGCGGGAGCGTCCAAACGAGCGACGCGGGATCGGAAAATTGTGTTGGATCCACAGCCATGGGTGTGGAAACGGCGCGTGAATCTGTTCGGTGACACGTCCATGGGTGTGGGTGGAGTGTGTGGATGCCTACCGGCTACACCCTTGGGTGTGGTGGGGGTGGGTGGATGCGGGTGGGCGGCGCTTTCGTACGATCCCGAGCCGAAAGGGCGCAGTCCTGCTCTTCACGATCCTGTCAGCGCCACGTGACGGGCCGATCTGCGATGAGCCGTAAACCATTCTTAGCAGGAAAGTTGTGCCTTCGCTAAGACAGATCGGCGCTTTTGCTGTCGAAGTCATAAGGTGTCTGCGCTGCCGTCTTCCATCACTCCATTAGAAACGGAAAGTCGTAAACTTCTCGCCGGCAGCATCGGTCGATTCGCACCAAGAGAGCGAGGTTCCGGACAAGGTCATGATTGCGCCGGACCTGCGCCTCGCGGCCGACGGCTGCCAGAAGAGGTCACAGCAATTCAGCGTCACTGGATTCGAGTTCGACGTGCGCGGCAATAATGATCGTGAGATGCAAACGTTACGTCCGAAGGACGTGAGGTCTCGTTCGACGCCTGGACTTGAGGTCGAGGGACTGACATCAGAATTCTGTGCGCTGGTGCCGAAGGGGCGAACATTTCGGTCGACGTGTACGCCTGGGTAGAAACGGAGTTGCCTACATGTCCCGAATGCTGAGCGAGGAGTACGCGTGATCGTCACACATGCACACGTGAGGAACTGGCGGAACTTCAAGCAGCTCGACGTGGATCTGCAGGAGCGGCAATTCATTGTCGGCCCGAACGCGTCCGGGAAGTCGAACTTTCTCGACATCTTCCGGTTCCTGCGCGACATCGCGAAGCCGGAGGGCGGAGGGCTGCAGAAGGCCATCAAGGATCGTGGAGGGGTGCCGAAGGTTCGTAGTCTGGCGGCGAGACAGGACCCGAACATCTCGATCGACCTGACGTTCGCTGAGGCCGTCGGCGAGCCGGCGGCGTGGCGGTACTGGCTCGGCATCCGACAGGAAACGCGTGGGCGGCGCCTGCCACAGATTGCATGGGAGCGGGTCTGGCGAAGCAGCGAGCAGATCGTCGACCGGCCGAACAAAGAAGACAAACAGGATCCTCAGCGACTGACGCAAACGTTTCTGGAGCAGATCGGTGCGAACGCCGAGTTCCGACCGATCGCGCGATTCCTTCAGACGATTACGTACCTGCATCTCGTGCCACAACTCCTCCGTCACGCCGACCAGATCCAAGGGCGCGTGATCGAAGACGATCCCTTCGGTCAGGCGTTTCTGGAGCGTATCGCGAAGACCACCGAGAAACGGCAGAAGTCGCGGCTTCGAATCGTGGAGGACGCCCTGCAGATGGCGGTCCCGCAACTCGAGCAGCTCCGATTCGTCCGCGACAAGGAGTCCGGCCGGCCGCATCTCGAAGCTCTCTATTCGCATTGGCGGCCGAACGCCGGATGGCAGCGCGAGGACCAGTTTTCCGACGGGACCCTTCGGCTGATCGGATTGCTCTGGTCCCTGCTCGAGGATGAGTCGATGCTCCTGCTCGAAGAACCGGAGCAGTCTCTGAATGCCGCCATCGTGGCTCAGTTGGCGGCGGTCATTCACCGAGTGCAGCGGCGCAGGAAGCGGCAGGTGCTCATCAGCACACACAGTGACGACCTGCTGAACGAGAAAGGGATCGACGGCCGTGAGGTGCTCATGCTGTCGCCGGCAGCCGAGGGCACGGAAGTTCGGGTTGCGTCAGAGGTGACGGAGATCCGTGCGCTACTGGAGTCGGGATTCACGCCTGGTGAGGCGGTCCTGCCGCGGAACAATCCCGCTCGAGCCGAACAGCTCTCGTTGATCGAGCCGGCCTGATGATCGTTGCCGCTGAAGACCTCCTCAGCATGGCCGTAGTCCGGCGTCTCGTCGACGAGATCCGTCCGGAGCTGACGATCCATGTGTCGCTGCCGACTCGCGGGCGCAGCTATCTCGAAAAGAAGGCTGCCAGTCTGAATCAGACGGCACGGACCGTACCGGTATTCATGGTGGTCGACCTCGATCGGCCCGAGCCCTGTCCGGCCGAGCTGATCGCGAGCTGCCTTCACGCGCCGCCCTCTCCCAACCTTTTGTTTCGCGTTGCGGTCATGGAGATTGAGGCCTGGGTTCTGGCGGATCGCGACCACTTCGCGGCTTTCCTCGGCGTGCCCGTTCATCGGATCCCGAGGAATGCAGATGAGATTGCACAGCCGAAGGAGCTCGTCGTGAATCTCGCGCGGCGATCGCGGCACAAAGACATTCGTGAGGATCTGGTGCCGCGGCCTGGTGGAACTGCTTCCGTAGGCCCCGCATTCAACGCCCGCCTTCTCGCTTATGTAGCGAGGCAGTGGGATTGCCGCCGCGCGGTCCATGCATCTCCCAGCCTGGAACGAGCAGTGGAGCGGCTTGGCCAGGCGTTCCGAGGGTGATTGTCATGGACGGTCATACACCGATCGACCGGCTTCATCACGTGGATCGCAGGTCCCCTCACGCACGATGACATCGTCCATTGCCCACGATGCATGCGCTTATCCTGCATGATATCCCCCGCGCCGGCCGCGCTCGCTTGCGCTCGCCGCAAACCCACCACCTCTTTTGCATCAGGCACCGTCCTAGCACCCCGCCCCGGTCGTGAATTCAGGAGGGATTTCATGATCAAGCGTGCAGCGCTCGTCGTCTCGCTCCTTCTCTTCCCCTTCGCCGCGGCCGCCCAGCAGAATGAGCTCGGCGTCTTCATCTCCACCTCGCAGCTCGACGAGAACGAGATCGAGGATGCCGGGGATATCTTCGAGATCGATTTCGAAGAGGACATGGGCTTCGGGGTGCTCTACAACCGCTACTGGTTTGGGGGGTTCTCGACGGAGTTCGCCTACCAGCGGCTCGGTGCGGATCTGACGCTCTCCTTTGAAGACGTCACCGAGGAGATCGGGGATCTGGACCTGG
>JBIOTX010000313.1:0-3606 GCA_044866315.1 Thermoanaerobaculia bacterium | reverse complement strand
TCTCGCCGACGCCGGCCAGTGGGGCATGCCCGTCCGCTTCGACGGCAAGGGCCGCCCGAACCTGTTCGTCCTGCCGGCTCCGGATCACGCCGGTGAGGATCACTGGACGCACGTCTTCTGGGCGCCGGTCGAGCCCGATTTCGGCACCACTCCGGACCACGACCGCCAGAACTGATCCGGGTATTGTCCAACCAGCACAAAGGCGGAGCCGAAAGGCTCCGCCTTTTTTTCAGCAGGCGGTCGAGCAGCAGCACGTCGTCACGGTCGATTGGGCATCGAACGTCGTCTTGCAGGGGCGGGAGCAGAAGTAAACCGTCTCGCCATCCTTGATCGAGGTCCCGGCCGCGGTGGCCGGATCGATGGTCATCCCGCAGACGGGGTCGGTGGCGGTGGGGGTCGTTGAGGCGTTCATGTGGATCTCCTTTCCCAGGGGGCTAACGCAGCACCGCCGGCCGTCTTACACTCTGCTCGATGAACCCCGATCTCACCCTCCAGCTCGTCGACAACCACCGGCAGTTCCTTGCCTTTCTCGAGCGCCGCCTCGGCGACCGCGCGCTGGCCGAGGACATCCTTCAGGACGCATTCGTGAAGACTCTCCAGAAAGGGGAGGACGTCCGCGACGAGACCTCCTCGGTGGCCTGGTTCTATCGCATGCTCCGCAACGCGATCATCGATCACTATCGGCGCACGGGCGCGCGCAACCGCGCGCTGGAGGGGCTCGCGCGCGAGCTGGAAGGTGCGGCCGAGCCGCCGCCGGAGCTTCACGACGCGATCTGCGGCTGTGTGACCCGGCTCGCTGTCACACTCAAGCCCGAATACGAAGCCGCCATTCGCCGCATCGACGTCGACGGCGCGCCCGTTCAGGACTTCGCCGCGGAAGCCGGCATCACCCCGAACAACGCCTCGGTGCGCGTGTTCCGCGCGCGCGAGGCGCTGCGGAAGCAGGTCAAGGTGTCGTGCGGCACCTGCGCCGATCACGGGTGTCTGGAGTGCTCGTGCGGGAAGAAGGCGGCGGGCGGGGGGCGCTGAGGGGTCCGGGAGAACTCGTCGTCAAGGTCCTGAGACCCCGTCGTTGCAGTCAGGAGAGCCCGGCAGCCGGGCGGGACGCCCGCTCTACTCGGCCTGCTGGTCGAAGGCGACGGTGGTGTCGGGGTTGAGCTTGACGTGCATCTTCTTCGCGGGCGCGGCGCCGGCGGGGAAGGTGGCGATCATGACCACGCCCGAACTCTTGCCGTCGCAGCCGACGGGCATGGGGCGGACGACCTTGAGGTCGCCGAACTGCCGGGAGATCAGTTTGCCCTTCTCATCGACCCACTCCAGCGGGGGCTTCTCTTTGGCCCGGATGGCGGTGGCCAGGGCCTGGGCCTCCTGGAAGGTCAGCTTGCCGGTGAGGAGGGTGACCACCTGGAACTGGCGGTCGGCGCGGCTGACGAAGCGGTTCACGCAGGTCTGCGCGGAGGCGACCTGGGCGGCCAGGGCGAGGGCGAAGGCGGCGATGGGGATCCGGAGTCTCATGGGCGGTGACGACCGAAATGGCGCCGCCCATTGTGCATATTCCGCGCAACCATGGCGAGGGGATCGACGTAAGAATGGGACAGACGGCGAGCCGCGCGGACGCCGTGTGTCATCATGACCGTCATGGACCATGAACCGGAGGCGAGGCGGCGCCGTGTGTCGCCGGCGTTCCTGGTCTGGCTGATCGGCGTCATCGCCATCATCGGTCTGGAGTACGTCGACTGGCTGGTCGTCCGGATCTTCGAGCGGAACCTCCTCTTCCTCGATCTCTTCGCCTTCCTGGCCTGGCTGGTGGTCATCGGCCTCACCCTCTACGGCCTGGCCCTGGCCGCGCGCTGGATGCTGCGCAAGCTGTTCTGGACGGTGGGGCGG
The DNA here is from genome assembly GCA_044866315.1 of Thermoanaerobaculia bacterium. Taxonomy (GTDB): domain Bacteria; phylum Acidobacteriota; class Thermoanaerobaculia; order Gp7-AA8; family Gp7-AA8; genus QHVT01. Next base: position 1,719 of record JBIOTX010000313.1, on the reverse strand, counting down.
CGCCTCTTCCTCAGCTACGTCCTGATCGGCGTCCTGCCCTTCTTCCTCTTCGCCGTGCTCCTCGTGGCCATCCTCTACGTGATCGCCGGCGTGGCCACCCAGGCCGCCTTCAAGGCCGAGCGCCAGGCCAGCCTCGGGCAGTTGGAGACCCTCAACACCGACTACGCCCTGCAGGGCCGCCGGCCGGCGCTGGAGGGCATGGAGCTGTACGACACGGCCCGCCCGAGCGGCGCGAACATCCCCCGCTGGCTGCGCGAGAAGAGCTTCAGCGGCCTGGCCCTGCGCGGCGAACAGCCGCTGCTGGTCGTCTCCAAGCAGTATCCCGACGACCGGACGGTCATCTTCGCCCTGCCCATCGACCAGCGCTGGGCGCGCCAGCTGGAAGAGCGCGGAGGCATGGTCGTCGCGGCGGAGATCGGCTCGCAGGAAGGCGAAAACATCAACCTCCGCACTAGGGACGCCAACTTCGACGACTTCGGACGGCGCGGCGTCGGCTGGGGACGGATCATCTTCTTCGACATCACCGAGGAGGACGGCATGACCGGCTGGGAGAGCGGCGTGCCGGATCCCCAGAAGCGCCTCTTCACCGCGGTCTCCTACCCCCTCTCCAGCCTCATCCAGTTCTACTTCGGCGGGGCCACGAACTCGCGGATCATGCACGCGATCTTCTGGACCATCGTCGGCCTCGCGCTCTCGCTGCTGCTGGCCTACTTCCTCGCCACGGCCTTCGCGGCCGTGCTGATCTTCTCCATCTCCCGGGCCGTGAACCGCATCGAGAAGGGCACGCGCGCCGTCGAGCGCGGCGACTTCTCCTACCGCATCCGGATGAAGCGCCACAACCAGCTCGGGGCCATGGCCCAGTCGTTCGACCGGATGACCGAGTCCATCGCCTCGCTCCTGGCCTCCGTGTCCGAGAAGGAGCGCCTGCAGAGCGAGATCGAGATCGCCGCGTCGATCCAGCGCAATCTCCTCCCCAAGCAGGGACCGCAGTTCCGCGGCGTCTCTTTCTCCGCCCACTTCGAGCCGACGACCTCCATCGGCGGCGACTACTACGACGTCTTCAACCTCGACAAGACCCGCCTGGCCGTGGCCATCGGCGACGTCTCCGGCCACGGACTCTCCACGGGCCTGGTCATGGCCATGGTCAAGGCCGCGATCACCACCCTGGTCGAGGAAGGCGCCGACGAGACCTCGCTCTTCCAGCGCCTCAACGAGCTGGTCTACCGCTCCACCGAGCGCCGGGCCTTCATGACCCTGGCCTTCACCATCTTCGACCTCGAGCACCGCACCATCCGCCACACCAACGCCGGCCACCTCTACCCGTACCTGCTCCGCACGGACGCCGTCACCACCAGCGCCATCGAGTCGCCCTCGTTCCCCCTCGGCGTCCGCCCGAAAATCGTCACCCACACCGTCGAGACCGACCTTCAGGAAGGCGACGCCCTGGTCTACCTGTCCGACGGCATCATCGAGGCCCAGAGCGAGAGCGGCGATCCCTTCGGCTTCGACCAGCTCGAGATGCTCCTGGCCCAGCTGGACGACCGCTCGCCCTCGGCGATCCGCGACGCCATCCTCGATGCCGTGGCCCGCCACTCCGGCAACCGCCCCGCGGACGACGACCGCACGGTGATGGTGGTGCGGTTCGACACGCTGCTCGCGGCCGAGCCCGAGCTCGCGCTGACGAGTGGAGTGGCGGGCTCTCAGCCCGCCGTCGCGATC
>JBIOTX010000312.1:0-11695 GCA_044866315.1 Thermoanaerobaculia bacterium | reverse complement strand
GGCTGAGAGCCCGCCGCTCCACGTTACGCCAGGCTCTTCAGGATCGCCCGCGCGCGCTCGTCGTTCGGCTTGCGCTCGAGGTGTTGCGTGCACAGCTCGACCGTCTTCGCGGCGATGGCGCGCGCGTCGTCGTCGCGGCCGAGGATGCGGTAGACCTGGGCCAGGCGCGCGGGCGCGCGGAAGTCGGCCGGCTGGAAGTCGGTCGCGCGGCGGAACATCTCCGCCGCCTCCTCCAGCCTCCCCTCGGCCGTGCGCAGCCGCCCGTAGCGGTAATACGCGTCCGCTGAGTTGGGGCTGATCGACAGCGCAATCTCCAGCTCGGCCTCCGCCTCGCGATACTTCTCGGCGATGGCCAGGGCGTGGGCGCGGCAGACGTGGCTCTCCACGAGCTGCGGCGCGAGCTCCACCGCCTTCAGGCTCGCGGCGTCGGCGCGGCGGAGCAGCTCGTCGTCCTCGCGCATCGTGTACAGCTCCGCGAGCGTCTCCGCCAGGCCCGCGTACGCCGGCGCGAACTGCGGGTCGAACTCCATGGCGATCTCGAACATCCCGATGGCCGCCTCCAGGCTGCGCGGCGTCATCTGGGCCAGGTAGGTGCGCCCCTTGAGATAGAACTCGTAGGCGTCGAGGCGCACCGGCGTCGACTTGATGGCCCGCTTGTTCCGCTCGCTGAGCACGCCCAGGAGCACGCGGGCCGTGCCTTCGGCGATCTCCTCCTGCAGGGCGAAGATGTCGCCGACCTCGCGGTCGTACTTTTCCGACCACTCGTGATGACCGCTGCGCGTGTCCACGAGGTGGACGGTGATGCGCAGGCGGTTCCCCGCCTTGCGGACGCTTCCTCGCAGAATGTGGTCGACGCCGAGCTTCATGCCGAGGGCGCGGATGTCGTCGTCGGCGCGGAAGTCGAAGGCGGACGCGCGCGAGATCACGCGCAGCTCCTCGATCCGGGCCAGGGTATTGATCAGCTCCTCGGCGATGCCGTCGCAGAAGTGCTGCTGGTCGTGCGCCGCGCTCATGTCGGTGAACGGCAGCACGGCGATCGACGGCCGCGAGGACTTTTCCTCCGGCACCGGCGCGGGCGTGGCGGGAGGCGCGTCGGAGACCTCGGCGGCGTCGCCCACGAAGCGGAAGCCGCGGCCGTAGATCGTGCGGATCCAGCGGGCGTCGGAGGGGGAGTCGCCGAGGGCCCGGCGAGCGTCGCGGATGGTAGTGGTCAGCGCGGACTCCGACACGTGCACGTCGTGCCAGATCGTGTCGAGCAGATCCTCCTTCGGCACCACGCGCTCGCGCTGCTCGATGAGGTAGTTGAGCACCTCGAGCACGCGAGGTTCCGTTTTCACCACTTCGCCGCCCCGGCGAAGCTCATAGCGGTCGAGATCGAGCTCGAAGTCACCAAATCGGAACATGAATGTGCAGTAGGACCAATCTTTCCCCACATTTTCTCCCGGATTTGCGAAACGTCGCGCCCTACATTGCCGCCTGTAACCGTTTACAGGAGCCTTCCAATGGTGATCGACGACACGGTGAGCGCGAGTGTTTACGCGGGACGCATCACGCGCACGCTCAATGAGGCGTTCGTGGCGCTGATGATCAGCATCGGCCACCGCACGGGCCTGTTCGACGTCATGGCCGCCCTGGCGCCGTCGACCAGCCTGGACATCGCCAGGACCGCGGGCTTGTCCGAGCGCTACGTGCGCGAGTGGCTGGCGGCGATGAGCGCGGCCCGGATCGTCGAGCACGACGCAAAGACGCGCACGTACTTCCTGCCCATCGAGTACGCGGCCGTGCTCACGCGCGCCGCGGGGCAGAACAACCTCGCCCCGATGGCGGAGCTGGTGTCGATCCTCGGCAACGTCGAGGACATGGTCGTGGCCGGCTTCCGCAGCGGCGGCGGCGTCCACGGCGAGGCCTACGAGCGCCTGCGCGAGGTGACGTCGCTGGAGCGGCGCAAGATCATCGACGAGTCCTACGTCGGGGAAATGCTCAGCCTCATTCCGGACATGCGCGACCGTCTTCTTGCCGGAGCGACGGTCCTGGATGTCGGATGCGGCGAGGGCATCATTACCAACCTGATGGCACGCATGTTCCCGCGCGCGCATTTCCGCGGCTACGACCTCTCCCCGTGGGCCGTGGTTCGCGCGCGGGAGCATGCGAAGGAGGCGGAGCTGAGGAACGTCGAGTACGACGTCGGCGACGTGGCCAGCATGGACGAGCCGCGCGCCTACGACCTCGTGCTCGCCCTCGACTCCATGCACGAGCAGGGATTCGCGCGCCTGGTCCTGCGGAACATCGCGGCCGCGCTGCGCCGCGGCGGGGTGTTCCTCATGCAGGAAGTGTCGGCGTCGAGCGAGCTCGCGCGCAATCTCGATCAGCCCTACGCGCCGATGCTCTACGCCCTCTCGACCCTGCACAGCGTGCCCGTTGCGCTCGCCCAGGACGGCGAGGCGCTGGGGCGGATGTGGGGCGAGGCCCGGGCCTGGCAACTCCTGCACGAGGCCGGATTCACCAACCTCCGCTTCGAACGGCTGGAGGCGACGCCGCACAGCGTCTGGTGCGTGGCCAGCCGATAAGGCGTACAGTAGGCGGGAGGAGTCCGCCATGAAGCAGCGAATGGAGACCTCCCAGCCCGCCGCCGCGACGCCGCTCGCCCTGCGCGGAGAAGAAGTCCGCGCCATCCGCTACAAGCTCAAACAGTCGCAGAGCGAGTTCGCGACCATGATCGGCGTCACCCTGGCCACGCTGCAGGGGTGGGAGGAAGGGCGGCATCGCCCCGACGGCCCGGCGCTGGCGCTGCTGCGCGTCGCGGCGAAGAGTCCGAAGCTGGTGGCGAAGGCGTTAGGACACTAGCGCGACACTGCAACTGCTACTCTTCCCGGCCACATGGCCGACGTCAAACCCTTCGTCCCCGCCGATCAGGTCCTTTCCCGAGTCGACGTGGCGCGGCTACGTGCCCGGCATTCTGTTCGGGATCGTGTTCGGAATGGCCAACGCGTATCTCGGTCTGCGCGCGGGCCTCACCATCTCCACGTCCATCCCGATCGCGGTCATGACCGTGGCCGCGTACAAGCTGATCAAGGGGAACATCCTCGAGGCCAACATGTCCCAGACCATCGGCTCGGCCTCGAGCTCGGTGGCCAGCGGGGTGATCTTCACCATCCCCGCGCTGTTCCTCTGGCAGCTCGATCCGTCGCTGCTGCAGATGACGCTCCTGGCCATCGCCGGCGGGATCCTCGGCACGCTGTTCATGATTCCGCTGCGGCGGTTCCTGATCGAGCGGGAGCACAAGACCCTGCCGTATCCCGAGGGGACGGCGTGCGCGGAGGTGCTCAAGGCGACCCAGGCGGGTGGCGCGCGCGCCGGCGGCGTGTTCGCCGGACTGGCGGCGGGGGCGCTGTTCAAGGCCCTCGTCGGCGGGTTCCGGGTCGTGCCGGACGAAGTCGACGTGAACCTGCCGCTGCTGAAGAAGGGACAGATCGGCTCGGAGATCAGCGCGGCCCTGTTCGGCGTCGGCTTCATCCTCGGGCCGCGCGTGTCGGCGGTGATGGTCGGCGGCGGGCTTCTCTCGTCGCTGGTGATCATCCCGATCATCGCCACCTGGGGTGAGTCGCGGACGACACCGCTGTATCCCGAGACGACGCTCACCATCGCCGCCATGAGCGCGGGACAGATCTGGTCGCGCTATGTGCGCTACATCGGCGCCGGGGCGGTGGCGGCGGCCGGCATCATCACTCTCGTCCGCAGCATCCCCACGATGACCGAGAGCTTCCGCATGGGGATGCAGCAGTTGCGCAACCGCGGCGCGGAGGTGGCCCATCCGATCCGCACGGCGCACGACCTGCCCTTCAGCACGACCGTCGGCGGCGCGCTCTGCGTCGTCGCGTTGCTGGCCGCGGTGCCCCAGGCGTTCCAGGCCCTGGACGTCTTCTCCCACCGCCTCGTCGCAGCGATCCTGGTGGCCATCTTCGCGTTCTTCTTCGCCACGGTCTCCTCGCGCATCGTCGGCTTCGTGGGCGTGACCTCGAATCCGACCAGCGGCATGACCATCGCCGCGCTCCTCGGCACCTCGGCGGTCTTCTTAGCGCTGGGCTGGACCGGCACGGCCGGCAAGGCCGCCGCGCTGACGGTCGGCACCGTCGTGGCCATCGCCGCGTCGATCGCCGGCGACACCTCCCAGGATCTCAAGACCGGCTATCTCCTCGGCGCCACGCCGCGCGCGCAGCAGATCGGACAGCTCATCGGCGTGCTCACCTCCGCGGCCTTCGTCTGTCTGGCGGTGATGCTCCTCGACCGCGCCTACGGCTTCGGCACCAAGGAGCTGCCCGCGCCGCAGGCGACGCTGATGAAGCTCGTCATCGAAGGCGTGCTCGATCAGACCCTGCCCTGGATCCTCGTCGCCATCGGCGTCGGCATCACCCTGATCGCGGCAGCGCTGCGCCTGCCGACGCTCGCCTTCGCGGTCGGCGTCTACCTGCCCGTGGCGACGATGGTTCCGATCTTCCTCGGCGGCCTGCTGCGCTGGTGGACCGATCGCGGGAAGAACGCCGCCGCGCGCGCCGATCAGGGCGTGCTGCTCGGATCGGGACTGGTCGGCGGCGAGGGCCTCGTCGGCCTGGTCATCGCCGCCGTCGCCGCGTACCTCAGCCGAGCGCCGGAGGGCGTCGGTCCCGAGTGGGCCGGAGCCGCCGCGCCATGGCTCGCCGCGGCCGTCTTCGCCGCGCTCATGGCGTGGTTCTGGTTCTCGCTGCGAGCTGCCGCACCATCGCCAGAAGCAGAGACGCCTCGCGCGTCGTGAGCGCGGCCCGACCGGCCATCGCCTGCAGCTCCGCGCAGATGCGGTCGGGACTCTTGTCCCCGAAGTAGTCGATCTCCGCCAGCAGCGCGCGCGTTTGGCGATTGAGGTGCTCGATGAGCTGATGCGGCGCGGGATCGGGCTCCTGCGCCCGCGGGCGCAACCCCTTGCCCAGCTCGTAGCAGAAGATGGCCACGGACTGGGCGAGGTTCATGGTCGCGAACTCCGGCCAGGTCGGGATCGATGCCGTACGCTGGCAGAGCATGACCTCGCGGCCGGAGAGGCCGAACGTCTCGCGGCCGAAGACCAGCCCGAGGCGGTGCTCGTCGCCGAGCTGCTCCTCGGCGAGGCGGGCCACGTCGGACGGCGTGAGCTGCTCGTACACCTGCCGCCCGCGCACCGCCGTCGTGGCCACGGTGAGGTGGCAGTCGGCGAGCGCTTCCTCCAGCGTGGCCACGCGCGTCGCGGTGTTCACGACGTCGATCGCCCCCACCGCCCACCAGCTCGAGACGTCGTCCACGCGCTCGAGCACCTTCGCCTGGCCGGTCACGATCCAGAGGTCGGTGATGCCGAAGTTCTTCATCGCCCGCGCGGCGGCGCCGACGTTGCCCGACTCCTGCGGCTCGACGAGAATGATGCGGATTCGCATCCCGCTCCCATACTATCCGCGATCATGAACGCGCCGGTCCTCACCACGGAGCGCCTCCGCCTGCGCATGCTCGGCCAGGACGACTTCGAGCCGTACGCCGCCATGCACATGGATCCCGACGTCACGCGCTTCACCACGCGCACGGTCCTGAGCCGCATGGAGGCCTGGCGGCACCTCGCCGTGATCGTCGGCCACTGGCACCTGCGCGGCTTCGGGATGTGGGGCGTGGAGGAACTGGACACGGGACAGCTCGTCGGCCGGGTCGGTTTCCATGAGCCCGAGGGCTGGCCGGCGTTCGAGCTCGGCTGGACCATCGGCAAGAACTGGTGGGGGAAGGGCTACGCCACCGAGGCCGCGCAGCGCTGTCTCGAATATGCGTTCGACGAGATGGGCCGCGATCACGTCATCAGCCTGATCGATCCGGCGAACGTGTCGTCCATCCGCGTGGCCGAGCGCATCGGGGAGAAGCTCGAGGGTGAGTTCCAGCTGGACGCGCACCGGCTGCTCGTCTATGGGACGACACGCGAAGCGTGGCGTCCCGAGCGCAGCGAGGGATCTCGGTGAATCGCAACATCCCCAAGCCCAAGCCCGGCGGTCTCGATCCCGACGCGATCGTCGACGCTTTCGCCCACCGGATGATGTACTCGGTCGCGCGCGACGAGTTCAACGCCACCGACGAGAACGCCTTCCAGGCGCTCGCCTACGCCGTGCGCGACCGGCTGATGGACCGCTGGTTCGTCACCCAGGACACGTACTACCGGCTGGACGTGAAGCGCGTCTACTACCTCTCCCTGGAGTTCCTTCTCGGCCGGCTGCTGAAGAGCTGCATCATCAATCTCAGCGCGGAGCGGCAGTACGAGGAGGCGATGCGCCGCATCGGCTACGACCTCGATCAGCTCGCGGAGCGCGAGCCGGACGCCGGCCTCGGCAACGGCGGTCTCGGTCGTCTCGCGGCGTGTTTCCTCGACTCCGCGGCCACGCTGGCCATCCCCTTCTACGGCTACGGCATCCGTTACGAGTACGGTATCTTCCGCCAGCGCATCGTGGACGGCCAGCAGACCGAGGCGCCGGACAACTGGCTGCGCTCCGGCAACCCCTGGGAGGTGGCCCGGCCGGACGTGCTCTTCCCGATCCGCTTCTACGGCCGCGTGGAGAGCTACACCGACGACCAGGGCCGCAGCCGCATGCGCTGGGTCGACACCGGCGACCTGTACGCGATGGCCTACGACATCGCCGTGCCGGGCTACTGCAACCGCACCGTGAACTCCCTGCGTCTGTGGGCGGCGAAGTCGGGCCGCGAGTTCGACCTCGAGAAGTTCAACGCCGGCGCGTACGTCGCGGCGGTCGAGGACAAGACCTCGACCGAGAACATCTCCAAGGTCCTCTATCCGCCCGATGATCAGTACGCCGGCCGCGAGCTGCGGCTCAAGCAGCAGTACTTCTTCACCTCGGCCACGATCCAGGACGTCATCCGCCGCTTCAAAAAGTACCCGGGCCGGCGCTGGGAAGACCTGCCGGACAAGGTCGCCATCCAGCTCAATGACACCCATCCTGCGATCGCCATCCCGGAGATGATGCGCGTGCTGGTCGACCTCGAGGCCCTCGACTGGGACACGGCCTGGTGGATCTGCGAGCGCGTCTTCGCCTACACGAACCACACCGTGCTCCCCGAGGCGCTGGAGTCGTGGTCGAAGGAGCTCATGGGCAAGGTGCTGCCGCGGCACCTGCAGCTCGTCGAGGAGATCGACCGCCGCTTCCGCGCGCTGGTCGTGGCCGCGCATCCGAACGATGCGGAGAAGGTGCGGCGCATGGCCATCATCGACGACGGCGCGCAGTCGGTGCGCATGGCCAACCTGGCCGTCGTCGGCTCGCACTCCGTCAACGGCGTGGCCCGCCTGCACACGGAGATCCTCGAGTCGCGGATCTTCCCCGAGTTTCACCGCCTCTTCCCGAAGAAGTTCAACAACAAGACCAACGGCATCACCCCGCGGCGCTGGCTGCTGCAGGCGAATCCGGAGCTCTCGGCGCTGATCAGCGAGGCCGTAGGCGACGGGTGGCCGCGCGACCTGTTCCAGTTGCGCGAGCTGGAGAAACACGCGGACGACGCGTCCTTCCGCGCGCGCTGGCTGATCGCCCGGCACGAGCGGAAGGAGAAGCTGGCCAAGTGGCTGCGCCGCCGCCGCATCGAAGTCGATCCGATGACCCTCTTCGACGTGCAGATCAAGCGCATGCACGAGTACAAGCGCCAGCTCCTCAACGTCATGCACGTCATCGCCCTCCACCACCGCATTGCCCGCGGGGAGAGCATCGTCACCCCGCGCACGGTGGTCTTCGGCGGCAAGGCCGCGCCGAGCTACCGGACGGCGAAGCTGATCATCAAGCTCATTCATGACGTGGCGAAGATGGTCAGCGCCAACCCCATCAGCGCGCAGTCCCTCAACGTCGTCTTCGTGCCCAACTACGACGTCTCCGCCGCGGAGGTGCTCTTCCCCGGGACGGACCTCTCCGAGCAGATCTCCACCGCCGGCACCGAGGCCTCCGGCACGGGCTGCATGAAGGCCGTGCTGAACGGCGGCGTCATCATCGGCACCCTCGACGGCGCGAACATCGAGATCCGTGAGGAAGTGGGCGAGGAGAACCTGTTCGTCTTCGGCCACACGGCCGAAGAGATCGCGGCCATGCGGCCCGACCCCGAGTCCCACATCCGGTCCAACCCCGAGCTGCAGCAGGTCCTGGAGACCATGGCCTCGCTCAGCCCCGAGCTCGCCCACCAGCTGCGCACCGAGGACCGCTACTTCCTCTGCGCCGACTTCGCGTCGTACGTGGCTACGCAGCAGCGCGCCGCCGAGGCCTGGACCCGCCCCCACGACTGGGCGCGCATGTCCATCCTCAACACCGCCCGCAGCGGCAAGTTCTCCGCCGACCGCACCATCCGCGAGTACGCGGAGGAGGTGTGGGGGGTGGAGGGGGTTCCGCTGTAGCTACTGCGCGACCGGCGGACTCAACATCTCCACCAACCTCTGCATCCGCGCCCTTGCGTCCGTCTGCTCCTGCAGCGTTCCGTTCATCATCCGCGCGATCTCGCGCAGCTCGTTGACCACGTCCGGCGTGGCGTCACCCACGGCAATCGACCCGGTGGTCAACCCGCTGAGGGCCATCTGCTTGCGCGCCTCGGCCAGGCGTTCCTGTTCCGCGGTGCGCTTTTCGAGCTCGCCGGGGAGGGAGAGCAGGGCGTCGTCGTTCGTGGTCTTCAGGACGCCGCGGTTGATGTCCCGGGCGGCGGCCAGGTTGCGGAGCTGCACGAGCTTGGTGACCGCGGGGTAGTAGGGGCTCAGCGGGTCGTCGACCAGCTTGGCCTGGATGAGCGCGACCTCGGCCACGGCCTGCTTGTTCCCGCTCTCGACACCCAGCTCGGCGGTGGCCTTCACGGACTTGCCGATGTCGGGGAGGGCCACGCCGTTGGCGTCGCCGGGGTTGATCCAGGCGTTGACGGGGAGCTCGTGGTGAGTGGTCTTGCCGTCGAAGCCGGTGGAGTCGACCAGGATGTTGCGCACCCAGACCCGGTTGTTCGCGGCGAAGGTGCTGCGTTTCTTCGGCACCGTGACCACCACCCGATAGCCGTTCGGGCCGCTGACGGTGACGTAGCGCAGCTCCTGCTCGGTATACACGTGCTCGATGCTCTTCTCGTCGGCGACCTTGCCGCCTTCCTCGCGCTGCAGCGAGGCCCAGCGAAACGTGCCGTCCTCGCGGGGCATGCGCAGGGTGCGGATGTCGCTGTCGAGGATGGCCAGCATGACCTGGCGGGAGTTGTTGAGGTTCTCCGACAGCGAGGCGATGCGCCCCAGGGCGTGGAGATCGTGGGCCACCATGTCGATGTTCGCGTCGCGCCCTTCGTCGACGGCGAATGCGGCCGGGGCCAGGAGAGTGAGGAGAACCGCGAGGAAGAGCCGTTTCATTGTCAGCCTCCGCGTGTCGTTTTCGAGAGGGCGAATGATATAGCGAGGAGGAGGACGGGGGCACGGGGGCACGAGGGAGACGCGTGCCCCCCCGTGCCCCTCGTGCCCCCGTGCCCCCTAAAAAACCCTTGCACCTCACGCTACGTCAGGTTCTACGCTGCCCTCCGATGACCGACGCGCTCTGGAAGATCGGCGAGCTGGCGTCGCGGACGGGGGTATCGATCCGGACGCTGCACCACTACGACGAGATCGGCCTGCTCTCGCCCGCGCACCGGACCCCCTCGGGGCACCGGCTGTACGGACGGGAAGAGGTGGCCCGGCTGCAGCAGATCCTCTCGCTGCGGCAGCTGGGCTTCTCGCTCGGAGAGGCCCGCGACGTGCTGGACCGCCGGGACCTGGACGCGCGGCGGGTCATCGGAATGCACATCGCGCGGCTGAAGGAGCAGATCGCGGCGCAGCAGGACCTCTGCGCGCGCCTCGAGGCCGTCGCCGCGCACTACGAGTCGGCCAGCGCCGACGAGATCCTGAAAACGATCGAGGTGATGACCATGTTCGAGAAGTACTACACCAAGGAGCAGCTGGACACCCTGGCCAAGCGCCGGGCCATGTTCGGCGAGGAGCACATGCGCGCGGTGCAGGAGGAGTGGCCGCGGCTGATGAAGAGCGTCCGCGACCATATGCGCGAGGGCACCGATCCGAAGGACCCGCGGGTGGTGGCGCTGGCGAAGCGCTGGCGCGAGCTGATCGAGGAGTTCACCGGCGGCGACGCCGGCATCGAGCAGTCCCTGCGCAGCATGTACCGCCAGGAGTCGCAGGTCGCGGAGCAGCAGGGGCTCGACCGCGAGATCGGCGACTACATTCAGCGCGCTCTGGCGTAGCGCGTGAGCAGTTCCTTGAGCGCCGCCTTCGCCGCCGCGTCCGCGGCGGCGTCGGCGGCATTCGCGGACACGGCCACGACCAGATCGTGCTTCGGTGCGATGGCGATGAGGGTGAGGAACGTTCCCCCGCTCCCGGCGTACATGCTCACCGGCTCGATCTCGGCGACCTTGCCGACGCCGAATCCGAGGCCGCTCTTGACACGCTTGGTGTGCATCTCCGTCGCCGTCGCGACCTTCACGATCGAGTCCTTGCCGCGCAGCGCGATCAGGTGCGCGCGGAGGAAGCGGACGAGGTCTTCCGTGCTCATGTGCACGTCGCCCGCGGGAGCGATGAACGGCCAGATCTGATACTCGCCGTTCGGGTCGTGCGGCACGAGCTTGCCGTTCTCCTCGATGTGCCCCCAGGTCTCGTTCGGCAGCCGCTTTGCCGGCCAGCCGAAGCCGGCGCTGCGCATGCCCAGAGGGTCGAAGACGCGCTCGCGGATGAGGTCTTCCCAGGCCCGGCCGGTGACCTGCTCGGCCATCACCGTGGCGATGACGAAGCCCGCGTTCGAGTACTGGTTCTCGCCGCGCGGCATCTGCAGCACGTGATTCGCGAACCCCAGCCGCTGCTCGGCGAACGTTCCCGTGTACGCGAGCCCGGCGAATTCTTTGTCATCGGTAAACGGCGCGATGCCGCCCTGGTGGGCGAGGAGGTCGGCCAGCGTGACGTCGCGGTATTCCGGGCGCGCGTTCGGAAAGCGCTCGCCGATCGTCGTCGACCACGACAGCTTCCCCTCCTCGACCAGCGTCGCGATCATCGTCGCCGTCATCGGCTTCGTCACCGAGCCGATGTGGAAGCGGCTGTTCGCGCGGATCGAGCCCGGCCCCCCGCGGCTGCGCACGCCCGTCGCCGCGACGATGATCGGCCCGTCCGACCGCGCGATCGCCGCCGCCAGCGCGGGAACGCCATGCTCGAGGGCCAGCGGCTCGAGGATGGCCGTGAGCTCGCGCGGCCGCGGCGTGGTGGCGCAGGCGGTGAGGAGGAGCGCCCCAAGGAATGCGACCATGCGTCGATGCAAACCGGCCGCTTCGCCCCTTCCCCGACCGGCCCGCTGCACCTCGGCAGTCTCGTCGCCGCCGTCGGCTCCTGGCTGTTCGCGCGCCGGGCGGGTGGGCGGTGGCTGGTGCGCATGGAGGACATCGACACGCCGCGCGTCATTCCCGGGTCGGCGGAGGAGATCCTGGCCGCGCTCGAGCGCTACGGCCTGGAGTGGGACGGCGAGGTGGTCTGGCAGTCGAAGCGTACCCGGTTATACGAGCACGCGCTGGAGGAGTTGCGCGAGAAGAATCTCGTCTTCGACTGCGCCTGCTCGCGCGCCGACCTGCAGCGCGCCGCCTCCGCGCCGCTCGGGCGCGAGCCGGTCTATCCGGGCACGTGCCGTCA
>JBIOTX010000311.1:0-2547 GCA_044866315.1 Thermoanaerobaculia bacterium | reverse complement strand
TGGAGCCTACTTAGGCTAAAAATGGAGCCTACTTAGGCTAAAAATGGAGCCTACTTAGGCTAAAAATGGAGCCTATCTAGGTTAAAAATGGAGCCTACCTAGGCAAGAAATGCAGCCTACCTAGGCTAAAAGTGGAACCCTAGATGGTCCTGGACTTATCCGGGACGAGCAGATTCAGCGACCGCGGCACGACCCGCACGTGCAGGGTCTCCGGCAGCGTGACCGGCTCGCCGTCGAGATGGGCCTCGCCCGCGGCAGCCCGGCGGATGGTCAGCTCCGGCGCCTGCAGCCAGGTGACGTTCTTCGCCCGGTGGAGTGTGCCGTCGAAGAGGCGCATGACCAGGACCAGGGAGCGGAGGAACGTGGTCGCGTCGACGATGACCAGGTCGAGCAGGCCGTCCTGGAGCGACGCCAGCGGCGCGACGCGGGCGTTGTTGCCGTACTGCCCCGAGTTGGCCACGGCGACGACGAACGCCCGCCGGTTCATCGTCCGCCCACCGATCGCGATCTCGTACTCCTCGGCGCGAAAGGCCGTGAACGCGCGCGTGCCGACGCGCACGTAGGTGCGGAAGCCGCGGGTGGTGCTGTCCGCGAAGCGGTGGGCGATGACCGCGTCCAGGCCGACGCCCATGACGCCGAGGAACGGCTGGTCGTTGACGATGGCGGTGTCGATGGGGACGATCCGTCCGCCGCGACAGGCGTCCAGGGAGGCCGCGGGATTCATCGGCAGGCCGATGTGCCTCGCGAAGCCGTTGCCCGAGCCGATCGGCAGGATGCCCAGCGCCGGCTTGCGGCCGATCAGGCGCTTGGCCGTCTCGTGCACCGTGCCGTCGCCGCCGACCGCATAGACGACGTCGATGCCCTCGGCTTCGGCGCGGTCGACGATCGCGTCCAGCGCCTCCTTCGATCCGCACGGCACGATGTCGAAGTCCCACGCGCACGCGCCGCGGATCACGTCGCTCACCTCGAAGTTGCGGCGCGCCCCGGAGCGCTCGTTGACGACGAAGAGGGCCTTCACCCGCGCGCCTCGCGGTGGCGGTCGATCCACCACCCCCACGGCACGAACAGCCAGGCGGCGAGGCCGACCCAGGCGATGGCGTCAGCACTTGGAGGTGGCGGAGAGGTGATGTTGGCGACGTAGATCGCTCCCACGAAGACCACCAGCGCCCAGAGCGCGATCGAGCCGATCCGGTCGCGCGCGCGCGTGGCGCGGAGATAGAGCACGAGACCGAGGATGAAGAGCGTGACCTCGATGGCGATCGTCAGCGGGATCGAGTTCCAGAGGCCGAAGCCGACCTTCGGGCCGCCGGGCCAGAGCGGGAGGTCGGGGCGGTGCATGGGCAGGTCGAGCAGCCAGTGGCTGAGCACCGCCGCGCCGACCAGCCCCGCGTCGCGCCACGACTTCCGCCGCGCGTAGTGCAGGACGGCGAAGAGCACCGACCAGCCGATCACGGTCAGCAGGCTGTGCGAGATCGGGTAGTCGTAGAAGTCGAGAGGGGTGAACTTCGTGATGCCGGGGGCGATGCGCACGTGCTCGACGCCGGCGAGGAGGAGGAGCGGCCAGAGCAGGTCCAGCCACATCGTCGCGAAGAACAGCGTGCCGAGGGAGACCCGCGGGGCGACGCGCTTGGCGGCGAAGGCGGCGGCGTGGTGTCCGATGAACACTACGTGGCTCCCTGGATGATCTCCATCAGCACGGGCCTGAGGCCATTGATGATGAACTGGATGCCGATCGCGCCCAGGAGGAGAGCCATGACCTTCGTGAACACGGCCCGGCCGCGGTCGCCGATGAAACGCGACAGCGGCACGGCGGCCAGCAGCACGACGTAGGACACCACGCCCACGCCGGCGATGGCCACCAGCACGGCCATCTTCTGATCGATGCGCGGGTAGAGGTTCACCAGCAGCATGGTCGAGGTGATCGCGCCGGGGCCGGAGAGCATCGGCACGGCCAGCGGGACGACCGCGATGGACGAGGGATCGATCTCCGCCCGCTCCACGTCCCGGTCCTCCATCCGCTTCTCCCCGCCGATGTTGTAGACCCGGCGCTCGTCCTGCTCGATCAGCGTGCGCAGGGCGTTGGTGAAGAAGATAATCCCGCCCATGATCTGGAAGGCGGGGACGGTGATGCCGAAGAACTGGAACACCCAGTTGCCGGCCACGAAGAAGAGCGTGAGCACGACGATGCAGGCGATGGAGGCCACCAGCGCGACCTTCGCCCGGCCCGCGCGTGAGACGCCATCGGTCAAGGCCACGAACGCCGGGATCACGGCCAGCGGGTTGACCATCGTGACGAGGGTGATGAAGGACAGGAGGACGACTTTCGACAGCGGCATGTTCAGTAGCCAGTAGCCAGTAGCCAGTGGCCGGTTGCCAGCCCGAGCACCTCACTGGCTACTGGCAACTGGCTACCGGCTACTCCACCTCAACGAGTAGATCATTCTCTACATCGATGTACCAGAGGAGACCTTTGCACGGCCTACCGGTCATGTCGCTGACGGCCCGGCAGTACCGCGCCACCTGCTCGCGATCTTTCGCCGCCCGCAG
>JBIOTX010000310.1:0-13956 GCA_044866315.1 Thermoanaerobaculia bacterium | reverse complement strand
ACGAACACGACTGCCGTCGAAGGCGGCGGCCTCTCCGGGAAGCCGCTCCTGGCGAAGTCGACGAGCGTCCTCGCCCAGGTGCGGCAGCGCGTCGGCCCCGACTATCCGCTGATCGGCGTCGGCGGCGTCTTCACGGCCGAGGACGTTCGGGCGAAGATGGCCGCGGGGGCGGACCTGGTGCAGCTCTACACATCCTTCATCTACGAGGGGCCGATGCTCGCGAAGCGGCTGGCGCAGGCATGATCGTCTACGGCACGAACCCCGTCCTGGAGGCCATCCGCTCGCATCCCGACCGCGTGCGCTACGTCGCCGTCGCCAAGGAGCAGAGCGGGCGGCTGCAGCGGGTGGTGGGGGAGGCGCGGAAGGCGGGGGTGGCGGTGCGGATGCTGCCGGCGCCGCAGATCGACAAGCTCGCCGGGCGGGGCGTGCACAACGGCGTGGTGGCGGAGGTCTCCGAGGCGGCGTACGCGGATTTTGACGACGTGCTGGCGAGGGAGGAGACGAAATTCGTGCTCATCCTGGACGGCATCACCGATCCCCAGAACTTCGGGGCCATCCTCCGGGTGGCGGATGGGTTCGGCGTCGACCTGGTGGTCATCCCCCAGCACGAGAGCGTCGGCCTCACCCCCGCCGCGATCAAGGCCTCGGCCGGCGCCTCGGAGTGGGTGGCGGTGGCCCAGGTGACCAACCTCTCCCGGGCTATCGAGACGCTGAAGGAGAAGGGCTTCTGGGTCTACGCCGCGGCGGCGGACGGCGACCGTGCGGATGAGATCGACTTCACCGGGAAGGTCGCGCTCGTCATGGGAAGCGAGGGCAAGGGCGTCCGCCGGAACGTCGGGGAGCACTGCGACCGGGCCGTTTCCATCCCCATGTTCGGCCACGTCGACTCCTTCAACGTGGCCTCCGCGGCGGCCGTTCTCTGCTACGAGGTCGTGCGGCAAACGCGGAAATAACAGGTACTTGCGCGCCGTTTGGCCATCTGCTATAACCCGCAATTCCCCGGCCGCCGCCGTGGCTTTCATCCAAAGCCTCACGAGTATGGGATGAATGTGTCTTTGAATTTTGTATAGCTGGGGGTTGGCGCTGGCATAGCTCAGTTGGTAGAGCAGCTGATTTGTAATCAGCAGGTCGCGGGTTCGAGTCCCGTCGCCAGCTCCAGAACGCAGCGAAAAAGTACTCAGCGGAGAGTTGGCTGAGCGGTCAAAAGCAGCAGACTGTAAATCTGCCGGGCCACGCCCTACGGAGGTTCGAATCCTCCACTCTCCACCAGTTCTTAGCGGTTAGCTGTTAGCTCTTAGGCCCTAAGAGCTAACAGCTAAGAGCTAGCAGCTCACGCGGGAGTAACTCAGGGGTAGAGTCACAGCCTTCCAAGCTGTTGGTCGCGGGTTCGAATCCCGTCTCCCGCTCCAGGAAAACAGAAACGCCCTCGTAGCTCAGGGGTAGAGCACGTCCTTGGTAAGGACGGGGTCACGAGTTCAAATCTCGTCGAGGGCTCCACCAAATCGAATCGACCGGGGTAAAGCATGGCAGCGCAGCGCGAGATCATTACGCTCCAATGCACCGAGTGCAAACGGCGCAACTACACCACCACCAAGAACAAGAAGACCACGACCGAGAAGCTCGAGCTGAAGAAGTTCTGCCGGCACGATCGGAAGCGGACCGTTCACCGGGAAACCAAATAGGGAATTAACCGGGAAAGCAATGCTTTCTCAGCAGTTTGCGGCAACTGCATGCAGGCCAATAGCTCAATTGGCAGAGCAGCGGTCTCCAAAACCGCAGGTTGGGGGTTCGAGTCCCTCTTGGCCTGCCAAATTTCAAGAGAAGCTCGCAGCTGTCAGCTCTCAGCTCGCAGGGGAAGGAATTCTCCTGCGAGCTGAGGGCTGCTAGCTGAGAGCTGTAAGGTAACCAATGGCACAGGAAGTAGCAGAGAAGGAAAACGCGATCGTCGCCCGGCCCAAGCAGTGGGTGGCCTCCGTCCGGGACTTCTTCCGGGACGTGAAGACGGAGATGACCAAGGTCACCTGGCCGACGAAGAACGAAGTCATCGGCACGACCGCCGTGGTCATCCTCTCCACCATCGTCTTCGCCCTCTTCCTCTGGGGCTGCGACGTTCTCTTCTACAAGGCCATCGACTTCCTGTTCACGAAGTTCGGGGCGAGCACATAGGATCCATGGTCGAAGCAGCCGGTCAGAAGCAGTGGTACATCGTCCACACCTACTCCGGGTTCGAGGAGCGGGTGAAGGAGAACCTCTCCCAGCGCATCGACGCCTTGGGGATGCGGGACAAGTTCGGGGAGATCAAGATCCCGACCGAGACCCTCGTCGAGATGAAGGGCGGCAAGAAGCGCGAGGTCCAGCGCAAGTTCTTCCCCGGCTACATCCTCGTGGAGATGGACATGTCCGACGAGGCCTGGCACCTGGTCAAGAACACGCCCAAGGTGACCGGCTTCGTGGGCACCGGCAAGAAGCCCACCCCCCTGACCCAGGAAGAAGTCGAACAGATCCTGACCCAGGTGGTCACGACCAAAGAGAAGCCCAAGCCCAAGCACGTCTACGAGCACGGCGAGCACGTGCGGATCATCGACGGTCCGTTCACGAACTTCACCGGCGTCGTGGAGGAAGTCAATCTCGACCGCAACACCCTCAAGGTGATGGTCACGATCTTCGGGCGCTCCACGCCCGTGGAGCTCGACTTCCTGCAGGTGTCGCGCTACGACGCCACCGAAGAGGCGGCCCAGGGCGGGACGAAGCGATAAAGATTACAAATTAACGCGAGATGTTTTCGCGAAGGATTCATCATGGCTAAAAAGATCACTGGCTACATCAAGCTCCAGATTCCCGCCGGCCAGGCCACGCCCGCGCCGCCCGTCGGTCCGGCCCTCGGCCAGCACGGCGTGAACATCATGGAGTTCTGCAAGACCTTCAACGCCCGCACCCAGAAAGACGCCGGTCTGATCATCCCGGTCGTGATCACGGTCTTCTCCGACCGCACGTTCACGTTCGTGACCAAGACTCCCCCGGCGTCGATCCTCCTGCTCAAGGCCGCCGGCATCCAGAAGGGCTCCGGCACCCCCAACAAGCAGAAGATCGGCAAGGTCACCCGCAAGCAGGTCGAAGAGATCGCCCGGCTGAAGATGCCCGATCTCAACGCCGCTTCCGTCGAGGCGGCCATGCGCACCATCGAGGGCACCGCCAAGTCGATGGGCATGGAAGTGGTCGATTAGTTTTCGAAGGGCGCGGCAGCGCGTGGCTGCCGCAAACAACACGTAGGAGGCAGCGCCCCGCGCACTGCCGCTAACACTACAAGGAGGCAATTTGGCCAAACACGGCAAGAAGTATCGCTCCGCCGTCGCGAAGGTCGAACAGCGCCCGTACCAGCTCGATGAAGCGTTCGGTCTGCTCAAACAGATCGCCTACGCCAAGTTCAACGAGACGGTGGAGCTGTCGATGCTTCTCGGCGTCGATCCCAAGCACGCCGACCAGATGGTCCGCGGCACGACCGTGCTCCCGCACGGCACCGGCCAGACCAAGCGCGTGCTGGTGATCGCCCAGGGCGACAAGCAGAAGGAGGCGCAGGAGGCGGGCGCCGATTTCGTGGGAGGCGACGAGATGGTCGAGAAGATCCAGGGCGGCTGGCTCGACTACGACGCCGTCATCGCCACCCCGGACATGATGCGCGCGGTCGGCAAGCTCGGAAAGGTTCTCGGCCCCCGCGGCCTGATGCCCAATCCGAAGACCGGCACGGTCACGTTCGACGTCGCCAAGGCGATCCAGGAGATCAAGGCCGGCAAGGTGGAGTTCCGCGTCGACAAGACCGCGATCATCCACGTTCCGGTCGGCAAGATCTCGTTTTCCGCCAACCAGCTGACCGACAACGCCTCGGCGATCATCAACGCCGTCCGCAAGGCGAAGCCGCCGGCAGCGAAAGGCAAGTACGTCCGCTCGATTTACATCTCATCGACGATGAGCCCGTCGGTCCAGATCGACACGGCCATCGCCGAGGCGAAGGCGGAGTAGGGAGGGAGCATGAATCGCGAAGAAAAAGCGCAAGCGATCTCCGAGTTCGCCGAAGGCATCGGCAAGGCCACCAACGCCTTCCTGATCGACTTCAAGGGCATCACCGTTCCCCAGGTCACCGAGCTGCGCAAGCAGGTCCGGGAGTCGGGATCGCAGTACGTGGTCGTCAAGAACACCCTGGCCCTGATCGCGGTCAAGGACTCGCCGCTGACCCAGCTCAGCAAGGACTTCACCGGCATGACCGCGGTGGCCTTCAACACCACCGACGCCGTGGCCCTGGCCAAGGTCCTGACCAAGTTCGCCAAGGACGTCCCGACCGTGCAGTTCAAGGGCGCGATCCTCGGCGGGCAGGCCCTGCCGGCCAGCGAGATTCAGAACATCGCCAACCTGCCGTCCCGCGAGGAGCTGATCGCCAAGCTGCTGTTCCTCATGCAGCACCCGATCCGCGGCCTCGTGACCGTGCTCGCGGCGAACATCCGTAACCTGGCGGTCGTGATCGACCAAGTGAGAAAACAGAAAGAAGAGACGGCCTGAGGCCGTCAGGAAAAAATTGGAGGAAACAATGGCCGTTTCGACTGAAGATTTCGTGAAGCAGATTGAATCGATGACCGTGCTCGACCTGGCGAACCTCGTCAAGGCGCTCGAGGAGCGCTTCGGCGTCTCCGCCGCCGCGGCTGCCATGCCCATGGCCATGCCGGGCGCCGGCGCTGGCGCGGCCGCGGCCGCTGCCCCCGTCGAGGAGCAGACCGAGTTCACCGTCGTCCTGCAGGAAGCCGGCGACAAGAAGATCAACGTGATCAAGGCCGTCCGCGAGGTCACCTCGCTCGGTCTGAAGGAAGCCAAGGACCTCGTCGAAGGCGCTCCTCAGACCATCAAGGAAGGCGTTTCCAAGGAAGAGGCCGAGAAGATCAAGAAGGCCTTCGAGGACGCCGGCGCCAAGGTCACGGTCAAGTAAGTTCAGCGGTTCGAACGGTTCCGGGCGGTGTTTGTGCACCGCCCGGAATCGGCTTTTGTTGTGTAGTACGAGAATCTCTCTTCGGAACCGGAAAGGGGGGGAGCGGCCCTTTCCACATGGTTCCACCACATCGCGTACACCGTGCTTCGTTGCCTGCTGCACGGCCTCGCCTATCACGCGAATAAAGGGAGTTCCACCGAATGAACGGAGCCATGCCGAAACAGGAGCCGGTTCGCCACGACTTCTCCAAGATCCGGAGCTACATGGCGCTGCCGAACCTGATCGACGTGCAGCGCAAGTCGTATGAACGGTTCCTCCAGATGAACCTCCTCCCCGAGGAGCGCGAGGACACCGGGCTGCAGTCGGTCTTCACCAGCGTCTTCCCCTTCAGCGACTTCCGCGAGACCTGCTCGCTGGACTTCGTCCGCTACTCCATCGGCAATTGGGAGTGCAAGTGCGGACAGCTCAAGGGCCTCGAGCACCTGCGCATGACCTGCGCGAACTGCGGGGCGAAGATCATCACCGACCATCCGCACGAGGAGACCGTCAACTGCGGCCAGTGCGGCGTGGTCAACAAGAACCGCGTCGAGGTCTGCGACATCTGCGGCAACCCTGTGGACCTGCAGATGAAGTACTCCGTCGAGGAGTGCCAGGAGCGCGGCATGACCTACAGCGTCCCGCTGAAGGTCACCTTCCGCCTGTTCGTCTATGACAAGGATCCGGACACGGGCGTGAAGCACATGCGCGATGCCAAGGAAGAGGAAGTCTTCTTCGGCGACATCCCCCTGATGACCGACAACGGCACGTTCATCATCAACGGCACCGAGCGCGTCATCGTCTCCCAGCTCCACCGCTCGCCCGGCGTGTTCTTCACCAAGGAGTCGGCTCACACCTTCCTGGCCAAGATCATCCCGTACCGCGGCTCCTGGGTGGAGTTCGAGTACGACCAGAAGAACATCCTCTACGTCCGCATCGACCGCAAGCGCAAGTTCCTCGGCTCGGTCTTCCTCCGCGCCCTCGGCCTGACCACCGACGAGGAGATCCTTCGCCAGTTCTACACGCCGATCAAGGTGCGCGTCACCGACGCCGGCGCCGAGCTGACCTTCGACCGCCGCGTCCTCGATCAGGAAGAGGCCAAGGAGCGCCACTCCATCCGCGGACGTCGTGCGGTGAGAACCGTCTTCGGCGGCATCAAGCTCGACCAGAAGATGGCCGACGCCCTGACCAAGAACAACGAGACCACCGTCAAGGTCGACTTCAGCGCCCTGGACAAGGCCACCTTCCTCGGCGACGTCGTCGACTTCAACACCGGCGAGGTCCTCTTCGAGGCCAGCGAGGCCGTTCCGGCCGACTGGGCGGAAGTGCTCCGCGGCCACGGCGTCGAAGAGATCGAAGTGATCTTCCCGGAGTGGGATCTCGTCTCCGACATCCTGCTCAACACCGTCCGCAAGGACACCTCGAAGTCCTTCGAGGCGGCGATCATCGAGATTTACCGCCGCATGCGTCCGGGCGACCCGCCGACCCTGGAGTCGGCCAAGGCCCTCTTCGAAGGCATGTTCTTCGATGCCCGCAAGTACGACTTCTCGCGCGTGGGCCGCTTCAAGTTCAACATCAAGCTCGACCTGCAGTCCCCGGTGACGCAGAAGACCATGACGCCGGAGGACTTCTACGTCGTCATCAACTACCTGCTCCGCCTGCGCAAGGACGTCGGCCGGGTCGACGACATCGACAACCTCGGCAATCGTCGCGTCCGCGCCGTCGGCGAGCTCCTGGAGAACCAGTTCCGCATCGGCCTGGTGCGCATGGAGCGCGCCATCAAGGAGAAGATGTCCGTCCACCAGGACATCGACTCGGCGATGCCGCACGACCTGATCAACTCCAAGCCGGTCATCGCGGCCATCAAGGAGTTCTTCGGCTCGTCGCAGCTGTCGCAGTTCATGGACCAGACGAACCCGCTCTCCGAGGTCACCCACAAGCGGCGCCTGTCGGCCCTCGGGCCGGGCGGTCTGTCCCGCGAGCGCGCCGGGTTCGAAGTGCGCGACGTGCACCCGACCCACTACGGCCGCATCTGCCCGATCGAGACCCCCGAGGGTCCGAACATCGGCCTCATCTCCTCGCTGGCCTGCTACGCCCGCATCAACGAGTACGGCTTCATCGAGTCGCCGTACAAGAAGGTGGCCGACGGCCGCGTCCACGATCACTACCGGGTGGTGAAGGTCGGCGACACCGGCTTCACCCTCGGCCAGATCGTCGAGAAGAAGGAGCTCCAGAAGGAGAACAACCGCATCGCCAAGGAGAACGCCGCGCTCGCCGGCGCCAAGGGCCGCAAGCAGCTGATGCAGTCCGCGGAGGCCGAGCCGTACGCGTTCTACCTCTCCGCCTGGGATGAGGAGCGCTACACCATCGCCCAGGCCAACGTGATGCTCGACGACGACGGCAACCTGGTCCACGATCGCGTCATCGCCCGCCAGTCCGGCGAGTTCGTCTCGATCGAGAAGGACAAGGTCGACTTCATCGACGTCTCGCCCAAGCAGCTCGTCTCCGTGGCCGCCTCGCTCGTGCCGTTCCTCGAGAACGACGACGCCAACCGCGCCCTCATGGGCGCGAACATGCAGCGCCAGTCCGTGCCTCTGCTCCGCACCGAGTCGCCGCTCGTCGGCACCGGCATGGAGAACGTCGTGGCCCGCGACTCCGGCGCGGTGGTCATGTGCAAGCGCGGCGGCGTGGTCGACCTGGTCGACTCGAACCGCATCATCGTGCGCGTCGAGGCCGAGGACCAGGAGACCGGCGAGACCAAGGAGTTCGGCGCCGACATCTACCAGCTCATCAAGTTCAAGCGCTCGAACCAGAACACCTGCATCGCCCAGAAGCCGGTCGTGCGTGAGGGACAGCGGGTCCGCAAGGGCCAGGTCCTCGCCGACGGCCCCTGCACCGATGCCGGCGAGCTGGCCCTCGGCCGCAACATCCTCGTGGCCTTCATGCCTTGGCGCGGCAACAACTTCGAGGACGCCATCCTCGTCTCCGAGAAGCTGGTCAAGGAGGACTACTACACCTCCATCCACATCGAGGAGTTCGAGATCGAGGCCCGGGACACCAAGCTCGGCCCCGAGGAGATCACCCGCGACATCCCGAACGTCAGCGAGTCCGCGCTGCGCGACCTCGACGAGAGCGGCATCATCCGCATCGGCGCCACGGTCAAGCAGGGCGACATCCTGGTGGGTAAGGTCACGCCGAAGGGCGAGACCCAGCTCACCCCCGAAGAGAAGCTCCTCCGGGCCATCTTCGGCGAGAAGGCCGGCGACGTCCGCGACGCCTCCCTCAAGACCCCTCCGGGCATCGAGGGCACGGTCGTCGATGTGAAGATCTTCTCCCGCAAGGGCGTCGACAAGGACATGCGCGCCAAGTCGATCGAAGAGGGCGAGATCGAGCGCATGAACCGGAACATCCAGGATGAGATCCGGATCATCACCGACGCCCGCAACAAGAAGATCGGCGAGGTCCTGAGCGAGCAGAAGCTGCAGCGCGACGTGGTGGACTTCAAGACCGGCGACGTCCTGGTCCGCAAGGGCGAGGTCGCCGACCGCGACGTGGTCAACCGCCTCAGCCGCCGCGAGCTCCTGGCCCTCCCGGTCGAGGAAGAGACCCGCGAGACGGTGCGCATGTTCGTCGAGCGCGCCGAGAACCGCATCCGCGTGCTCGAGCAGAAAGCCGAGGAGCGCCGCGAAGACCTGCAGAAGGGCGACGAGCTGCCTCCCGGCGTCATCAAGATGATCAAGGTCTACGTCGCCATGAAGCGCAAGCTCTCGGTGGGCGACAAGATGGCCGGACGCCACGGCAACAAGGGCGTCATCAGCCGCATCCTCCCCGAGGAGGACATGCCGTACATGCCGGACGGCACGCCGGTGGAGATCGTTCTCAATCCGCTGGGCGTCCCCTCGCGCATGAACGTCGGTCAGATCCTGGAGACCCACCTCGGCTGGGCCGCGCGCAGTCTCGGTCTCCACTTCTCCACGCCCGTCTTCGACGGCGCGACCGAAGCGGAGATCAAGGCCCAGCTCAAGGCCGCCGGTCTGCCCGACGACGGCAAGACGGACCTCTTCGACGGCATGACCGGCGAGAAGTTCGAGCAGAAGGTCTGCGTCGGCTTCATCTACATGCTGAAGCTCTCGCACCTGGTCGACGACAAGATCCACGCCCGGTCCATCGGACCCTACTCGCTCATCACCCAGCAGCCCCTGGGCGGCAAGGCCCAGTTCGGCGGCCAGCGCTTCGGAGAGATGGAAGTCTGGGCTCTCGAGGCCTACGGCGCCGCCTACACGCTGCAGGAGCTGCTGACCGTGAAGTCCGACGACGTCGAGGGCCGCTCGAAGATCTACGAGGCCATCGTCAAGGGCGAGGTTCCGGACGATCCGGGTCTGCCCGAGTCGTTCAACGTCCTCGTCCGCGAGCTGCAGAGTCTCTGTCTGGATGTGGAGCTCTTGAAGGAGTAGATGCCCATGCGACGCAGACCCACCGCGCTTTCACGGATGCCGAACGCCGATTGCCGTGCCTGTCACGGCTTCGGCTCGATCCGCGTGACCGTGCACTTCCACACCGGCGACCACGAGTGGGAGCCGCCGTGCTGGGAGTGCTACGGCAGCGACGTGAGACTGCAGTTCCCGCATCCGCCCTCGAACGACAACTAAACGGCAACCCTCTAAGGGAGGCGAACATTGGAAAGCTTCAACGCACTGTTTCAACCGGCCAAGCAGCAGGCGATCAATGACTTCAACGCCATCAAGATCTCGCTTGCCTCTCCGGAGAAGATCCGGTCGTGGTCGTACGGCGAGGTGACCAAGCCGGAGACGATCAACTACCGCACCTTCAAGCCGGAGCGGGACGGGCTGTTCTGCGCGAAGATCTTCGGCCCCATCACCGACTGGGAGTGCCTCTGC
This sequence comes from Thermoanaerobaculia bacterium, assembly GCA_044866315.1. GTDB lineage: Bacteria > Acidobacteriota > Thermoanaerobaculia > Gp7-AA8 > Gp7-AA8 > QHVT01. The sequence goes on along the minus strand of JBIOTX010000310.1, from coordinate 4,050 downwards.
GGCAAGTACAAGCGCATGAAGCACCGCGGCGTGATCTGCGACAAATGCGGCGTCGAGGTCACCAAGTCGAAGGTCCGGCGCGAGCGCATGGGCCACATCGAGCTGGCCTCGCCCGTGTCCCACGTCTGGTTCTTCAAGGGCCTGCCCTCGCGCATCGGCCACCTGCTCGACATCTCCCTGCGCGATCTCGAGCGCATCCTCTACTTCGAGTCCTACGTGGTCATCGACGTCGGCGATCTCGACGGCGTGATCCATGAGAAGGAGCTCCTGGCCGAGGAGCGCTACCGCGAGCTGCGCTCCCAGTACGGCGACGTCTTCGTGGCCAAGATGGGCGCCGAGGCCATCAAGGAGCTGCTCCGCCGCGTGACCGTGGAGGAGCTCAGCGACGAGCTCCGCCTGATCATGCGCACCGAGACCTCGCAGATCAAGAAGCTGAAGGCGGCCAAGCGGCTCAAGGTCGTCGACGCCTTCCGCAAGTCCGGTCACCGTCCGGACTGGATGATCCTCGACGTCATCCCGGTCATTCCGCCCGAGCTGCGCCCGCTGGTCCCCCTGGACGGCGGCCGCTTCGCCACCTCGGACCTCAATGACCTCTACCGCCGGGTCATCAACCGCAACAACCGCCTCAAGAAGCTCCTCGAGCTGCGCGCGCCGGACGTCATCGTCCGCAACGAGAAGCGCATGCTCCAGGAAGCCGTCGACGCCCTCTTCGACAACGGTCGCCGCGGCCGCGTGCTCAAGGGCTCGAACAACCGTCCCCTCAAGTCGCTCTCCGACACCCTCAAGGGCAAGCAGGGCCGCTTCCGCCAGAACCTTCTCGGCAAGCGCGTCGACTACTCCGGCCGCTCGGTCATCGTCGTCGGCCCCGAGCTCAAGCTCCACCAGTGCGGTCTGCCGAAGAAGATGGCCCTCGAGCTGTTCAAGCCGTTCATCTACCACAAGCTCGAGCAGCAGGGCCTGGTCGGCACGATCAAGGCCGCCAAGGAGCTCGTCGAGCTGCAGACCAACGAGGTCTGGGACGCGCTCGAGAGCGTCATCCGCGAGCACCCGGTGCTCCTCAACCGCGCCCCGACCCTGCACCGCCTCGGCATCCAGGCCTTCGAGCCGGTCCTGGTCGAGGGCAAGGCCATCAAGATCCACCCCCTGGTCTGCACCGCCTTCAACGCCGACTTCGACGGCGACCAGATGGCCGTGCACGTGCCGCTCTCGCCCAAGGCCCAGGTCGAGTCCCAGGTGCTCATGCTGGCCTCGAACAACATCCTCTCGCCCGCCCACGGCAAGCCGCTGGCCGTGCCGTCGCAGGACCTCGTCCTCGGCTGCTACTACCTGACCAAGGCCAAGCCGGGCGCGAAGGGAGAGGGCAAAGTCTTCGGCAGCGAGGACGAAGTCATCATCGCTCTCCAGGCCACCGAGGTCGAGCTGCTCACGCCGATCAAGGTGCGCCTGTCCGGCCGCTTCATGGATCTCACCAAGCAGTTCAACGACCAGGACGTGGTCCACGCCGAGATCCAGGAGCTCGACCGCAAGATCGTCGAGACCACCGTCGGCCGGATCATCTTCAACATGAGCCTGCCGGAGGAGATCCCCTTCATCAACGGCCTGCTCAAGAAGAAGGGCCTGCAGGAGCTGGTCAACTACTGCTTCATCAACTACGGCAACGACCTGACCGTGCGGATGCTCGACGGCCTCAAGGACCTCGGCTTCCTGTACGCCACCAAGGCCGGCATCTCCATCGGCGTCGACGACATGGTCATCCCGTCGCGCAAGCAGGAGATCGTCGACAACGCCCGCAAGAGCGTGCTCGAGGTCGAGCGCCAGCGTCTCGACGGCGCCATCACCCACGGTGAGCGCCACAACAAGATCATCGACATCTGGCACCGCGCCACCGAAAACGTCTCGGACGAGATGTTCGCGGAGATGCGCCGGGCCGAGGCCGCGCGCAAGGAGTTCAACCCCATCTTCATGATGGCCGACTCCGGCGCCCGCGGTTCCAAGGAGCAGGTCCGCCAGCTCGCCGGCATGCGCGGTCTCATGTCCAAGCCCTCGGGCGAGGTCATCGAGCACCCCATCACCGCGAACTTCCGCGAGGGCCTGTCGGTGCTGCAGTACTTCATCTCCACCCACGGCGCCCGCAAGGGTCTGGCCGACACGGCCCTCAAGACCGCGGACTCGGGCTACCTCACCCGCCGTCTGGTCGACGTGGCCCAGGACGTCATCGTCACCGAGCAGGACTGCCAGACCTTCGACGGCATCGTCGTCACCCCGATCATGGAAGGCGGCGACATCCTCGAGCCGCTCCGCGACCGCATCGTCGGCCGCGTGGCCCAGGAAGACGTCTACGACCCGCTCACCGGTGATCAGCTCGTCGGCCAGAACGACGAGATCACCGAGGATCTGGCCAACGCCATCCAGGAGGCCGGGATCGAGCAGGTCAAGATCCGCTCGGTGCTCACCTGCGAGACCCGCCGCGGCGTCTGCCGCCGCTGCTACGGCCGCAACCTGGCGAGCGGCAAGCTCGTCGAGATCGGCGAGGCCGTCGGCGTCATCGCCGCCGAGTCCATCGGCGAGCCGGGCACCCAGCTGACGATGCGTACCTTCCACGTCGGCGGTACCGCCTCGCGCGTGTCCGAGCAGTCCAAGCACGAGGCCACCTCTCCGGGCCGCGTGCAGCTGGTCAACGTCGTTACCGTCACCAACAAGAACGGCGACCTGGTCGTCGTCAACCGCAACGGCAAGCTCCTGATCATGGAAGACACGCCGGAGCGGAAGGGGAAGAAGAAGGGCGAAAAGGACATGCCCGCCATCAGCCGCGAGAAGGAGCGCTACGCGCTCGTCTACGGCTCCACCCTGAAGGTGCAGGACGGGCAGCACGTCGAGGCCGGACAGGCCCTCGTCGAGTGGGATCCGTTCACCTCCGCCGTGCTGACCGAGGTCGGCGGCAAGGTCACCTTCAAGGACATCGTCGAGGGCGAGAACGTCCGCGAGGAAACCGACAAGGTCACCGGTCTGACCCAGATGGTCATCGTCGAGTCGGCGACTGCCGAGAAGCGCACCCCGACCCTGATCATCAAGGCCGGCAAGGGCGAGGAGAAGAAGTACCTCCTGCCCACGGGCGCGCACGTCATGGTCCACAACGGCCAGGACGTCCACCCGGGCGACATTCTGGCGAAGATCCCCCGCGCCACCACCAAGACCAAGGACATCACCGGCGGTCTGCCCCGCGTGGTCGAGCTCTTCGAGGCCCGGCACCCGCGCGACAAGGCCGTCATCACCGAGGTCGACGGCACCGTGCATCACGGCCCGGTGGTCAAGGGCATGCGCCGCATCATCGTCGAGACCGACGAGGGCACCCGCCACGAGTACAGCGTTCCCCGCTCCGTGCACGTCAACGTGCAGGAGGGCGAGCGCGTGCGCGCCGGCGACCCGCTCATCGACGGCCCCATCGACCCGCACGACGTGCTGGCCGTCCTGGGCATCAAGGAACTGCAGCGCTACCTGGTCGACAAGATCCAGGAGGTCTACCGCTCCCAGTCCGTGGCCATCAACGATAAGCACATCGAGGTCATCTGCCGGCAGATGCTCCGCAGCGTCCGGGTCACCCGCGTGGGCGACACGGACTTCCTGGTGGACGAGCAGGTCGACCGCTTCCGCTTCATGGAGGAGAACGAGAAGGTCATGAACCGCGGCGGCGAGCCCGCCGACGGCGTGCCCCTGCTCCTCGGCATTACCAAGGCCTCTCTGTCGACGGAGTCGTTCATCTCCGCGGCCTCGTTCCAGGAGACCACGCGCGTGCTGACCGAGGCCGCCATCGCCGGCCGCGTCGACTACCTGCGCGGCCTCAAGGAGAACGTCATCGTCGGCCGCCTCATCCCCGCCGGAACGGGCATGCCCACCTACCGCGACATCTACCTCGAGAAGGACGAGGCACCCCCGGTGCCGAGCCTGGACGAGATGCTGCAGCGGGAGACGGAGGACGACGAGGCGCTGTCGCTGGCGGATTTCGACGACGAGCAGTAACGCTCACTTCGTTCGCTGTAAAGAGTCGGGGGG
>JBIOTX010000309.1:0-38256 GCA_044866315.1 Thermoanaerobaculia bacterium | reverse complement strand
AGAGCCCGCCGCTCCACGTGCGCGCGCAACGATAGACTGAGGCGCATGCACATCCGGCTGGCTGAGCGACGGGACCTGCAGGCGGTCGGTCGCCTCGGGGCGATGCTGATGCAGACGCATTACGCATTCGACCCGCAGCGATTCCTCACCGCCGGCGAGAGTGCTGCCCGCGGGTACGCGTCCTTCCTCGGCAGCGTGCTCGGCTCGCCGGACGCATGCGTCTTCGTCGCCGAGGAGGCGGGGGAGGTGGTGGGGTACGTCTACGCCGCGCTCGAGCCGCTGTCGTGGAAGGAGCTCCGCGGCCCGGCAGGGTTCATTCATGACGTGGCGGTGCGCGAGGAGCTCCGCCGCACCGGCGTCGCCACGAGCCTCCTCGAAGCCGCGATCCGCTGGCTCCGCGAGCGCGGCGCCCCGCGCGTCATCCTCTGGACCGCCGCGCCGAACTCCGCCGCCCAGAACCTCTTTCGCCGCCTCGGCTTCCGGGAGACGATGGTCGAGATGACGCTGGAGCTGGATGGGTGAGCGCATAGGCCATTCCGCCCATATGCCTGCCCGTTGCCTCCCTCAATCGTCCCCCCACCCTTCCGGCAAACGTTCGATTTCTTCGAAGACTCCTTTGGGTACCGTGTAACCGGTTTCCATCACTGACCGACCGCGCCGGCACGCGTCTCAACGATCCGCAGCAGAACCATCCGCAGCTAAGGGGGATTCATGCGTTCATCCAGAACGGCGATGGCACGAGTGCTTCGCCTGCTTCTGATTCTCATCATCACCACCTGGGGGGTGGGCAGCGCCATGGCTCAGTGCAATCGCACGATCACGGCCGATGTCGTCGCCTTCGACCAGCCCTTCTTCTGGAACCGCCTGGGGGCGGTCCAGCCGCAGGGCATGATGTACGCGCTCCGGCGCGACGTCGTCCCCATCGACTCGTCTTCCGGTCTCCAGCCGGGCAATGTGCAGCTCCGGGAAGGGAAGCGTCCGCGCCCGCTCGTGCTGCGCATGAACGTGGGGGACTGCCTCTCGATCCAGTTTCAGAACCTTTTGGCCACCTCGCCGGTGGACAACCAGCAGCCGGCCACGCGCACGGCCTCGATTCGCGCGCTCGGCCTGCAGCTGGTGAACAGCATCGCCTCGGACGGCTCGAACGTCGGCGCCAATGCCAGCAGCCTGGTCGCTCCGGGCGGCACGGCCACCTACACGTTCTACGCCGAGCGTGAAGGCTCGCATGTGCTCTACAGCGCCGCGGCGCAGACCGGCGGTGAGGGCGACGGCGGCTCGACCAACGCGGGCCTGTTCGGCGCCATCACCGTGCAGCCGGCGCAGGCGGAGTGGTACCGCAGCCAGATCACCAACGCCGAGCTGGCCCTGGTCACGACCGGAACGACGGCCGGCGGCCAGCCGATCATCAACTACAACGCCGCGTATCCGGACGGGACGCCGATCCTGAAGATGCTGAAGGGGACGGAAATCGTCCACTCCGATCTGACGGCGCTGATCACCGGCCCGAACGCCGGGCGTTTCCCGGACAACACGTACCTGCCGAATCCGGCCACGCCGGACCGCAATCAGCCGTTCCGCGAGTTCACGATCATCTACCACGACGAGATCGGCGCGGTGCAGGCCTTCGCCGAGTTCGAAGACCCGGTGCTGAGCCACACCCTGCACAGCGCGCGCGACGCGTTCGCCATCAACTACGGCACCGCGGGCGCGGGCGCGGAGGTGCTGGCCAACCGCTTCGGCGTCGGCCCGATGCACGCCTGCACGGAGTGCAAGTACGAGGAGTTCTTCCTCTCCTCCTGGACCGTCGGCGATCCGGCCATGGTCGTCGACGTGCCGGCCAACGCGCCGTGCGATCCCCAGTCGATGCACGAGGGCAACCCGTGCACGCCGGCCCCGGGTCCGAAGGCGACGAAGGTCTTCTATCCGGACGATCCGTCGAACGTCTACCACAGCTACCTCGGCGATCACGTGAAGTTCCGCATCCTCCACGCGGGCTCGAAGGAGCATCACGTCCATCACCAGCACGCCCACCAGTGGCTGTTCACGCCGGACAGCGACAACTCGACCTACCTCGACTCGCAGGCCATCGGACCGGGCGCCGCGTTCACGCTGGAGATGACCTACAACGGCAGCGGCAACCGCAACCAGACGCCGGGCGACTCGATCTTCCACTGCCACTTCTACCCGCACTTCGCGCAGGGCATGTGGGCCCTCTGGCGCGTGCACGACGTCTTCGAGGCCGGCACGGTGCTCGACGGCGAAGGCCGCCCGCAGACCAACTCCCGCGCCCTTCCCGACGGCGAGATCGCGGCCGGCACGCCGATCCCGGCGATGGTGCCGCTCCCGACCAAGGGCATGGCCCCGATGCCGGGGGCCACGGTCTCCATCGCCAACGGCCAGGCCGTCGTCAGCGGCACCGGCAATCCCGGCTACCCCTTCTTCGTCCCGGCCCAGGCCGGCCACCGTCCGCCGAAGCCGCCGCTGGACACCGTCGATGACGGTGGTCTGCCGCGCCACATCATCACCGGCGGCACCTTCGTCGAGCAGCACACGCGCCTCGACTTCAACAAGGAGCTCGTCACCGCGGATGCGAAGGCGATCCCGGAGACCGGCACGGCCACCGAGGTCGCGGCGATGAGCTTCCACGCCCAGCGCACGCACGCGACGTTCAAGCCGGACGGCACGACCGCGACGTTCATCACCAACGGCCGGCCCGCCGTGGCCGGCGCGCCGATCGCCGACCCGTGCATCAACGACGCCGGCCAGCCGGTGGGCAACCCGCGCACGTACAAGGCCGCGATCATCCAGCTCGACCTGAAGATGAACAAGGCCGGCTGGCACTTCCCCCAGCAGCGCATCGAGACGCTGTGGGACGACGTGGCCGCGACCAAGAACGGGACCCGTCCGCCGGAGCCGTTCTTCTTCCGCGCGAACACGAACGACTGCATCGAGTTCTTCCACACCGTGCTCACGCCGCACGTGTACGAGCTGGACGACTTCCAGGTGCGCACGCCGACCGACGTCATGGGTCAGCACATCCACCTGGTGAAGTTCGACGTGCTCGCCTCCGACGGCGCCGGCAACGGCTTCAACTACGAGGACGGCACATTCGCGCCCGACGAGGTGCTCGAGCGCATCGAAGCCATCAACCAACTCGGCGGCCTCAGGGCCGAGAGCGGCGCGCGCACGACGCTCACCGCCGAGGCGCATCCGTTCTTCGGCACCCTCGGCGCGCAGACCACCGTCCAGCGCTGGTACGCCGACAACCTCCTCAACAACGCCGGCAAGGACCGCACCCTCCGCACCGTCTTCACCCACGACCACTTCGGACCGTCCACGCACCAGCAGGCCGGTCTCTACGCGGGCCTGGTGGTGGAGCCGCAGGGATCGGTGTGGCGCAATCCGGACAACGGCCAGACCATGGGCTCGCGCTTCGACGGCGGCCCCACGAGCTGGCGCGCCGACATCATTCCGCCGAACACCGCCGAGAGCTTCCGCGAGTTCCTGCTGGAGATCGCCGATTTCCAGCTCGCCTACAAGCCGAACAGCACTTTCCCCGATCCGGCCAACGTCATCAACCCGCCGGCGAAGAAGGAAGTCGGTCTGCCGAAGCTCCTGGCCAAGGCGCCGGACTGCCCCGGTGGTGTGCCGCTGCCGTGTCCGGAGGCGTTCTCCGCCGCGGATCCGGGCACGATGGTGGTCAACTACCGCAACGAGCCGCTCGCGCTGCGCGTGCGCGACCCGAACACCAACACCCAGGCCGCCGGCACCGCCGGTGATCTCGCCCACGTCTTCCGCTCGGGCATCAACCGCGCCGACGCGGCCCTCAACTCGCAGCCGGGCTTCTATCCGCCGCTGACGCCGGATGTCGCCGCGACCGATCCGTTCACGCCGCTCCTGCGCGCGTACCAGGGCGACAAGATCCAGGTGCGCATGCTCGTCGGCGCGCACGAGGAGGGTCACAACTTCTCGATGAACGGCGTGCGCTGGCTGCAGGAGCCGTCCGAGCCGAACAGCGGATACAAGAACAGCCAGATGATGGGCATCTCCGAGCACTTCGAGTTCGTGCTGCCGTCGTCGGTCGAGACCCAGCCTTTCCCCACCGACTATCTCTACCGCGGCGCGTCGACCGACGATCTGTGGAACGGGCTGTGGGGTCTGCTGCGCGTCTTCGACGGCCGGGCCGGCATCAAGCCGAACCTGCAGCCGCTGCCGAACAACCCGGCCGGTACGACCGCGCCGAACAACGATCCGATCAACTGGAGCGGCATCTGCCCGAGCACGGCGCCGAAGAAGTACTTCACCGTCACGGCGACCACGGCCGCGCAGGCGCTGACGGGCGGGAAGCTCGTCTACAACAGCCGCAACAACCTCAACGACCCGACGGCCATCCTCTACGTCCGCACCAGTGACCTCGACAACAAGGGCAAGCTCAAGACGGGCGTTCCGGTCGAGCCGCTGATCCTGCGCGCGAACGCCGGCGACTGCATCCAGGTCACCCTGACCAACAAGCTGCCGGCGGCGCCGGCCGATCTGGCCGGCTTCAACACCCTGCCGATGATCGTCGAGAACTTCAACAACAACGACATCAAGCCCTCGTCCAACGTCGGCCTGCACCCGCAGCTCCTGTCGTACTGGCTGTGGACCTCCGGCGACGGCATGAACGTCGGCAACAACGTCCTGGGCACGGCCACGCCGGGCAACACCGTCACCTACATCTGGTACGCCGGTGCGGTCGACGTGCAGCCGGGCGGCACTCGCGTGGCCACGCCGATCGAGTTCGGGGCCACGAACCTGATGCCTGCCGACCCGATCAAGCAGGGTAGCAAGGGCGCCGTCGGCGCGCTGATCATCGAGCCGCGCAACGCGACCTGGACGGAAGACACCGCCTCGCGCGCGCAGGCCACGGTGTTCACCCCGGACGGCAAGCAGTTCCGCGAGTTCGTGGTGGTCATGCAGAACGACGTCAACATGCGCTTCTCCGACGGCACGGCCGTGCCCAACACCGCCGAGGCCGAGGATCCGGAGGACTCCGCGCAGAAGGCGATCAACTACCGCACCGAGCCGATGTGGGCGCGCCTGAACTTCGCGCCGGACCTGCCGCTCGAGCAGACCCGCACGAAGATCTTCACCAACGTCCTGTCCAACAGCCAGGTCGGCGGCGATCCGGTCACGCCGGTCTTCACCGCCAAGGCGGGAGTGCCGGTGCGCTTCCGCGTCGTGCACCCGCACGGCAAGCAGCGCAACAACGTTTTCACCGTCCACGGCCACGGCTGGCAGCGCCACCCGTACGTGAACAACTCCACCGCCATCGGCTCGAACCTGCTCTCCGAGTGGACCAGCGCCGAGATGGGCGTGGGTCCGAGCGCGCATGTCGATGCCACGCCGGCGAAGGCGGGCGGCGTGTTCCTGCTGCCCGGCGATTACCTCTATCGCACGTTCCAGTCGTTCCAGTTCGACGGCGGTATGTGGGGGATCTTCCGTGTCATTCCGTAACTGGTTCACCGTTTCACTGCTGGTTGCGGCGCTCGATCTGAGCGCCGCGACCATCCGCAAGGACGGCGTCGCCGTCGACCTGTCGATGACGCCGGTCAAGGACAACGACGTCGAGGTCCGCTTCTCCGTCACCAACGCGGAGAGCGGCGCGCCGATCACCGGTCTCAATCCGATCGCCTGGATCGACCGCTGGACCGCGGCCCCGACGTCCGACTCCTGCAAGGCCAAGGTCAAGTCGTTCCTCGGCGGCAGCCTGCAGGCCCGCCCCGAGGCCGATCTGAACAAGTACGCCATCATCACCCTCAACCGCGACGGCACGGTCGCCGTCATCGATCCGCTGCAGGGCTTCGGCGGCAGCAAGCTCCTGGCGCTCGTGCTTCTCGGCGCCGAGGGCGCGGACTGGTCGCTGACGCCGGATCAGCAGACGCTCTTCGTCAGCGTGCCGTCGCTCAATGAAGTGGTCGTCATCGACACGCAGACGTGGAAGATCGCCAGGCGCGTGACCACGGGACGCAAGCCGCAGCGCATGGCCCTCCAGCCGGACGCGGGCTACCTCTGGGTGGCGACCGACGAGGGCGTGAGCGCGATCGACGTCGTGGAGCGCCGCTCCGTCGCCAACGTCCAGGTCACCGGAAAAGAATTCGCCTTCAGCCGCGACAGCCGTTACGCCTTCGTCGCCGGCGAGGACCGGGTCTCCGTCGTCGACGTCCGCGATCCGAAGCAGGTCCGCAGCATCGAGGCGGCAAAGCCGGTGGCGCTCGCGTACTCCGCGCTCACGAGCGCCGTCTACGCCGGCCTCGAGGACGGCACCGTGCTCGTCATCGACGCGAACAGCCACGAAGTCCGCACGCGCGTGGCCACGAAAGCGGGGCTGCGCAGCATCGGCTTCTCGCGCGACGGCCGCTGGGGCTTCATCCTCAATCCGGCCGCCGACCTGGTGAGCGTCCTCGACTCGTCGACGAACGCGATCGTGCAGAACATCACCGTCGCCGGCGCGCCGGACAAGGTCTCGTTCACGGAGCTCTACGCATACATCCGGGCCACGGGGTCGGAAGAAGTGAGCATGATCCGCCTCAGCACCGTCGAAGGCGGCAAGCAGCCCGCCATCAGCCGCTTCCAGGGCGGACAGGTGGCGCCGGAGTACGCCTCTGGCTCGGCGCTGCCCGCGGAGATCGTGCCGGCGCCGGAGTCGGGCGCGGTGCTCGTCTCCAATCCCGCCGACAAGACCATCTACTACTACGCCGAGGGCATGGCCGCGCCGATGGGCAGCTTCCAGAACTATCGCCGCGAGCCCCAGGGCGTCCTGGCCGTGAACCGCAACCTGCGCGAGGTGAGGCCCGGCGTCTACGCGACGACCGTGCGCCTGGCCAAGGGCGGCCGCTTCGACATCCCGTTCGTCCTCGACTCGCCGCGCATGACCCAGTGCTTCGACTACTCGCTGGCGCTGCCGTCGGACGCCAAGGTCGAGGAGACGAAGATCGTGAAGGTCGAGCGTCTCTTCGAGCCGGCGGTGGCCGCGGGCGCGCCGCTGAAGGTGCGCGTGCGTCTCACGGACGGGAAGGGCAAGCCGCTGACGAACGTGGGCGACCTGCGCGTCCTCACCTTCACTCCCGCACGTCACCAGGCGCGCGCCCTGGCCAAGGCCGTCGGCGACGGCGTGTACGAGGCCACGGTCGTTCCGCCGCACGCCGGCGTCTATTACCTCTTCTTCGAATCGAGCTCGCTCGGCAAGACCTACCGGCAACTGCCGCACTGGGTCGTCACCGCCACGGAGAAAAAAGACTCATGAAACGGATCCTCCTCACTATCGCAGTGGTGCTCGGGGCAGGCCTCGCCGAGGGCCAGGCCTGCCACACCGGTGTGGTGCACGCCTCCGGCGTGCCCTCCGCCCCAAAGCAGGCCGAAGGCCTGCACCACACGATCCCCGACATCCACGTCGTCACCCAGGACGGCAAGGCCGTGAATTTCTACAGCGACCTGGTCAAGGGCAAGGTCGTCGCCGTCAACTTCGTCTTCACCTCCTGTACGACCGTCTGCCCGCCGCTGGGGGCGATCTTCGGCAAGCTGCAAGGACAGAGCGCCGACGCGCAGCTGATCTCCGTCAGCATCGACCCCGAGGTCGACACGCCGGCGCGCCTGAAAGCGTGGAGCCAGAAGTTCGGCGCCAAGCCGGGATGGACGCTGGTCACCGGCAAGAAGGACGACATCACCCGTCTGCTGAAGGCGATGAATGCGTACTCGCCGGACTACGTCAATCACCAGCCGGTCACGCTCCTCGGCAACGATGCCACCGGGACGTGGAAGCGCTCCTACGGCTTCACCTCGGCCACGAAGCTCGCGGCCATGCTGGAGGAGCTGCGGTGAAGAAGCTGATCCTCATCGCTCTGTTCGCGGTGGTTGCACGGGCGACGCCCGCGCACAACTACTTCACCGACGTCGAGCTGACGAACCAGGATGGGAAGACCGTCCGCTTCTACAGCGACGTGCTGCAGGGCAAGACCATCGTGGTCGAGTCGTTCTTCACCACCTGCACCGGCACGTGCCCGCTGATGAACGCCACGTTCGCGAAGATCCAGAACGCCGTCGGCGACCGCCTCGGCAAGGACGTCTTCCTGGTCTCGATCACCGTCGACCCGGAGAACGACACGCCGGCGAAGCTGAAGGAGTACGCCGCGCACATGAAGGCGCGTCCGGGCTGGGTGTTCCTCACCGGCAAAAAGGAAAACGTGGAGCAGGCCCTCTACAAGCTCGGGCTGAAGGTCGGCTCGCGCGAGGAGCACAAGAACCTCTTCCTCGTCGGCAACGAGCCGAAGGGCCTCTGGAAGAAGGTCTTCGGGCTCGGCAAGGCGAACGAGATCGTGGACCTCGTGCAGGGTGTGATCGAGAACCGATGAAGCGTCTTGGTCTCGCGCTGGTGTTGCTCGTTGCCGGCTCCGCGTTCGCGGATGCAGCGGCCGGCCGGCGCATCTACGTCTCCGGCGAGGGCACGCACCCCATCACCGCCTCCCTCGCCGGCAGCGAGCTGCCGGCCACGATACTGCCGTGCGCGAACTGCCACGGCGCGGACGGGCGCGGCAAGGCCGAGGGCGGGGCCGTGCCGTCGAACGTGACCTGGCTCGAGCTGACCAAGCCGTACCGCGCCGCGACGCCGAACGGGCGCCGTCGTCCCGCGTACAGCGAGCAGACGTTCCGGCGCGCGCTGGCCGAGGGCGTGGATGCAGCGGGGAATCCCCTGCATGCGGCCATGCCGCGCTACGCCATGTCCCCCGAGGACGTGTCCGCGCTCGTCGCCTATCTGAAAGTCCTCGGCCGCGAAGACGTTCCCGGCGTCACGGAGACGACCGTTCGCGTCGGCACGATCGTGCCGCCGTCCGACGCCGGCGCGCAGATGGCGGCTGTGCTCTCCGCGTATTTCCAGGACGCGGGGGAGGTGCACGGCCGGCGCATCGCCCTCGAGACCGTGACCGTCGACGAGTTGCAGAACGATCCGCCGTTCGCGCTCGCGGGTGGTCTGACCGATGCCGCCGCGGAAGAGGCGGTCGAGCGCGCCGGCATTCCGCTTGTGCTGCCCGTGAGCGTGCGCAGGGACGCCAGCGCGGAAAACCGGCAGCGCTTCTATCTCCATCCCTCAGTCGTGGCCCAGCTCGAAGGGCTGTTGACGTTCACGGGCACGACCCGCGAGTCGGCGATGGTCTTTCTCGATCCCGCGGCGAAGCTGGCGGACGTTCCGGTCGACGGGAGCGAACCATTGCTGCTGCTCGGCAGTCTGCTGCCGGTGGATTTCTTCGAGGAAGCTCCGAAATACGGCGACCGGATCCGTGTCGCATTGACCACGACCCCCGCCGACTGGACGCCGGAAGGGCTTGCCGAATATCGCGCCTTCGCCGCCCGCCATGGGATCACCGGAACGAACAGCGCGTCGCAGCTCTCCGCGTACGCGGCCGCCAAAGTGCTCGCCCAGGCATTGAAGCTGAGCGGGCGCGAACTGACGCGAGACGCATTGCGGGCGTCGCTGGAGAGCCTCTATGAGTTCGAGACCGGTGTGACGCCCGCGGTGACGTTCGGGCGCAGCCGCAGGACCGGCGTGCGGCGCGTGCACGTCGCCACAATGGATCGGCAGGGCAATCTGAAGCCGATCGGCTCCTTCATGACCCCTTGATCCACAATGTCCAGAAAACCGACTGAAATCGATTTCAGGGAAATCGACGCCTATGTTGCGCGCTGCCGGGACAAGGCCACGGCGCCGCGCGTCTCGGAGATCGCGTGGGAGCTGGGGATTTCCCGGGTCACTCTCAATCACCGGTTCCGGGAAATGTCCGGCAGATCCTTGTCGGAGTATTTCGCGGTCATGCGGGAAAAGGCGGCCGAGACGCTGCTGCTCGAATCGAATCTGAGAACCGAGGACGTGGCCGTGAGGGCGGGATTCGGCACGCCGCGCAATTTTCACCGTGCATTCGCGCGCCGCTTCGGCGTCAGCCCGGCGCGGTATCGCACGCTCATGCGCATGTCGGGAAATTAATTATCACAATGTCCGTAGCGGACGGGTAATGGATTTCCTATTCTTCCCTCGCTTCACAAAATAATCATTCACAGGGAGAACAGCATGCATTCCGTGTCTTTGTCGAGTATTGTCCGTACGGCCATTATGGGCCTGATCCTGTCGGCGACCGTGTCCGCCGGCGCGCAGATGGTCAATTACACCATTCCGTATTCCGGAACCACCGTCAACCCGTGCAACGGCGAGACCGTCTCGTTCTCGGGAAGCCTTCATTTCCACGAGAAAACCCAGACCAGCACCGACGGCCGCATTCACTTCGTGGCCAACGACACGTTCAATGTGAACGGCAACGGACACGCCACCGGCTCGGGCTACAACATCATGGGCTCGATGCAGTCCAACTCCAAGTTCCCGACGTTCCCGATCAAGTTCCGCCAGCGCAACCGTTTCGTCAGCACGGGCTCGGCGCCCAGCTTCTATTCGACGTTCGTCTTCCAGGTGAACGGCAACGGCGTCCAGACCCAGGTCACCACCGAGTCGACCTGCAACTGAGAAGGAGACTGCCAATGAAACTCAGACTGTGGATTCTGCTGGTGATCGTGACCGTATGCGCGATCCCGGCGTTCGGCCAGTTCCAGCAGATACGCGAGATCGGCGCGGAAGACGGCGGCGGTGGCTGGTCCGGCTCGAGCACCTACAACAACGGCCAGTACATGGACAACCCCTGCACCGCCGTCCAGGACTGGGTGTGGGTCAATTACCAGGCGTATGTGGACGGTGCGCAGTTCGAGGAGGGCGTGGATCGCTACCTCTTCGACGAGAGCACGACCGTGGCCGGCGCGTATTCGGCCACCGGTTCGTCATCCTCCGACGTCGCCTACTCGCAGCAGGTCAGCCTGCGCAAGTATCACAAGGTCAATACGGCCGACAACTTTCACGTGGTCACGGTGATCACGTTCAACCCCGCGACGAAGACGCCCGTGGTGACTGTGGAGACGGCCTGCGGCGACGGTTCGCCCGACTCGAAGGAGTGATCGAATCATGAAAAACAAAATCTGGATGTTGCTCATCATCGTCGCGGTCTGTGCGGTTCCGGCGTTCGGACAGGCTCGGCCGGGGACCGGGGCCGGAGACCCGACCAGCAATCTGATGTGCATCGATTGCGAGTCCGGCGGCGGCGGTGGCTGGTCCGGCGGCAGCAGTTATCAGGAGGGGCAGTACATGGACAATCCCTGCACGGCCATCCAGGACTGGGTCTGGGTCAATTACTCGACGTACGCCAGCGGTCTGCAGACGGCGGCAGGTGTCGACCGGTACCAGCTCAGCGAGAACACGTCCATGAGCGGGACGTACGCGACCTCCGGTTCGGCCAGCGCCGACGTCGCCTACGCCCAGACGTTCTCGCAGCGCATGTACCACAAGGTGAACACCTCGGACAATTTCCACGTGGTCACGGTCATCACGTTCAATCCGGCCACCAAAGGCATGACTCTGTCGCTGGAGACGGCCTGCGGCAACGGCCTGCCCGATTCGCCCCAATAAGGACGCTTTTTTCGGAGGACAGGCAGGATTGCCTGTCCTCCACCCTGCGGCGGGAAGGACAGAAGTGCGTGGCACGCGCTGCGCATTAGGGATGGATTGCAGTTCCAGTTTTTCCTGTCCGCGATGAACCGCACCGGCAGAGACGACGCGCCGTCCTCCCGTTCCCCCTTCCCCTGGATGGAGGCGGCCGAGCCCGCCCGCCCGCTCCGCGCCGCGGAGGCGATCCGGGTCCTGCTCTGCGGCGATCAGTCGCTGTACCGCGCCGCCCTGCGCCTCCTCGTCCAGACCCGCGAGGACTTCCGGATCGTGGCCGAGAGCACCTGCGAGTCGACGGCACTCGAGTACGCTCTGCGCGGAGAGATCGATCTGGTGCTGATGGACCACGATCTCCGCCGGGCCACGAGCGTTCAGCTCGCCAGCCTGGCCACGATGCTCGACCGGATGGCCCCGCGGCCGGTGGTGATCGTGACCGCGGCCATCGATCCGCGGGCCTGCTACACCGCCCTCCGCCACGGCGCCTCGGCCATCGTGCTGAAGGCTCGCGGGGAAGAGACCCTCCTCGACGCGATGACCGCCGCGGCCCGCGGGCAGGCCCTGCTCGAGCGGGCCGTGCTGACCGAGATCCTCTCCGACTCGGCGCCGGCCCTGGACGTCCCGCGCTACGAACAGATGAAGATCGACCAGCTCACGCCCCGCGAGTGCGAGATCGCCCGCGTGGCCTGTACCGGCCTGACGAACAAACAGATCGCCGAGAAGCTGTCGATCTCCGAGGCCACGGTGCGCCACCACCTCGGCGCGATCTTCTCCAAGCTCGGAGTCTCCACCCGCGCCGAGCTGACCGCGTACGGCTATCGCCACAGCATCGTCGACCGGCGCGGGGACCGCGCGCGGGATGAGGAAGCGGACCGCTCGCCCGCGTGAGCAGGGCGGGCGTCTTCGCCCGCCCTACGCGAGCAGCCCGCATGCGATCATGCGCGGAGCATGACCAGGAACCTCCTTTGCGCCGCGCTGTTCGCCCTGCTCTCTCTCCAGCCGCTCGCCGCCGCCGAGGAGGCGCCCGCGAAGCCGCCCGAGCCCGCCGTCCCCGAAGCCAAGACCTGGGTGACCAAGCACAGGATCACCATCGGCGGCGCGCCGCTCGCGTACACCGCGACCGCGGGCACGATGCTGATCCGCGACGACAAAGACGAGCCGGTGGCGCTGTTCGGCTATACGGCCTACGCCAAGGACGGAGCCGATCGCGCCACGCGCCCCATCCTGTTCGCGTACAACGGCGGCCCCGGCTCCGCGTCGGCGTGGCTGCACGTCGGCGTCCTCGGCCCGAAGCGCACCCAGATCGCCGACCTCGAGCCGAACACGCGCGGCCCGTTCCGCCTCGTCGAAAACGACGCCACCATCCTCGATCGCGCCGATCTGGTGATGATCGATCCCGTCGGCACCGGCTTCTCGCGCACGGTCGGAAAAGGGGAGGGGAAGGACTTCTGGGGCGTCGATCAGGACGCGCGGTCGGTGGCCGACTTCATCGTCCGTTATCTCAATCAGAACGGGCGCTGGTCGTCGCCCAAATACATCCTCGGCGAGAGCTACGGCGGCATGCGCTCGGGCGCCGTGGCGTACGTGCTGCTGCGGCACAACGTGACCCTGAACGGCGTGATCCTGGTGTCGCCGTTCATGGATGCTATCGCCGGCAATCCCTACTCCGCCGTCGACACCGCATACGCCAACTTCCTGACCACGTATGCGTCGACGGCCTGGTACCACAAGATCGTCCCGGAGCCGCGGCCCGATCTGCAGACCTTCCTCCACCAGGCCGAGGCGTTCGCCCGCGACGTTTACGCGCCGGTGCTGTTCAAGGGCGCGCGGGCGACGGCGGAGGAGCGGCGCGCGGCGCTCGAGGGACTGGCGCGCTTCACCGGCGTGAGCGCGGAGTACTGGGACCGGGCCAACCTGCGCATGAACGAGAGCCAATTCCTCCAGGAACTGCTCAGGACGCGCGGCCTGGTGGTGGGGCGCATCGACACGCGCTACACCGGCGGGAACCTGAGCTCGATCGCCGAGACCATGCGCTACGACCCGTACGCCGACGCCGTCGCGCCGGCCATCGTGGCGACGTTCAACGACTATTACCGCAACGAGCTGCAGGTTCAGTCCGAGCGCGAATACGTCCTCTCCGCCGGTCTCTGGTCGAAGTGGGACGAGGGACACGAGACGCCCGGGGACGGCGGGCGCTCGCCCGTGGCGAACACCGGAATCGATCTCGCCCACGCCATGGTGCGCAATCCGAAGATGAAGGTGCTGGTGCAGCAGGGCTACTTCGACCTGGCCTGCCCGTACGGCGCGGTCGAGTACTTCGTCCATCATCTCGACGTCCCCGCCGAGGTGCGGCGCAACATCGCCGTCGAGTACTACGAGGCCGGCCACATGATGTACGTGCACGAGCCCTCGCGGGTGAAGTTCAAGAAGGACCTGGCGGCCTTCCTGGACGCGACGTCGCGGTGATGCAGTTCACGAAATTTCTGCGCGATGGAGTGCGGAGCGGGGAGATCACCTGCAGCGTGCGCGTGTGGACCCATCCGCACGTGACGGTGGGCAAGCGATACCGGATGGAGGAAGGGGAGATCGAGATCGAGTCCATCGTGCCGATCACCGTCGCGGACATCACCGCCGATCTGGCGCGCGCCTCCGGCTTCAAGACCGTCGACGACCTGCTCAAAGTGGCGAAACACGGCCGCGGCGAGAATGTGTACCTCGTTCGCTTCCATTACATCGCGCCGCGCCGCACACCGCGCTGACGATACGACTCGTACCCCATCCAGGCGAAGGCCGGATGCTCGCCGCCGAGGGCGGCGGCGACGATCTCGGGCATGATCGAGTGGCCGTTACCGCTGTTGGTGAACACGACCACGCCGCTGCCGTCGGTGCGCCCCATCATGAAGGTGTGAGTGTCGCCGTGATTCTCGCCCCAATGCCAGAACGCGGTGCCGCTCGCGGTCGTCTCGATCCCGACGCCGAGACCCCAGGACAGGGCGGTGGACATCGTTCCGCTGCACGGGGAGAGGCACATCGGCCGGGAGGCGTCGACCGGCACCTGCGTCGACCTCATCGCCGCGGCAGTGCCGGGCTTCAGGCCGGTGCCGTTCATCAGCGCGATCATGAAGCGCGCGTAGTCGCGCGTGGTGGTGTACAGCGTGGCCACCGTGGCGGTCTCCGGTCGCCGCCGCTCGTTCACGGTGCCCGCGGCGGCGTGGCCGTACACCTTCCGCTGCTCCCAGGACGGCTGCCAGACGTAGCCGCTGTCGCGCATCCCCAGGGGCTCGAAGACGAGCCGCTGCATCAGCGCAGCGAGCGGCTCGTGCGTCACTGACTCGACCACGCGCTGCAGGTGGAGGAACCCCGCGCCGGAGTAGCTGAAGCGCGCGCCGGGATCGAAATGCACCTGCAGGGTCTGACCGGGCATCACTTCGTTCTGATAGCCGGTGGTGTGGGTGAGGACCATCCGCGCGGTGATGGTCTTCATGCGCGGGTCGCTCGCCGGCGCGCCGAGGTAGTGCGCGAGCGGGACGTCGAGGGAGAGCACGCCCGCGTCGACGAGGCGCAGCACGGCGTAGGCGAAGACCGGCTTGGCCAGCGAGGCGGACTCGAAGATCGCGTCGCGCCGGAGCGGCGTGCGCCGATCGGCGTTGGCCACGCCGAACGCCCGCTCCCAGGTGATGCGCCGGTTGCGAATGACGGCGATGGAGACGCCCGGAACGTCGCCGTCCCCCATCAGTTGCGGGATGAGCCGGTCGAGCGGCTCGGCCGCGATCGTGTTCGCAAGGAAGAGCAATGCGGCGAAAAGGCTCATATCTCCAAGGACGCCCGGAACCGCCGCGGCGTTAGAACCTAGAATGGCGGGCCAACGATGCGTGGAGTCGTCAACATCGCCGACCTGCGACTCGCGGCCAGGAAGCGCCTGCCGCGCGCCGTCTTCGACTACATCGACGGCGGCGCCGACGCCGAGTGGACGGCGCGTGAGAACGTGCGCGTTTACGAGGACGTCCTGTTCCGCCCGCGCTCCGCCGTCGCCACTCGCGAGTGCGACCTTCGCACCACGGTCCTCGGCCAGAACATCTCCCTGCCGGTGATCCTCGCCCCGGTCGGAAGCAGCCGGCTCTTCTACCCGCACGCCGAGGAGGCGGCCGCGCGCGCGGCCGGGGAGGCCGGCACGATCTTCACACTCTCCACGCTCGCCGGCAGCGCGGTCGGCGACGTGAAGGCGGCCACGCCGGGTCCGCTCTGGTACCAGCTCTATCTCGTCGGCGGCCGCGACGTGGCCCTGGCCGGGATCGAGCGGGCCCGGAACGCCGGCGCCAGCGCGCTGGTCATCACCATCGACACGGCCGTCGCCGGGATGCGCGAGCGCGACCTGCGCAACGGCGTGAAGGAGCTCGTCTCCGGCACGCCCTTCACCATGCTCCCGTACGTCTTCCAGGTCCTGTCCCGCCCGCGCTGGCTGGCCGCGTACCTCCGCGACGGCGGCCTGATGAAGTTCCCGAACGTCGTCCTCAAAGACGGGCCGATGCCGTACGCCGACGTCGCCGCCGCGCTGGCGCAGTCGATGGTGAGCTGGGACGACTTCCCCTGGATCCGCGAGGCCTGGCAGGGACCGATCGTGGTGAAGGGCGTGCACACCGCCGACGACGCCCGCCGGTCCATCGATCACGGCGCGTCGGCGGTGGTGGTCTCGAACCACGGCGGCCGCCAGCTCGACGGCGTCGCCCCGACCCTGCGCGTCCTCCCCGAGGTCGTCGAGGCCGCCGGCGGGCGGATCGAGGTCCTCCTCGACGGCGGCATCCGCCGCGGCAGCGACGTCGTCAAGGCGCTCTGCCTCGGCGCACGGGCGGTGCTCGTCGGACGCGCCTACGCCTACGGCCTAGGCGCAGCCGGCCAGGCCGGCGTGGCCCGGGCGATCGAGATCCTCCGCGCCGACATCGTCCGCACGATGAAGCTTCTCGGATGCGCTGCGGTGGGAGAGCTCGATCGGTCATTCGTCCAAGTCCCCTCGCAGTGGAGCGGCGGGCTTTAGCCCGCCGTCACCGGCTCGCGATCTGACGCTTCTTCTCCTTGGCCTTCTTCTCCTTCCTTCTCGCCTGCACCGACGGACCGGGATCGTGGTCGGAAGGCGGCAGGGTGCGCAGGTAGCGATAAATCGCGCGCTTGTCGGCGTCGCTCATGGCCTGGAACTGGCGCCACGGCATGTGCGTGCCGGGGATGCCCATGCCCACGCCGAAGCGGCCGACGAACCGCTCTTCATCCCACGAGGCGATGCGGCCGACCCTCGAGGGGGTGAGGTTCGGGGTGACGATCACCCGCTCGTCGTCGAGACGAAACTCCGACCCGCCGGAGAACTTCGCGTTCACGAAGCTGCCGTCCATCGGGTTGCGTTTGGTGTGGCACTCCCAGCACACCGCGACGCGGTTGGCCACGTAGTCGCCGCGCTCGACGGTCGGCGCCTCGGCAGGGCTGGTTTTCAGGATCGGTCCGGTGGGGCCTTCGGGCTTGATGAGGAAGGCCAGGACGGCTTTGCCCATGAAAGTCGGACGGTGCCTCGGCACGGCGCGCCGGACCGGCGGCTGGGAGCGGAGGAACGAGATCACCGCCACCAGGTCCTCTTCGGACATGTTCTGGAACTGCATGAACGGCAGCCCGGCCTTGCCCTCGGCGGTGACGCCATGGCGGATCAGGCGCGCCAGCTCTCCGTCCGTGCGCCGGCCGATGCCCGTCTGGCGATCGGGAGTGAGGTTCGGCGTGAAGAACGAGCCGAGGGGGAAGCGGAACTCCAGGCCGCCCGCGAGCGGGATGCGCTCCCCGGCCTTGACCTTCTGCTGCTCGGCTTTGCTGGTGTGGCAGTTCACGCAATGCCCGGCGCCGTAGACGAGGTACGCGCCGCGGGCGATGACCGCCGGATCATTGCTCGCGTGGACGTCGGGGTAAGGCGCGTCGAACGTGCGGTTGGCGCGGACGAGAACGACGATCGCAAAGGTGCCGATCAGCACTGCCAGCACCGCGAACACGTAGGCCGTGACTTTCAACAGACGTTTCATGGGTCACGCACTATCCGAGCCGGTGCTTACAGCGCGCTTACGCGCGCTTACCGCGTGAGAGAATCCCGCTCCGGCCCATGCTCCGCACCATCAACGCCACCGAATACGTGACGCCCCTGCGCGAGGGCGGCTCGCTGCCGGCCATCGTCGAAGGGGACGACGACGGCACGTACGTCCTCAAGTTCCGCGGCGCGGGGCAGGGGGTGAAGGCGCTGATCGCCGAGCTGGTCTCCGGCGAGCTGGCCCGCCTCCTCGGGCTGCGCGTGCCGGAGATCGTCTTCGCCGAGGTCGACGGGCGGATGGCCAAGACCGAGCCCGATCCGGAGATCCAAGAACTGCTGCGCAAGAGCGTCGGCCTGAACCTCGCCCTCGACTACCTGCCGGGCTCGATCACCTTCGATCCGCTGGTCGAGCGCGCGGCCGCCGTCGCCCGTTCGCCGCGGCTGGCGTCGTCCATCGTCTGGCTCGACGCGCTGGTGACGAACGTCGATCGCACGGCGAAGAACACGAATCTCCTGATCTGGCATCGCGATCTCTGGCTGATCGACCACGGGGCAACGCTGATCGTGCACCACGCCTGGAGCGACGATCCGACACGAGCCAAGAGCGCGTTTCCGCAGATCGCCGACCACGTGCTTCTGCCTTGGGCGACCGAGCTGCGCGAGGCCGATGCAGAGCTGAGCGCGCGCCTCGGGCGCGATGCGATCGAGAGTGTGGTGCAGATGATTCCGGACGAGTGGCTGGAGGAGGACTCGTCCTTTCCCGACCTGGACGCGCACCGCAAAGCGTACGTCGACTATCTGATGCGGCGCCTGGAACCGCCGCGTCCCTGGCTGGAGGAGGCCGTCCGTGCCCGCGCTGCACGCGTTTGACTACGCCGTGGTGCGGGTCGTCCCGCGCGTGGAGCGTGGCGAGTTCGTCAACGCGGGGGTGATCCTGTTCAGCCGCACGGCGCGCTTCCTCGATGCCCGGATCGAGCTCGACCCGGCGCGCCTGAGCGCCCTCGCGCCGTCACTCGATCAGGAGGTGGTCCGGAGTTATCTCGACGCCATCCCCCGCATCTGCGCGGGCGGGCCGGAGGCGGGGCCGATCGGCCTCTTGTCCCAGAGCGAGCGCTTTCACTGGCTGGTCGCGCCGCGCAGTACGATCATTCAGACCTCGCCGGTGCATTCGGGTGTGCATCGGGACCTGGCGGCGGCGCTGGCGCACCTGTTCGAGAAGCTCGTGCGGTTTTGAAGTCTTTGCCATCCCGAAGTGGGCGCTCGGCTCGTGGGTTAGAGTGAGAGCCGCATGCCCACCTGCGACGACGTCCGCCGCGCCCTGCGCGAGCACCGCCTGCTGCTCCTGCAGGACAAGAAGCTGCCGAGCGTGGTCGGGATCATCACCGGCGAGACCCTGTCGGGCTCGTGGTGGAGCCACCCGCGATCGCACGCGATCTTCGCCTGCGCGGAGGCGCTCACCGACGATGACGACGTGCTGGTGACGTATCTCGTCGGCGGCAAGGTCACGTTCCTCGATCGCAAGCTCTGGCCGGCGTTCCTGAGCGTCGCCACGGCAAGGGAGCCGTGGCAGACCGACGGCCTGTCGGCCGAGGCGCGGAGGCTCCTCGCCGACGTTCCGGTGCGGGCGAAAGGACCGGCCGTGCGCGAGCTGCAGAAGCGCGTCCTCGTCCGCACGCGCGAGGTGCACACCGAGTCGGGACGTCACGAGGTGCAGCTCGAGCCGTGGCCGAAGGCGCGCGTGCGGAAGGGCGCAAAGCGCGAGCTGGAGGAGGCGGTGGCGAGGATCGGAGGCAGTGCGAAGCTGCTGCCGTGGTGGAGCGCTACTGCTGCCCGCCGTTGACCAGCCCTGGCCGGATCTCCTCGACCAGCTTCGCGAAGCGGTACGAGAGGCCCTTGGTCACGACGATCTGCTTAAGATAGTTCAGCGAGGTGATCGCGGCGGGGATGCCGGAGAGGCTCGCGGGGATCGAGGCAAGGCGCCCCGCGAGCTGGATGGTCTTGTCGACCGCCGTGTACTCCGTGGACAGCAGGTCCGCCCGGGCGTCGCTCTGGTAGGCGATGGTCAGGAGGTAGATGTCCGCGATCAGCTCGCGGAAGCGCATCTCGCTGCCCCAGGCGAAGCAGTTGCCGTTGCGCACGTTCTCCAGGAACTCGGCCGGGGTCTCGCCGCGCGAGACGGTGTGCACCTTCGCGGCATGCTTGAGCGTGTGCGCGTCGGAGCCGCCCACCATGGAGATGTGCTTGCCATGGTGCTCCTTCACGTGGGCCACCAGCTGCTGGACCATCCGGTTGTGGAACGAGGCCATGGCCCCGTTCAGCACCTCGAAAATGTCGAACATGTCCAGGAGCTCGCTGATATAACGGGCCGCCACGTTCTTCATCCGATAGTTCTGGAAGAGGTGGTTGATCCCGAACACGAGCCGCTGCGACTTCAGGTAGGGGATGAGCTCGCGGATGTTCGGGCGCAGACGTTGAATCTCCCGATGCTGCTCCTCGTTGAGCCCCCAGACGCCGATATGAATGCGCTGCCCGGTTTCGGGAAAGTACGACTCGACCTCTTCACCGATGAAAAAATCGGTCATGTCGGGGTGCTTGTTGAGCAGGTAGAGCGCGCCGTCGATGGAGTCGTGGTCGGTGAGCGTGACGAACGACATGCCCCGCTCCTTGGCCACCCGGTAGACGTCCTCAGGCGCGTTGTAGCAGTCTCGGGTGTTGGCGCGCCGGAAGTACTTGAACACCGAAAAGCGGCTGTGGCAGTGCAGATCGGCGCGTTTCAGTGTCGGATCGGTGAATCCCTCCGCTGGTACCATCGAATCGAGCATCGAGCCATCCGACATCTGAATGATTGTTCAGCCCCCGCGCATTTTCTACAATTCGCGTGCCCGTGAGCTGGGCACGTCAGTGTAGCGCAACCAGCTCAACAGCAAGAGGCAAATGGCACAATCGACCCGCGGCAAGACCAACCTGAACAACGTCGCCCACGACTGGGTGGATGTGGAAGTCCCCAGTCGTCTGCCCATCATCCCCCTCGTCTCCTCCGTCCTCTTCCCCGGCGGCGTGCTCTCGCTGCAGGTCGGCATCGACCGCAACGTGCGCCTGCTCAAAAGCCTCCCGGACGACCAGAACCTCATCGCCGCCTTCTGCCAGAAGACCGGCGACAAGGAGAACCCGCGTCCGGACGATCTCTCCCAGATCGGCGTCCTCGCGGCGATCGTGCAGCGCCTGCCGCTCTCGTCGGACCGCTACCAGCTCTTCCTGCAGGGCCGCCAGCGCGTCGAGCTCGTGCAGATGCTGCAGAACGAGCCCTACTTCGAGGCCCAGCTCCGCGAGGTCGCCCCGCGCGCCATCCCCAAGAGCGTGAAGACCGACCAGCTGATGAACAAGGCCATGTCCCTGTTCGAGAAGCTGGTCGAGAGCGACTCGAAGTACTCCAGCGAGCTTCTGAACATCCTGCGCATGAACATGGTCGAGGGGCCGGACAACTTCGCCGACCTGCTCTCCTCGTTCGTGAACTTCCCGCTGGAGGAGAAGCAGCTGCTGCTCGAGACCGTGAACCCCATCGAGCGCATCGAGTTGCTCGTCGACTGGATCCAGCGCGACCTCGGCCGGGCCACCGTCGACCGCGAGCTGCAGCGCCAGATCCAGTCCTCCATCGACCGCCGCGAGCGCGAGAACTACCTCCGCGAGCAGCTGCGCATCATCCAGGACGAGCTGGGCGAGTCGAACGCCTCCGAGCGCGAGGCCGACACCTACCGCGACCGCATCGAGGCCCTCCCGCTGGCGGAGGACCACAAGCAGCAGCTCCGCCGCGAAGTGGCCCGCATGGGACAGCTCTCGCCGTCCTCGTCCGACTACTCCGTGATCAAGGGCCACCTCGACACCATCCTGCAGGTGCCCTGGACCGCGCACACCGAGGACCAGCTCGACCTGGCCAAGGCCGAGGAGGTGCTCGATGCGCGGCATTACGGCCTGGAGAAGGTGAAGGAGCGCGTGCTGGAGTTCCTGGCCGTGCTCAAGCTCAAGGGCGATCTGAAGGGACCGATCCTCTGCTTCGTCGGGCCTCCCGGCGTCGGCAAGACCTCCCTCGGCACCGCCATCGCCGACGCCTTGGGACGCAAGTTCGTGCGCATGGCCGTGGGCGGCGTGACCGACGAGTCGGAGATCCGCGGGCATCGCAAGACCTACATCGGGGCCATGCCCGGCAAGATGATCCACAGCTACATCCAGGTCGCGGTGAACAACCCGCTGATCATGATCGACGAGATCGACAAGATCGGAAAGGACTTCCGCGGCGACCCGGCTTCGGCGCTCCTCGAGGTCCTCGATCCGAAGCAGAACCACGCCTTCGTCGACCGCTACCTGGAGATCCCCTTCGATCTCTCCCACACGCTCTTCATCTGCACCGCCAACGTGCTGGACATGATCCCCGGACCATTGCGGGATCGCATGGAAGTGATCCGCCTCTCCGGCTACACCGAGAACGAGAAGCTGCACATCGCCACGCGGCACCTCATCCCGGAGCTGCTCGAGAACCACGGCCTGGGCGCCGATCAGGTGGCCATCGGCGAGGACGCCATCCTGCTCATGATCCGCGACTACACCGCGGAAGCCGGCGTGAGAAACCTCGAGCGCAACCTGGCCACGGTGCTGCGGAAGATCGCCCGCAAGGTCGCCAGCAGTACCGACGGGAAGGAAGAGAAGTTCAACGTCGGGACTGCGGACATCGAGACTTACCTCGGCCTGCCGAAGTTCGAGCACGAGTTCGCCGAGCGCCACCCCGAGGTCGGCGTGACCACCGGCCTGGCCTGGACCCAGTTCGGCGGCGAGATCATGTTCATCGAGGCCACGCGCATGAACGGCAGCGGGCGCACCACCGTCACCGGCCAGCTCGGCGACGTGATGCGCGAGTCGGTCACCGCCGCGTACTCCTACGTCCGCTCCAAGGCCCGCGACCTCGGTATCGAGGACCGCAAGTTCGCCGACCACGACATCCACATCCACTTCCCGGCCGGGGCCATCCCCAAGGACGGCCCGTCCGCCGGCGTGGCCATCGCCACCTGCATCGCCTCGGTGATGGGGGAGCGCCCGGTGCGCCACGACGTGGCCATGACCGGGGAGATCACCCTGCGCGGCAAGGTCCTCTCCGTGGGCGGGATCAAGGAGAAGGTCATGGCCGCGCACCGCGCCAACATCAAGACCGTGCTCCTCCCCGAGGGCAACCGCAAGGACCTCAGCGAGGTGCCGGAAGACGTGAAGGCGGCCCTCAGCTTCGTCTTCGTCGAGCGGGTCGAGGACGTGTGGAAGGAATCGCTCATCCCGCTGTACGTGATCAAGGATCACGAGCGCAAGTACGACGAACAGGAGTACCGGGCGGACCGGAATCGGGACAAAGAAGAGCGGGATCGGGCCGAGCATCGATGAAGCGCGGGTGTTTCGAAAACCTGCTGTTCGGTGTGGTGCTGTTCATCGTCTTCGGCGGGAGCAGCTACTTCTGGTTCACCTACTTCGTCAAAGGCCGCTCCCTGCCCACGCCGAACCTGATCGGCAAGTCCATCGTCCAGGCCCGGGCCATCACCCAGGACCTCGGCGTGGAGCTACAGGTCGACGAGCGGCACCGCCGCAACTCGGACAAGGTCCCGGTCGGACACATCGTCTGGCAGAACCGCACCCCGGGCGCGGCCAGCTTCATCAAGCGCGGCAGCACCGTGAGGGTCGAGCTGAGCGCGGGTCCGCTCGTCCTGCGCGTGCCCGACCTCACCAACGCCACCGCCGGCACGGGCATGCTCCGCCTCGGGCAGCAGAACCTGAAGCTGGCCTCGCTGTCGTACGTGCCGACCGACGCACGCGGCATCCTGGCCGCGGACCCTTCGGTCGGCACGGTGGTCGCGCCGCAGTCGCCGGTCTCCCTGCTCGTCTCCGTTCCGCCCGCGCCGCCGCAGTACGTGATGCCCGACCTGATCGACCGCCAGCTGGCCGAGGTGCGGCCGGCGCTGGAGGCGCGGGGGCTGATCGTGTCGACGGTCAAGTACGAAGCCTATCCCGGAATCGCGGATGGCATAATCATCCGCCAGTACCCCCTGCGCGGCGCGCCGGTCAGCGCCAGAGACCCGATCTCGGTCGTCGTGTCGCGGCAGGAAGAGACGAGCATCATCGGGGGTGAGATTCCCCCGCCACCGGCTCCGACGACTCCATGATCAAGATCGCGCCCAGCCTGCTCTCCGCGGACTTCGCCCGTCTGGACGACGAGCTGCGCACCATCGAGGCCGGCGCGGACCTCCTCCACCTGGACGTCATGGACGGGCACTTCGTCCCGAACATCACCATCGGCCCGCCGATCGTGAAGGCCCTCCGGCCCCGGACCCGGCTGCCGTTCGACTGCCATCTGATGATCAGCGAGCCCCAGCAGTACATCGACCGCTTCCTGGAGGCGGGGGCGGACATGATCTCCATCCACGTCGAGGCCGAGCCGCACCTGCAGCGGGCGCTGCAGATGATCAGGGACGGCGGGGCCAGGGCCGGGATCGCCATCAACCCGGCCACGAGCGCGGAATCGTTGTCCACGGCCATCGAGTTCTGCGACTACGTCCTGGTCATGACCGTCAACCCGGGGTTCGGGGGCCAGAAGTTCATAGAACCTGTCGTGCCCAAGATCCGTCATATCTCCAGACTCATCCACGAGAGGGGGCTCGGTGTGGAGATCGAGGTCGACGGAGGGATCGACGCCAGGACGGCGCCCGTGGTCGTAGCGGCCGGGGCGTCCATTCTCGTTGCAGGCTCAGCGGTTTTCGGCCAGCCCGACCGCGCCGCTGCAATGGACTCGATCCGCAGCGCTGTTCATACGCAGAAGGTTTAGGGGGAACATTGAATCTCAAGAGACTGACCATTCTGGCCGCGCTCGTGGTGATCGCGGCCTGCAGCCGCGGACCGCGCGCCATCCGGCCCGTCGTCGATCCCGAGCTCCTGCAGCTGACCAAGGAGCAGGTTTTCCAGCGCGCGGAGGACTACTTCGCCAAGGAGAAGTGGCAGCGGGCCCGGACGTACTACACCCACGTCTACGAGAACCACCCGAACGATCCGCTCGGCCGGCGCAGCCTGCTGCGCATCGCCGACACGTTCTACGAGCAGGGCGACCCGGTGAACCTGGTCGAGGCCCAGTACAAGTACCGCGACTTCATCAACCGCTACCCGACCAGCGACCAGGCCGACTACGCCATGCTGCGCATCGCCATGTGCTCGCACCGGCAGATGGAGAAGCCGGACCGCGACCAGCAGAAGACCCGCGAGGCCGTGGAGAAGTTCAACGAGATGATCACGGCATACCCGAAGAGCCCTCTGCGCGCCGAGGCGGAGACCAAGCGCCAGGAGTCCCTCGACCGGCTGGCCCGGCACGAGCACATCGTCGCCAAGTTCTACATGAAGCGCGGCAGCAACGAGGCCGCCGTGCAGCGCCTGAACTTCCTGATCGACACCTATCCGAACTACAGCGACCGCGCCGGCGCCTTCTTCGACCTGGGCAACGCCCTCTCCTACCTCGGCCGCAACGGCGAGGCCAAGCTGTACTTCGAGCGCGTGGTTAGCGAGTTCCCGCAGAGCGAGTACGCCGACCGCGCCAAACGCAAACTGACCGATCTCAAGGCCTGATGAAGAAGCTCGCCGCGGTCGTCCTTCTTCTCTGCGCGGCTTGCGCGTCGACGGACGACGCCGTCGCCCCCGCCCCGCAGCCGGTTCCGGCCGCGGGCGCGGACGCGCGCGTGGCCGAGCTGCAGACGACCCTCACCGAGCTCCTCGAGCGCCTCGACGTCCTCAACGACCGCATCGCCCGTCTCGAGGAGGGCGCGAGTGTTGGTGTGGTGCAGGCGTCAACGCCTGCTCCGGCCCCCGTCCCCGCCGCCACTCCCACTCCAACCACCCCTCAGCGCGAGGTCGGCACCTCCGTCCCCCAGCGCGCCGTTGTCGGCGCGCGCATCGCCGCCGAGTACCGCAACGCCCTGGCCCTGTTCGGCAAGAACAGCTACGGCGAAGCCCGGCGGGCCTTCGAGGAAGTCTACGAGGCCGACCCCAGCGGCGACCTCGCCGACAACGCCCTCTTCTGGATCGGCGAGACCTACTTCGCCGCGCGCGACTGGACCAACGCCATGCGCTTCTACAAGCGCGTCGTCACCGAATACCCCGACCAGAACAAGGCCCCCGATGCCCTGTTCAAGACCGCCCTGGCGCTCGAGAAGACCGGCGACCTGGCCTTGGCGCGCAAGACCTTCCAGGACGTGATCGCGAAGTATCCGTACTCGACGCCGGCGACCTCGGCGAAGGCGGAGCTGCAGCGGATCCGCTATTAGTCTAGGAGTGCGGTGGCGGCGAGCCACCGCTCTTCTATCTGGATCCCAGAGCGGTGGCTGCGCCACCGCACTCCGAGAATAGAATGTCCCCCGCCATGGCCGAAGAGACTGAAAGCGGCGCGAGTCTGCTTGCCCGACGCGAGTATGGCCGCGCGGTGCCGCTCCTCAGGCGGGAGCACGAGAAGTACCCCTCGAATCCGCGCATCCGTCTGCAGTACGCCGACGCCCTGGCCGGCGCGGGACAGATCGACGAGGCGGTCACGCAGTACGAAGCCACGGCCAAGTACTACGAGGACAACGGCCTGACCGTGCAGGCCATCGCCGTCCGCAAGAAGGCCGAGAAGGCCCGCGAGCAGCTGCCCAAGGCCAGCGACTCCGGCAAGTTCGAGCCGATGTTCACCCGGCCCGTGCCCAAGAGCCCCCTCTTCGAGAAGCTCAGCGAGGAGGAGCGCCAGGCCTTCGTCAAGGAGATGGAGGTGGAGACCCACGACGAGGGGAGCGTCATCATCAGCGAGGGCGACACGGGCTCGTCGATGTACCTGATCGTCTCCGGCGAGGTGAAGGTCTACACCCGCGGCCGGGAGAGCACGGTCTACCTGGCCCGCCTCGGCGAAGGGGATTTTTTCGGCGAAGTGAGCGTGTTGACCGGGAAACCTCGGACGGCGACCATCACCGCCTCGCAGCGCACCGAGCTGCTGCGGCTCGACAAGGACAAGCTCGACGCTCTCCGCCCGAAGTACCCGGGGATCGTCAAAGTCCTCGACGACTTCTACAAGAAGCGGGCGGAGCACACGGTCGAGGCGATGATCGAGAGTCTGAGGAAGAAGGGATAACGCGCGACGTGGCAGTCCTTCCCATTCGCAAATACGGTGACGACGTTCTTCGCTTGCCGGCCGAGCCGGTGACGGAGATCGATGCAACGCTGCAGAAGCTCATCGACGACATGATTGACACCATGTACGCCGCGCCCGGCGTGGGGCTGGCGGCGAACCAGGTCGGCGTGGCCAAACGCCTGATGGTGATCGACCTCTCCGTCGGCAAGCGCGCCGGCGAGTGCTATGTCTTCATCAATCCAGAGATCGTCGACTCCGAGGGCGAGGTCACCGAGGAGGAGGGATGCCTGTCCATCCCCGACTTCGTCGAGATCGTGACCCGTCCCGAGCGGGTCAAGCTCCGCTACCTCGACCGCAACGGCGAGGCGCGCGAGATGTGGGGCGCGGGGCTGATGGCCCGGGCCATGTGCCACGAGATCGACCACCTCAACGGCACCCTCTTCGTCGACCATCTGCGCGGCTTCAAGAAGGACCGCATCCTCAAGAAGATCGCCAAGCTGTCGAAGTCCGGAATGTGGTTCTGAGCGCGTTATAGAATCCCGCGCGAAATGCGCCATACCGCCATCGTGACGGAGATTCAGCCGCTCGCCCCGAGCGTCCTGCAGCTGACGGTCTCGTTCACCACCGACTTCCACTTCGAGCCCGGCCAGTGGGTGAACTTCCGCTTCCCCGAGGGCGTGTCCCGCGCGTACACCATCGCGTCCGCGCCGCAGCGTCCCGAGGCCGTGCAGCTCTGCGTGCGCACCGGCCCGGGGAAGGGTGGGGAGGCGCTGCGCAAGCTGGAAGCGGGCGCCGAGGTGGCCATCGACGGTCCGTACGGCGACTTTCTGCTTCCCGAGGACGGCAGGAGCGTCGTCTTCCTCGCCGGCGACGTCGGCATCGCGCCCATCCGATCGATCGTGTTGCACATGATCGCCACCGGCGACCCCCGCCGGGCCATCGTCCTGTACGAGCCCGACCAGCGCAACATCCTCTACGCCGGCGACTTCGATCCCCTCCACCGCGCCGGCCACATCGTCCACGAGAGCGGCCCGATCGAAGGCCTGATCGAGCGCAACCGCGTGGCCATCAAGGAGTCCGTGGTCATGGCCGCCGGCTTCGATCCCTTCCTCGACCGCGCGCGCGCCGCGCTGCAGTCGATCGAGGTGGATGCGGGGAAGATGATCGTGGAGTCGTTCGGGCCGCAGCCCTAGCCGCCCCTCGCCCGGCGCTTCGCGCGACCCTCTCCCCGCAAGCAGGGCGAGGGAAACACACTGATTGAAACGCTTCTCGTCCTCACGCCACTACCTAGTGAGCGAGAAGCCCATGCCGGTCGACTTCATCCAGTATCACGACGCCAGTCTCGACCAGCACCGCCAGATCATCAACACGCGTTTGCCGGAGGGATACCGGGTCCTCTCGCTGAGCATCTATGGCGATCCCTCGGATCCGGCGTATGCAGGAGTCCTGGTGCGGAGGCCGATCCTCATCGCCCAGAGGTGGGTGGACAACCTCGACAAACCGAGTTTCAAGAAGGTCGTCGCGGATCTGGGGCTGGAGGGGTTCGCCCCGATCATCCTGACGGCGACGGGATCGGGGTCGAGCCTGTTGTTCGCCGCCGTCTTTCAGGCCATGCCCTTGGGCGTGGTGCCGCGGACGCGCATCGACATCGAGCGGCCGGAGCTCGACACGGAGAACGTCAAGGCGCGGGACAGAGGCGAGAGCCTTCGCTGGGCGGCGATGTACGGCCAGGGAGCGGCCCGGCGGTTCACCGCGGTCTGGTGGCCCCATCCCACCGGCGTTGCCTGGAGCCCGGCCGTCGATCTCGACCCCGCGCAGGACCAGCAGGTGTTCAACGCCTTGATGACGACCGGGGGGCGGCCTTCGTTCGGGACGATTTCCGCGGACGGACGCTACCTGGCGGTGTACCGCGATGACTCGATCGGTCCGGTGGGGGCGGTGGGATCGATGGATGCGGACGGCCTGACGAAGGAGGTTGCGAAGCAGAAGCTCGCCGGGTTTTTCCCTCTCTGCATTCAGGGCGGCGGATCGACGCGGACCAATGCCCGTTTCACGGCGATCTTCGCAGCCCAGGAAGAGGAGATCCCGCGCCAGTTCACGGTCACCGGCACGGCCGTCCCGGAGCTGAAGCAGCTCGATGACCTGGTCCAGCTGGGGATGAAGAAATCCGGAACGCGCGGAGCGGTGCTGGCGGCGGCGAGAAACGGCCGGCTCGTTTACTCGCGCGGATACACCTGGGCCGAGCCGGGATACCCGATCACCCAGCCCGAGAGTTTCTTCCGCGTCGCCAGTTGCAGTAAGGCCCTGACGGCGATCGTCATCCATCAGCTCATCGAGCAGGGAAGGCTCAGCGCCGGGACCCTCGTGCAGCCGTTGCTCGGACTCAAGCCGCCTCCCAACCGGGAATTCACGAAGATCGGCGAGACGGTGTGCGCCGATGCGATCCAGGTTCGACACCTGCTCGCCCACATGAGTGGCCTCCCGCACTTCGGGCCGACCCAGCAGGAAGTCGCCGATGCCTTTCAGCACGGCCAGACCCTTCCGCCGACGAAGGAGGAGTACGTCGGCTATGCCCTCTGCCAGCCGTTCCTCTTCCCGCCCGGCGGGCCGGTGCCGGCGGGCGCAGACAACTACTCGAATACCGGCTATCTCATGCTCGGACTGGTAATCGAAGCAGTCACCGGCCTTCCGTACGCCAAGGCGGTGTCCAGTCTGCTCTTCGGTCCGCTCGGCATCGGCACGGGCTTCATCGGAGGCGCGAAGCTCGAGCAGCGGCAAGCGGGGGAAGTGCGGTACCACGCCAACAAGCTGGGTTTCGGGCCGAGCGGTCTCGTGCCGCCGCCGCAGCCGCTCGTCGCCGAGCAGTACGGCGTCGGCGGACATATGAGTCTGGGAGACGCCAGCGGCACGTGGGTGCTCACGGCGACGGATTTCGCCCGCGTCCTCGCCGCGCTCGATGCAAACCCGTCGGCCCCGGTCTTTCAGAGAGCGGAGACCCGGCAGGCTCTGTGGGATTGCGGCATGTGGGAGCGGCCGGTTCCGTTCGACAACGGGCTCGCGAACGGCAATTCCGTGACGACGCGAGTCAAGGGCGGCGGTTTTTCGGGAACGGGAGCGCTGGTCCTGCATCGTGACGACGGCATCTCCGCGGCCCTCTATCTCAATGATGACTTCTGGCCGGCCGACTCGAAGATGTCGCTGGAGGGTCGCGACGGGACCTGGCTGAACTTTCAGCTGAACGAGCGGCTCAATCGGATTCCGTCCTGGCCGGAACGTCCCCTCCCACCGTTCCAGGTCTGGGACATGAAGTCGAACAGCTTCTCCTGCGAGCTGCGGATCGACGTCCTCGATGCCGCCGGCAACATGACCGGAAGCATCCTCGACGGCGGCCGCTCCGATCCCGTGGAGGGATTGTGGGACGGCCGCGCGGGCAGGCTCACGTTCACTCGCCGGATCGCCGGCAAGGACGCTTCGAGCGTCCAGGTGTACACCGGCTATCTGTTCGACGGCGAGGATCGCCTGGCCGGCTCGTTCGAGGCATTTCAGGGCACCGGCGCCTCGGCGCGCACGGGCGTATTCGGCTGGACGGCCAAGGCCGTCCGGCCGGCGATTCAGACCTAGCCGAGGGACCGGAGAAAGGAGAGCTCGACATGGCAACAACGCTGAAGAATGGCACCTGGGACATGAACGCCAACGGCTCCACCGGCTCGCTCGTCATCGGCAGCATCGGCGCGGACGGGACGCTGGCCGCCTCATCCACCGCATTGGGGAACAAGGTCCTCGGTTTCTGGGACGAGGCCAGCCGCAGGCTCACCTTCATGCGCCTCATCAAGGCCACCGACCCTTCTTCCTTCCAGGTCTACACCGGCTATCTCATGAGTGACAACGCCACCCTGGCCGGATCGTTCGAAGCGTTCAAAGGCTCCGGCGCCACCGCCGAGCGCACGGTCTTCGGCTGGCTCGCCAGGCTGCCGCCCAAGCCCTGATCTACCGCAACCACCCCGGCATCACGCCGAGCCGCCGCGCGTCCTCCCGAAACTGCGCCTGCGCGCGCTCCGCGCGCGTCACCGCCAGCTCTGCGCCGGGGATTTGCGCGAGCGTCCTCTCGAGCTGCGAGGAGTCGTACGTGAACTGCCGCGGATGGAAGCCGAGCGTGACCAGCGTGTGGATCTTCGAGCGCAGCTCGTCCACGCGCGTCTCCAGCAGGGTCAGGTTCTCCCGGGCTCGCAGGACCGACTCCTCGTGCTCGCGGGCGCGGCGGCGCCAGGTCCACTCCTCCGAGGCCTCGTGCTCCTCGGGGGCGGGCGGGGTGGGGCGGGGCTCGGCCAGGATCTTCGACGGGGGCGGGGGAGTGCCGCCGTGGTTCTTCTCCAGCTCCGCGATCAGGCGCTTGCGCTCTTCCTCGGGGACGGCGAGCTTCTTGACCGGCGACGCGGCCGTGCGGGTCTCGGGCGCGCCTTCGATCGACACGACCTCGGACGCCGGCATCGAGTAGAGCAGCCCGTCCGCGCGGAACAGGACCACGCCGTTCTCCTCGCGCACCCGCCCCTCCACGACCAGCCGGTCGCCGCTCCGGAGCACGATCGTCGACGTCAGGGTGACGAAGAGCAGCAGCGCGTTCATCACTCGTTAGATTACTCTTGACCTCCCGAATATGCCCAACTGGCTGCACCTCGTCACCAACCTGTTCTACCACCTCGGCCTGTCCGTCTGGATCGGCGGGACGATCGTCCTCGGCGCGCTGGTCGCGCCGGCGCTGTTCCGGGCCCTGCCGCGGCATCAGGCGGGCGGCATCTTCGGCCCGACCCTGCGCAAGTTCGCCCGCATCCGCCTCGTGGCCATCATCGTGATCGTGGCCGCGGCGGGGGTGAAGCACGCGGTCTGGGAGCGCACCTCCACGACCTGGATCTCACTGCGCTGGGTGGCTTTAGCGTTCATGGCCGCGACGGTGCTGTACGAGATCGCCCGGCTCGAGCCGGCCCTGGAGGCGCGGCGCGTGCATCTCACGCCGGACATGGCGGAAGATCACCCGAAGCGGCGCGCCTTCAACGCGCTGCACAAGCGTGCCGAGGGGCTGATGAAGGCGGCATTCGTCGCGGCGGTGGCCGCGATGCTGCTGAGCTAGAATCCCGCCGCGCCAATGGGAAGTAGCGACCCATCGCAGGTCCCCTGGGTGCTGATCGCCGCGGTCTGCGGCGTCTGTTACCTGATCTTCGACGCCCTGCGCTCCTTCGCCCTCCAGCTCAGCCCGGTCCGGCTCCGGCGCCTGAGCACGGACACGGAGGAGAACGGGTCGCGCTGGACGTACTTCGACGTCGAGGACTTCCAGCTCGTCAGCGGCGCGCTGCTGCAGGTCGCCCTGGTCGTCGGCGCCGGCGCGACGGCGATGCTCTTCGCCGACAAAGGCATCGGCGGGGCGGTGCTGACCAGCGTCGTGCTCTGGGCCCTGACTGTCCTGATCTGGAAGTTCGTCCTGGCCCTGGTGCCGGAGGACACGGGCGAAGTAATCCTCCGCGCCCTCCTGCCGTTCTCCCGCGCCAGCTATTACATCTTCTGGCCCTTCCTCTTTCCGCTGCGCAAGCTCCTCGAGCGCCTCGGCCGCAATGCCCAGGCCGAAGAAGAAGACAACGACGAGACCGACGAAGAGGACGTCCAGGCCTACATCGACGTCGGCGAGGAAGAGGGGATCATCGAGGCCTCGGAAGGGAAGCTGCTGCAGTCCATCGTCGACTTCGGCGACCGCCTGGCCCACGAGATCATGACCCCGCGCATCGACGTGGTGGCCTTCGACGCCCGCAGCCCGATCGAGGAGCTGGCCCGGATCTTCGCCGAGTCCAAGTACGCGCGCATCCCCATCCACGAGGGGAGCATCGACCGCATCACCGGCGTGGTGCACGTGAAGGACGTGCTGGACGTGATCCTGCGCCGCGAGAACAAGTCGGTGGCCGAGATCGCCCGCCCTCCGTACTTCGTCTCACAGACAAAGAAGGTGTCCGAGCTCCTGCGCGAGCTCCAGAGCGAGCACCTGCAGATCGCCATCGTCGTCGACGAATACGGCGGCACGGCCGGCATCGTGACCACCGAGGACGTGATCGAGGAGATCGTCGGCGAGATCGCCGACGAGCACGAGGACGAGGAAGCCACCATCGTCGACGTAGGCGACGGCACCTGGCTGGTGAGCGGCTTGCTTCGCGTGGAGATGCTCGAGGAAGCCCTCGGCGCCCACCTGTCCGCCGAGGACTATGAGAC
Source organism: Thermoanaerobaculia bacterium (assembly GCA_044866315.1). GTDB lineage: Bacteria > Acidobacteriota > Thermoanaerobaculia > Gp7-AA8 > Gp7-AA8 > QHVT01. The sequence continues at coordinate 5,217 of JBIOTX010000309.1, read as the reverse complement.
CGTGGCCGGCCTGATCTTCACCACCCTCGGGCGTGTGCCGGCCGTGGGGGCGGTGGTGACGAAGAACGGCTACCGGTTCGAGGTGGACCGAGCGGACCGCCGGCGGATCTACCGCGTGAAGGTGTCGAAGGATCCGGACTGGCGGCCGGATGAAGAGGAGGGAGAAGCATGAGCGCGGCGCACGCGCGCAAGCCTCGCTTCGGCGTCACCGCCATTGTCGGCCGCCCCAACGCCGGAAAGTCCACGCTCCTCAATCGCATCCTCGGGCAGAAGGTCTCCATCGTCTCGGCGAAGCCGCAGACCACGCGGAACCGGATCGTCGGCATCCTCAACGACCCCCGCGGGCAGATCGCGTTTCTGGACACGCCGGGCATCCACCGGCCGCTGCACAAGCTGAACGTGCGGATGATGGATCACGTGCGTTCGTCGCTGAGTGAGGCAGACGTCATCGCCCTGATCATCGACGCCACCGAGCCGTTCGGGAAGGGCGATCAGTTCGTGATCGACATGCTGCGCGAGGAGAAGGATCGCAACCCGGAGGCGAAGCGCTTCGTCATCCTCAACAAGATCGATCTCCTCAAGAAGGAGAAGCTCCTGCCGCTGATGGCGCAGTACCACGGCTTCGGGATCTTCGACGAGATCGTCCCGATCTCGGCCGCTCAGGGCGAGGGCGTGGACGAGCTGGTCGAGCTGCTCTTCAAGACCGTCAAGCCCGGCGAGGCGCTCTATCCGAAAGAGGACTACACCACCCAGCCGGAGCGCTTCTTCGCCGCGGAGATCATCCGCGAGAAGGTGCTGCAGCACACCTCCGAAGAGCTGCCGTACACGACCGCCGTCGGTGTCGATCGCTACGAAGAGGACGAAGAGACGAATCTGATCCGGATCTACGCCACGATCGTCGTCGAGCGCGACTCCCAGAAGCCGATCGTCATCGGCAAGCAGGGCTCGATGATCAAGCGCATCGGCACGGAGGCCCGTCAGGAGCTGGAGTCGATCCTAGGGACGAAGGTCTTCCTCGACCTCCACGTCGCGGTGCACGAGCGCTGGCGGGAAGACGAGCGGTTTCTCGGCGAGCTCGAATGGCCGTTGGGTTGAGAAACCGTTACCATTACTCCTCGAATCATTCGCAAGGTTTTTTCCTGCACAAAAGAGTCGAGGAGGTCGCATGGTTGCTTCACGCCTGTTTCGCACCTTTCTGGTTCTCTCGCTCGCAATCCTCGCCATCGCTCCCGCGGCATTCGGCCAGCAGACCGGGTCGCTGAGCGGAAGAGTCACCTCGACGGACGGGCAGCCGCTGCCCGGCGCGACCGTCGAGGCAAATTGCGCGGCTCTGCCGCAGGCGCGCGTCACCACCACCAACGAGGCCGGCGAGTACCGCCTGCCCGTCCTTCCTCCCGGCCCCTGTCAGCTGACGTTCTCGCTGGCCGGCCTGGAGACCAAGACCCGCAAGGCCAACGTCTCGCTCGGCCTGGACACGTCGGTCAACGCCTCGCTGGGTCTCACGGGCGTGGCGGAGACCATCACCGTCACCGCCGAGGCGTCGCTGGTCAACAAGGAGAGCACCGAGGTTGCCAGCGCGCTCGCGGAGAAGGAGATCGACCAGCTGCCCATCGGCCAGGAATACCGCGACCTGCTCAAGCTCGTCCCCGGCGTGCAGTACACCGAGGACACCATCCGCGGTCCCAGCGCCGGCGCCAGCGGCCAGGACAACGAGTACCAGTTCGACGGCGTGAACGTGACCCTGCCTCTCTTCGGCACGCTGGCCGCCGAGCCGTCGACGAAGGACATCGCCCAGGTCGAGGTGATCCGCGGCGGCGCCAAGGCCACCGATTTCATCCGCGCCGCCGGCGTGACCTTCGACACGGTCAGCAAGTCGGGCACGAACGAGTTCAAGGGTGAGCTCGAGTACCAGTACCAGGGCGACGAGATGCGCGGCGAGCAGGAAGGCACCGTCTCGGTCTTCGAAGAGGCCAAGAGCTGGCTCAGCCTGAACCTCGGCGGCCCGATCCTGCGCGACCGGCTCTTCTTCTTCGGCTCGTACTATCACCCGCTCGTCGAGCGGACAGAGCGCTCGAACGTCTATGGGCCGATCCCCGATCTCGAGAACCGCTCCCACGAATACTTCGGGAAGCTGACCTACACGCCGCTCAACTCCATCCTCCTGCACGGGAGCTATCGCGACAAGAATCGCGACGTGACCACGAACAGCGTCGGTACGTTCTCGGAGGCGACGACGGCCCTCGGCGAGGAAGCGCATCAGAAGATCGCCATCCTCGAGGCCTCCTGGGTCATCAACCAGCGTAGCTTCCTCACCGGCAAGTTCAACGACTTCGCCCTGGAGACCTCGTCGGTCCCCGACCATCTGCTCCCCAACGTCGTCCCCTCCATCGCGGCGGGAACGACCATCGACATCAACAACCTCCAGAACCTCGGCCTTCTAGTCGTGCCCACGCCGATCAGCGGCCAGGACGCGCACAACGCCTTCATCGCCCCCATCATCAATCGCTACGGCTACCTGAACTCCGCCGGCGTGCGCACGGGCGGCGGCGAGGTCGGCGTCGGCTCGACCCTCAACGACATCGACTTCTACCGCCAGAGCGCGCAGCTCGGCTACGACTACACCCTCGACCTGGCCGGCATGAGCCACGACCTGCACGCGGGCTGGCAGTGGTACGAGGACGCCGAGGACCTCCGCCGCACCTCCAACGGCTGGGGCGTGCTGCGCGTCATCGGCGGGCGGCTCAACTTCACGCCTCCGGGCGGCACGGCCACGCCGATCTTCTACCAGGCCGAGTTCACCCGTCCGCTCACCGGCTCCGGCGCGGGCGAGGTCAACATCCACTCCGAGTACGTCTCCCACAACATCGAGATCAACGACACCATCCGCTGGGGCAACTGGTCGTTCAACGTCGGCGCCATCGCCAGCAACGACACGCTCTACGGACAGGGTCTGCGCGAGGACTCCTCGCAGATCAGCGGCTACGTCTTCGACCGCGGCAACAAGTACAAGATGCACGAGATCCCGTTCTCGAAGACCATCGCCCCGCGCCTCGGCGCGACCTGGGCCTACAACGGCAGCGACAACGTCTACGTCAGCTACTCGAAGTACTTTCCGTCGGCGAGTTCCCTTCCGCGCGCCGCGTCCTGGGACCGCAACACCCTCGGCCTGGCCACGCGCGTCCACTTCGATCAGAACGGCGTGATCATCGGCTCCGAGCAGGTGGCCTCCTCGACGGGCAAGCTGTTCCAGGACGACCTGGACCCGCGCAACACCGAGGAGTTCATGCTCGGCACGCAGCAGCAGTTCACGCCGACCTGGTCGGGCCGGGCCTTCGCCCGCTACCGCTACGGCAGCGACTTCTGGGAAGACACCAACAATGACGCGCGCGAGCGCTGGGCGCCGGAGGGCTACTCGAAGGCCCTGTACATCCCGGACCTGGCCGACAAGCTCACCCAGATCGGCACCGGCGGCGGCCGTGGCTCGTACGTCATCGCCCAGCTCGACGGCGCGTTCAACAAGTACTACGAGCTGAACTTCGAAAGCGACTGGCGGCACAACAAGCTCTTCGTCCGCGGCTCGTACACCTGGAGCCACTTCTACGGCAACTTCGACCAGGACAACACCACGTCCGTCAACGACGCCAGCGTCTTCATCGGCTCTTCGTTCATCGCCGACGGCCCGGGACGCCAGCTCTGGGACAACCGCTACGGCGACCTGCGCGGCGACCGCCGGAACATGATCAAGCTCTTCGGCTCGTACGACCTGCCGTGGAACGCGGTGGTCGGCGCGTTCGCCCAGTACCAGTCCGGCCAGCCCTGGGAGACCTGGAACTACCGCGTGTACCAGGGCCTGCCGGGCTTCGGCACGTCCACCAGCGACACCTCGCGCTTCGCCGAGCCGGCCGGCCGGCACCGGACCGACGATCACCACTTCCTGGACCTCAGCTACACCCAGAACATCCCCATCAGCCGGTTCACCCTGCAGCTCGACTTCGACATCTTCAACGTCTACGACAACCAGACCGGCTACAACGTCCAGCCGGCCCTCAACACCGCCGGCTACGGCGCGCCGCGCGACTTCTTCGACCCGCGGCGCTACCAGCTCGCCGTACGCGTGCAGTTCTAGGTATTTCGGTGGGGGACAGGCAATCCTGCCTGTCCCCCTCTCTACCGAAAGAGCCTCTCCCTCTCGATCAGCTCCCGCGTCGTAGCATCCGCGTGCGCGCGCGCTCTGGCGATGCGCTCCGCGCGATCGGGCTCGCCGAGGAGCACGCTCACCTGGGCGCGCTTGAAGAGCGCCATCGGGTAGCCGGGATGCGACGGTGGGACGCGATCCAGCGCGTCCCGTGCCTCGGCGAACCGCCGCGCGGCGAGGTAGAGCACGCCCAGCTCGAGATCGTGACCGCCCGCCTTGGTGAACGCGTCGATGGCGACGTCGATCTGCCCGAGCTCCATCGCCAGCCGCCCGACGCGCGCCTGCTCCGCGGGCGTGCCGGTCTTCGTCGCCAGCACCTTCTGCCACAGCCGCAGCGCCTCGTCGAGGCGCCCCTGTCTCTCGCGGATCACCGCCAGGGCCTCGACCGCGGGCAGGCGATCGGGCGACTCGGCGACCACGCGCTCGAGCAGCGGCACGGCGCGCTGCCACTCGGGACCGCGCGCGTAGTGCAGGGCGAGGTAGTGCCGCACGTCGGGTGAGTCGGGTGCGATCTGTTCGGCCCTCCTGAATGCCGCCAGCGCCTGCGCGTCGTGGCCGAGCGCGGAGTGCGCCGCGGCGAGGCGCAGCGCGGTGGTGAGGTTATGCGGATCGGCGGCGAGGATGCGCTCCAGGAGCGGGATGGCCTTCCCGTACTCCTCGCGCACGAAGAGCTCCGAGGCCTGGTCCAGCGTGGCGAAGAGATGGGTCATGTCCCGCGGACGCGGCGCGTCCTTGCGCACCACCGGCTTGGTCTCCGCGGCCACATACCCGAGGCTCGCCAGCCGGCGGCGCTCCTCCTCGGAGATGTTCGCCGGTGCGGCCGCGGCGGGGGAGGGGACCGGATACTCGCGCAGCGACTGCCGGACCTCGCGCGACAGATCCGCGGTCGCGCCGAGGTCGCGCGTCTCCTGCGGATCGGCGATCACGTCGTACACCTCGAGCGCGCCGGCGTGGATGACCTTCCGCCGTCCCTCCACGGCCATGATCTGCGGCTGCCAGCCGTACTGCAGGAACGGGATCAT
>JBIOTX010000308.1:0-33020 GCA_044866315.1 Thermoanaerobaculia bacterium | reverse complement strand
TCGATCACGGACGCGTACTCGTCCGCCGCGCCGTCGAAGTCGCCGCGCGCGAAGTGGTACGCGCAGCGGCCCAGCCCGCGGAAATGGGTGAAGTGCTCGTCCTCGAGACGGGCCAGCGTGGCCTCGCCGCGCGCGCGGTCGCCGGCGCGCTCGTAGTTCCCGGCCAGCATGCCGATGAAGCTCGGGTTCCACGGCGAGCCGGCCAGTCCGCGCTCCAGGGTCTCGATGGCCTCGCGCGTCTCGCCGGCGAACGTGTGCGCAACGCCGCGGGCCAGGAGGCCGGGCCAGAAGCCCTCGTGCAGGTCGAGCACCGCCTGCAGCTCCTCGCCGGCGCGCGCGCGGGAGCCGCGCATGAACAGCGCCTGGGCCCGGGCGAGGCGCGGCATCGGCGAGAGCGGATCCTCGAGGAGCACAGGCTCGATCGTGGCGAGGACGTCGTCGACGAGGCCGAGCGGCCAGAGCACGTACTGGGCGCAGAGCGCGCGGACGGCGGGCGAGGCGCGATCGCAGCGAAGGGCGATCCGGCAGCGCCGCAGGGCCTCGTCCCAGTCGTGATCGTGCTCGCCGGCGATGCGCGCGAGGAGCATGTGCGCCGCGGCGTCGCCCTCGTCGAGCGCCACCGCCTGCAGCGCGGCCGTCCGCGCCTGGGGCACGACCTCGGTGCCGGGCTGGATGCCGTAGATGGCGGTCTGGATCAGGCAGTCGGCGAGCGCGGTGTACGCGGCCGCGTAACTGGGATCGAGCGCGATCGCCTCCAGGGCATGCGCGCGCGCCGCGGCCAGGCGCTGCGGCGTCAGCTTGCCGAAGTGGTAGCGGCTCTTGAGATAGGCGTGGTAGGCGTTGACGTTGGAGGTTTGACGCGGCGGCGCCTTCGTCGCCGGCAGGAGCTTGAGGGCGAGCGTGTCGACGATGGCCGCGGCGATCTCGTCCTGTACGGCGAAGACGTCGGTCATGGCCCGGTCGAAGCGCGCCGACCAGAGGTGATAGCCGCTCCGCGCGTCGACCAGCCGCACCGTGACGCGGACGCGGTCCGCGGCGCGGCGCACGCCGCCCTCGAGCACCGTCCCGACGCCCAGGAGCTCACCGATGCGGCGGACGTCCTGCTGCTGGCCGCGAAAGGCGAACGCGGAGGTCCGCGCCGTCACGCGCAGGCCGGGCACGCGCGCCAGCGCGTCGAGGATCTCCTCGGAGAGCCCATCGCTGAAGTAGTCGTTCTCCGCGTCTTTACTCAGGTTGACGAACGGCAGCACGGCGATCGACGTCTCGGCCGTGCGGCGGACCGGACTGCGCCCGACGAGGCGAAGCGCGGACGCGAGCTCCGCGGCGGACTGGAACCTGCGCTCCCGCGGGCGCTCCAGACAGCGGCGCAGGATCTCGAACAGCTCGCCGGGCATGGGCGCGCGCAACTCGATCTCGCCGGTGCTGAGAATCGCGGCGATCGTCTCCGCGCGGCTGTCGCGGCGAAACGCCGCCTTGCCGGCGAGCATCTCGTAGAGCACGCAGCCGATGGCGAAGAGATCGGACCGCGCGTCGAGCTCCTCGCCGCGCAACTGTTCGGGCGACATGTACGGCGTCGTCCCCACGACCGAGTCTCTGCGGGTCACGATCTCTACCGTGTCGTCGTGGTCGGACGTCTCCTGCAGCGTCAGCACGGCCAGCCCGAAGTCGAGCAGCTTCACCCAGCCCGTGGTGGTGAGGAAGACGTTCTCCGGCTTGAGATCGCGATGCACCAATCCGCGCGCGTGCACCGCGCCGATCCCCTCGGTCACCGCGAGGGCGATGTCCACCGCGTCCGCCCACGGCAGCGCGCCGGCCTGGAGGCGCTGGCGCAGCGTCTCCCCTTCGAGGAGATCCATCACCAGATAGCGCAGCTCCCCCGCCTCGCCGACGTCGTAGATCGAGATCAGGTTCGGATGCGACACCGCCGCGGCGGCGCGCGCCTCGCGGTCGAACCGGGCGATGGCCGCGGCATCGCCGAGGAGCCGCGCGGGCAGGATCTTGATGGCCACCGCGCGGCCGAGACGGGCGTCGTGGGCGCGGTACACCTCCCCCATCCCGCCCGCGGCGAGAAACGAGACCACCTCGTAGGGACCGACGCGCGTTCCGGGAGCGAGTGTGGACATGGATCACTTCACCCGATACCCCAGCTTCTCCAGCTCCGCGCGCACCCTGGCCACGTGGTCGCCCTGGATCTCGATCTCCCCGTCCTTCGCCGTCCCGCCCGAGCCGCACTTTTTCTTCAGCGCCGCCGCGAGCCGGTCGAGCGTCGCCGGCGTGTGCTGGAAGCCGGAGGCGACGGTGACGGTCTTCCCCGCGCGGCGCTTGCGGTCGAGGATGACGCGGATGGTCTGCTTGGCGGGGTCGGCGTCGACGGATGTGTCGAGCTTCCCCTCCTCGCGCAGGCGCCTGGCCTCCTCGGGGTCGCTGGTCCAGACGAGCTTCGTGCCGGCCATGACTTCCCCCCTAGACGTTCACGGCCACGCGACGGAAGTCGACGCCCTCGATCGTGACCCCGGGCCCGTCCCAGCTCATCCGCGGCGGCGTGGCCTGGCGCGCGTGCTCCTCCGTGTCGAAGACGACGAAGGCCAGACCCTTCCGGTCGACCGGATCCACCCAGTAGCCGGCGACGAGGCCGGCCGCGGCGCGGATGCGGGGGAGGATGTCGTTGGTGAATGCAGCCGCCGCGGCGGGGGCCTGTGCCGGATCGATCGACAGGGTCACGACGGCGGCAACCATCGTTCGACCTTACCACAGGGGCGAAGGGTGGCTTACTCTTACAGCATGAGCGTTCAGGTGAGCCTGCCCGACGATCTGGTCGCACAGATTGATGATGTCGCGAATGACCGCACCGCGTTCGTGACCGAAGCGGTTCGACGTCTTCTTCGCGAATCTTCCGAAACCGCCACGGAAGACGAAGTCGCTCGCATCAACGAAGTGGCCGATGAGCTCAATCGCGAAGCGGAAGACGTCCTCGAGTATCAGGTCATTTCGTGAAACGCGGCGAGTTGTATCGCGTTCGTCATCCTTCTTCTGCGGACCCGAGGAGGTCACGCGTCTTCGTGGTCGTGAGTCGGCAGGCGGTCATCGACTCGCGGTTCTCGTCGGTCATCTGTGCACCTGTTTACTCCATTCGTCACGGCTTGTCGTCCCAGGTTGACGTCGGTATTGACGAGGGGCTCAAGCATGACAGCGCAGTGCACTGCGACGAACTGGTGAGTCTCCCGAAGACATCGCTGACGGACTACGTAGGAAGTCTCTCGCCGGAGAAACTGGCTGCATTGAATCGCGCCCTCGCCGTGGCACTCGAGCTCAAGGATGGCGGACCAACCCTCTGAGTACCGCGGCTGGCGCCGCCCCGGCCCCCTCCCGCCCGGCGGGGTGGAGGTCGAGGATGGCGAGACGCTCGAGCTCATCTCCGGCAGCTTCCGCATCTTCCAGTACGCGAAGGGGCATCGCTACTCGACCGACGACGTGCTGACGGCGTGGTATGGCACGTCCCACGCCCCGCGCGTGGAGCGCGCGGCGGACCTCGGGTCCGGGATCGGGTCGGTGGCGCTGGTGTGTGCGTGGCGGCTTCCCGGGGCGACGTTCTGCACGGTGGAGGCGCAGGAGATCTCGATCCGGCTGGCGCGGAAGAGCGTGCGCTACAACGGTCTCGAGTCGCGCTTCACGCTGTACCACGGCGATCTGCGCGATGCGTCGCTGCTCGGCGGCGAGGCGCCGTTCGACCTCGTCACCGGCTCGCCGCCGTACTGGCCGCCGGGCACGGCGATGGAGGCGGAGCACCCGCAGGCCGTGCCGGCGCGGATCGAGGTCCGCGGCTCGGTGCTCGACTACGCGCGCGCCGCCGCGCGCATCCTCGCGCCGGGCGGACTCTTCGCGTTCGTCTTCCCCACCGCGCAGCTCGACCGCGCCCTCGGCGCCCTGAGCGACGCCCGGCTCACGCTCATCCGCCGCCGCGACGTGGTCTTTCGCGAGGGCGATCCGCCGCTGGTCACGCTCTTCGCCGCCTCGCGCGCGGAGGACATCCCGCCGTCGTATCAGCCCCTGGTCGAGCCGCCGCTGACGATCCGGCGCCGCGACGGCTCGACCGATCCGGAGTACTCTGCGATCCGCATGAGCTTCGGATTTCCACCGGGGAATGTCGCGAAATGATCCGCTTCGATGCCGCCGTCCCGCAGTTCACCGTCCCCGACGTGGTGCAGACCGCCGAGTACTACCGCGACGTCCTCGGCTTCACCATCGCCGGCTACTTCGGCACGCCGCCGGTGTTCGGGATCGTGGGGCGCGACCGCGTCGAGGTGTTCTTCAACCAGGCGCGTGGATCGGAGGTGCGCACCGGCCGCGCGCCGGGCGCGTATGACGCCTATCTCCGCGTGAAGGGCGTGGACACGCTGGCCGCCGAGCTGCGTGGGACCGGCGCGGACATTCTGGACGGACCGGAGACGCGCGTGTACGAGCAGCGCGAGCTGGTGGTGCGCGACTGCAATGGACTGATCCTCTGCTTCGGCGAGGACACGGGCGGCCGCTAGCCGGGCCCGAGGTATTCGTCCCAGAAGCGATGCCGCGGCGGGACGATGTCTTTCGGCCCGAGGAGCTCGAGGCGGCCGTCCTTCCAGAGGAAGTAGAACGAGCGCAGGGACGTGACCTCCTGCTGGTTGAGGAAGTAGCAGTCGACGTCCTGCTCGCGGAGCAGCTGCTCGATCGAGACCCGCGGATTCATCACGATCAGATTGCTGTCCTTCCGAAAGTCGAGGAAGGCGGCGTAATACGGGAAGAGGGTCACCTTGCCGTTGCGGCGGTCGACGATGTACCAGTTGTCGCCCACGCCGGTCATGCCGACGCTCACGAGCGAGTACGCGCCGGCGAAGTTGACGCCGTGCTCGGCGAGCTCCTGGCGCAGGCGGGTCCGAAACTCGCGCGCGTAGCGATTGCTGCGGATGTCGACGGCGGCGGGAGGCCCGCTGAGCGACTCCACCGCCGGATGACGCGCGAACGTCTCGGTCTCGGCGAGGCGGTCGCCGGCCAGGGCCTCTTTCTGCGCGGCGACTCTGCGCGCGCACTCGGCCATGGCCGCAGCGGTGTCCGTCGCCGCCGGCTCCGCCACCATGGTGGTGGTGGCAGGCGCAGATTTCTCGCCGCCGCCGCGATCGCAGCCGAGGAGCATCAGCACCGCCATCGCCGTCGCGCACGCACGCATCAGCGGACAGAGCTTGCAGCTTCCGGGCACGGCCGTTCGCTGGCGCAGCCCTCGCACGCCACATCTCCTCATGGGCACCCTTCCCATCCTCATCGTCGAGGACGACGAGCCGACGCAGATGCTCTTGCGCGCGATCATGAGCCGCTTCGGCTACGCCTCCGAGGTCGCCGCGAACGGCAAGCAGGCCCTGGATCTCCTCGGCCAGCACGAGTATGCGGTGATCCTGCTCGACCTGATGATGCCGGAGGTCGGCGGGCATGACGTGCTGGCGTTTCTCAAGGAGCAGTCGTCGTCGACGCCGGTGATCGTCTGCACCGCGGCGGGCATCGCCACCAGCGGGTCCTTCGATCCGACGGTGGTCAAGGCGGTGGTGCGGAAGCCGTTCGACGTGGAAGAGCTGGCGATCATCGTCGAGGGGCTGGTCGGTCAGCAGACCGTTTCCGGCGGCGGCTGATCGAGAGGGACGATCGGTACGGTCATCTCGCCGGGCTGGGCTGCAGGGCGTGCAGCCGGCCATGCGCGCGCAGACGCGCTGACGATCTCGGCCACCATCAGAACGTCGAAGGGCTTGGGGATCACCGCCGTCACCAGCTGCGGATCGAGCTCGCGGCGCGACGCGGCATCGAAGGCGGTGATGATGATGAACGACGGGAGCGGCGGACCCAGCGTCCCGGCGCAGGCCTCCAGGAGCTCGTAGCCGCTCAGGCCGGGGAGCATGAGGTCCAGGATGACCACGCCGTGGGACCGCGAGCGGAGGATCTCCAGCGCCTCCAGGCCGTCTGCGGCGGCGTCGACTTGCAGCGCCTCCCGCTCGAGCGTTTTCACCAGCAGGCGGCGGATCATGGCGTCGTCTTCGACGATCAGGACTCGTGCAGGCATACGCTGCGGCCCTCAGAAGCGAAAGATATGCCTGCGCGGACGAAACCGCAGCCGGCCAGGGGGCCGGAAGATCAGGCGGGCATGCTCCTGGTGAAGGCCGCCAGACCCGGGGGACCTTCCTCTCCGCCGCGTCGAGAGCGCTGCAAATCGGATGCGCGGCTGGCCGTGGCCGCGAATTTGCAGGGCTTTTCCCGATTTCCTGCGCGAAACGTTCCATGAGCACGAATATCGAGATCCCATCCGGGCGACCGCCCTTGCACGCCGTGCAGTTCTACGAGCGTGAAGAGTTCCTGTACGAGACGGTCGCGGACTTTTTGAGCAAGGGACTGGATGCCGGCGAGCCGGCGGTCGTGATCGCCACGGCGGAGCATCAGAACGGGTTCGCCGAGGCGCTGCGGGCGCGGGGATTCGACCTGGGGGCGGCCGAGGTGCTGTTCCTCGACGCGAGGCAGACCCTGGAGTCGTTCATGCGCGGCGCGACGCCGGACGGGGACACCTTCCGCTCGACCATCGGCGCCATCCTGGAGCCGCGCCATGGCGGACGGGTGCGCGCCTACGGCGAGATGGTGGACCTCCTCTGGCGCGACGGAAACCGCCAGGGCGCGCTCCGGCTCGAGGAGCTCTGGAACGACCTGGCGGAGTTTTACCCCTTCACCCTCCTCTGCGCCTACGGGATGGGGAACTTCTCCCAGGTGTCGGATGGGCCGCTGTTCGACGCGATCTGTCACACGCACACGCGGAGCACGCCGACCGAGCGCTATGTCAGCGCCGCCGACGACGACGCGCGCTCCGCGGAGATCACCCGCCTCCAGCAGCGCGCCTTCGCCCTCGAGCACGAGATCGAGCATCGGAAGGAGCTCGAGCGCGCGCTGCGCGAGGCCCTGGAGGCCCGCCGGGCCGCGGAAGAGGACCTGCGCGACTTCTTCGACAACGCCGTGGTGGCCCTGCACTGGGTCGGCGCCGACGGCACGATCCTCTACGCCAACGACGCCGAGCTGAAGCTCCTCGGCTACACCCGCGAGGAGTACCTCGGCCGGCACATCGCCGACTTTCACGCCGACCAGGACGTCATCGCGGACATCATGCGGCGGCTGCAAGCGAACGAGGAGCTGCACAGCGTCGAGGCCCGCCTCGTGGCCAAGGACGGCTCCATCCGGCACGTCCTCATCAGCACGAATGCGCTGTTCCGCAACGGCGAGCTGGTGCACACGCGCTGCTTCACCCGCGACATCAGCGACCGCAAGCGCCTCGAGGACGACAACGCCTTCCTGCTCGAGGCCGCGACGATGCTCCACCAGTCGCTCGACTGCCAGAGCCGCGTCCGCGATCTGACGGCGCTGGCCGTGCCGCGGTTGGCCGACTGGTGCGCGGTCGATCTCGTCCGCGACGACGGCTCGCCCGAGCGCGCCAGCGAGAGCGGCACACCGCAAGAGACGAACGACGGCGAGCGCACGATGATCGTGCCGATGCAGGTCGCCGACCGCGTGGTGGGCGTGCTTCACCTCGCCGCCGCGGAGGGACGACCGTTCTCGTCCGCCGACCGCCATCTGGCGAAGGAGCTCGCGCGCCGGGCTGCGATTGCGGTCGAGAACGCGCGCCTCTATCAGGCCGCCCAGACCGCGAACCGGACCAAGGACGAGTTCCTGGCCACGCTGTCGCACGAGCTGCGCACGCCGCTCACGGCGATCTTCGGCTGGGCGCGCATGCTGGCCATGGGCGGGCTCAGTCCGGAAACGATGCGCACGGCCGTGGAGACCATCGAGCGCAGTGCGAAGACGCAGGCCGATCTGATCGACGACCTGCTCGATCTCTCGCGCGTCGTCACCGGCAAGCTCACCCTGCAGCGCGAGGTGGTCGACGTCGGCGCGGCCGTCGCCGGCGCCGTGCAGACGCTGCAGCTCGCCGCCCAGGCCCGCGCCATCGCCATCGAGGTCCGCGAGCCCGCGGAGCGGTCGGTGATCCACGGCGACGCTACACGCCTGCAGCAGATCGTCTGGAACCTGCTCTCGAACGCGATCAAGTTCTCCCCTGCCGGCGGCGTGGTGTCCGTCGACGCCGAGCGCAGCGGCCACGAGGTCTCGATCGTGGTCCGCGACCGCGGCCGCGGCATCACCCCCGAGTTCCTCCCCCACGTGTTCGAGCCCTTCCGCCAGGCCGACAGCACCAGCACGCGCACCCACGGCGGCCTCGGCCTCGGCCTGGCCATCGTCAAGTACCTGGCCGAGCTGCACGGCGGCAGCGTGCGCGCGGAGAGCGAGGGCGAAGGGCGGGGGGCAACGTTCGCGGTGACGCTGCCTCTGGCGTGATCAGCGCTACCGCACCTCCGCCGTCGTCCCCTCAAACCATTTGACAAGGGCCAGATCCTCAAATAGTGTCCGTCCATAGTTCCGTAGAGTTCGCCGTAATTCACGTCGTCCAACTCAACGAGGAGATGAGCCATGACCGACCAATACGAAGCGCCTGAGCTGATGGACCTGGGTGACGCGGGCGAGATCACGTTGGGGGGCGACAGTTGGATCTGGTTGGACATCTGCACGTATGCGTACGGTGAGATGCAGTAGGCCTGGCGAAATACCGCGCCCGCTCCGGAGGTGATCAGGCGGGCCTGAGGTCGCTGCCTGCCCGCGCGGGGCGGGCAGGGAGGAGTCTGATGGACTCGACAGCCTTGCGCCCTGCCGCTCACGTGCGCGCCGCGTTCGCCGACGGGATCGGCGTGCTCCTCGACCTGCGCTCCGGCCGCTACATCGCCCTGAACGCCGTGGGCGCGACGCTCTGGCGCGCGTTGCTCGCTGGCGCGGCCCTCGACGAGGTGCTGCAGCGATTGGCGCTCGACTGCGGTCAGCCCGTCGAGCGCCTGCGCCGGGACTCCGAGGCCTTCCTGGCACAAGCGCGCACGGCCGGTCTGTTGGCCGACGCTGGCTCCCCGGCCGCGTCGCGAGGCGATTCGGGCGACGCGGACGGCCCGACCGTGGCGCCGCCCGCCGACGCGGCTGAAGAGAAGGATCACGTGACGCCGTCACGTCTATGGCTCCCCGCGGCCTGGTGCCTGGTCTTCTGTGTCGAGCGTGCCGGCCGCCTGCTGGGCTTCGCGCGGATGCAGGCCCTGCTGCATCGGCTGCCGCGGCCCTCGCGCCGCTGCGACCTGGCCGCCGCGCGGACCCTGGCCGCGACCGTCAACCGCGCGGCCGAGTTGCAACCGGGACGTGCCAAGTGCCTCGAGCGCTCGGCGGCGGCGCTGGTGCTGCTGCGCTTGCTGGGCTGGCCGGTCGAGATGGTCATCGGCGTGCAGCCGCGCCCGTTCGTCGCCCATGCCTGGGTCGAGCTCGGCGGACGCGTGCTGAACGACAGCCAGGCTGTACGCAACACCTACCTCGCGCTGGAACGCTGCTGACGTGGCGGGTGCCGGCGGCGTCCTGCTCGACGACCCAGCGGACGCCTCCAGGCGGCTGGCCCTGCTCACGCACGGCCTGGGGCGTTGCGGCCTGGGACAGCCGGCCTACGCACACCACGGAGCTGTGCGCCTGGTCCACGTGCCGCTCGGCATCGACGGCGACGACGGCGTCGGCCCCGGGATCGCGCGCCGCGGGCCGCTGCTTGCGGCCTGGGACGGGCGCCTGGACAACGGCGACGAGCTCCGGCTCGCGTGCGGCGGCGACATCCGGGAGACGGGCGACCTGGCCTGCGTGCTCGCTGCCTGGGAGCGCTGGGGCCTGGACGCCCTCGCGCGCCTGGTGGGGGACTTCGCGTTGGCCGTGTGGGACGCGGGCACGCAGCGATTGGTGCTGGCGCGCGATGGCCTGGGCACCCGGCCGCTGTTCTACGCGCACGCCGACGGTGGGCTTCTGTGGGGCTCGTCGCTGCTCGCCGTGCAACGCGCGGCCGGCGTCTCGCGCGCGGTCGACGAGCGCTGGCTGGGTGGCTTTCTCGTCTTCGCCTGCGAGCCCGAGAGCACTCCCTGGCGGGAGGTGCGGGCGGTCGCGCCCGGCCACGCGCTCGTCGTGGAGCCAGGCGTCACCCGCACCGTGGGCTTCTGGTACCCCGAGCCCGGCGAGCCGCTGTGCCTGCGTGACGATCGGGAGCACGAGGAGCGTCTACGCGAGCTCCTGGTCGAAGCCGTGCGTTGCCGCCTGCGCGGCCGGCGCGCCGTCGCCGCCGACCTCAGCGGCGGCCTCGACTCGTCGTCGATCGTCGTTCTGGCCGATCGCCTGCTGCGCGACGGACGAGCCGAGGCGCCGGAGCTGGTCACGCTCTCGCACGTATACGAGCGCGCGGCCGGCGACGACGAGAGCGACTTCATGCAGGTGGTCGAAGCGCACACGGGCAGGCCCGCCATCCACATCCACGAGGCTCAGGCGCCGCTGGGCGCAGGCTTCGGCGAACTGGAGTTCGAGGCCCCTTCGCTGTTCCAGATGTGGCGCGCGCGCCAGGCTTGCGTGCGCGCCGCGCTGGCGCGGCACGGAGCGCAGCGCGTGCTGAGCGGCTTCGGCGGCGACCACCTCATGCGCAGCGAACAGGACGTCGCGGTCGAGCCTGCCGAGCACTTGAGCGCGCTACGGCTGGGCGCCTATGTCTCGTCGCTGCTGCGCTGGCGCGCCGCCTCGCGCGCCGCCTACCCGCGCCAGACGTGGCCGAAGCTGCTGTGGCGCGGCAGCGTGCTGCCCTTGCTGCCGTACGCAGCGCGCACGCGCCTGTGGGCGCCCCCGTTGCCCGGCTGGCTCGAGGCCGGCTTCGTCGCCCGCGTCGACCTGCGCGCGCGCGTGGCGGCGCGGGTCGATACGCCACGGCGTCTGGCCCCCGGACGGCGGCGCCAGGTGTGCGCGGTCCAGGCCGGCATCGGCGCGCTGGCATGGCTGTACGACACCGGCTCGCGGCCCTTCGAGCAGGCCTATCCGCTGCTCGACCGGCGGGTGGTGGACTTCTGCCTGAACGTGCCCATCGACCAGTTCCTGCGCCCGCAGATGACGCGCTCGCTGCATCGGCGCGCCTTGCGCGGGGATCTCCCCGCGCGCATCTTCGAGCGCCATGACAAGCGCGGCCCGAACGCCACGATGCTGAGGGCCGTGAGCGAGTGCTGGGGCGAGCTCGCGCCGCTGCTCGATCGCAGCCGGCTGGCGGCGCGCGGCGTGGTGGACGAAGCCGCGTTCGTCGAAACGCTGCGCCGAGCTCGTTTCGGTCGGGCCGGCTGGGACCTGATGCCGATGCTGAAGGCGCTCGCACTGGAGGTCTGGCTGCGCGCGAACGAGCGGCCCGACGCACCTGATGGTCCGCCG
Organism: Thermoanaerobaculia bacterium; assembly: GCA_044866315.1. Lineage (GTDB taxonomy): Bacteria > Acidobacteriota > Thermoanaerobaculia > Gp7-AA8 > Gp7-AA8 > QHVT01. The sequence continues at coordinate 21,671 of JBIOTX010000308.1, read as the reverse complement.
CGAACCTCATAGTCAGAGCGGATGGATCAAGTACGGTCTGCAACGCAACCCGATACGCCCGCTGAGCGGCCGATTTCAGCCGGTTCGATAGCCCTCCGGCCTGTCACGCCGGAGGTCGCGGGTGCTGCTCCGGGCCTGGTGGGCCTCAGCGAGCCGCGTCACAACGCGACCGCATCCAGTTCATTGGTCACATCGATCTTCTCGAACTGGCGGCCGAGGAAGCGGATGCCGAGCCAGACTTCGAAGAAGAGCAGCGCCGCGGCTTGACGCGCCGGTCGCCGTGGCCGATGTTCACGCACATGAGCTGCGAGTTCATGTCGATGTAGCGCTTGCCGTCCGCATCCCAGAAGTAGATGCCCTCGCCTCGCACCACCATGGCGATCGGGTTCACGCTCCCTGCGCGGACCAGGAGAAGATGGTGTGGCGCTTGGTCAGGGCGATGATTTCTTCCGCGGTCATGGGCGTTGTCGTTTCAGCGGTGGTCATGCCGACCTCATACGACGCGATGGCGCGGAATGCAAGGCCTACGACGATCAGCGAAACGAGTCGTTGAGCTCCGCGAAGGGCACGGCCCGGCCGAGGGCGCCGAACGTGCCTTTGTGGGCGATCTCGCGTGCCGCTTCGAGAAATCCGGCCCATGCCGCGCGCGCGAGTGCGCCGCCCACGCTGATCCGGCGCACGCCGAGCGCGCGCAACTCCTCAACGGTCGTGAAATCGCTGCCGACGAGGACGTTCACCGGCTTCGGTGCGACCGCGTCGACGATCGCCTTGATGTCGCCGGGTTTGTCGACGCGCGGCGCGTAGAGACAGTCGGCGCCCGCCGCGGCGTACGCGGTCAGACGGCGAATCGCTTCACCGAGATCGGGCAGCCCGACCAGATAGGTCTCGCATCGAGCCGTGAGCACGACGCCCGTTCCGCTGTCGTCGATCGCGTGGCGCGCGGCGCGGATGCGCTCGACCGAGAGCTCGAAGTCGAAGAGAGGAGCCGCCCCGTTCACGGTCGAGTCTTCGACCGACACCCCCGCGATTCCCGTCGCCACCGCGGCGCGGACATTTGCGCCGACGGCATCGGCATCGACGGCGAACGCGCCTTCGAAGTCTCCATTGACCGGCACGCTCACGGCCGCGCTGATCGCACGAAAATGCGCGAGCGCTTCGTCGAGCGTGACGTGATTGTCGGCGCGGCCCAGAGTCCACGCGAAGCCCGCGCTGGTGGTTGCGAGCGCGGGGAATCCCATGCTCTCGAGCAGGCGCGCGCTGCCGGCATCCCACGGGTTCGGCATGACGAAGCATCCGGACTGGTGCAGTTGGCGGAAGCGTTGGACGGCGGTGGTCATTGGAGGAGCATACTCTGCACATGGATGAACCCTACGACTACATCGTCGTCGGCTCGGGCGCCGGCGGCGGTCCGCTCGCGGCGAACCTCACCATGCGCGGTTTCCGCGTGCTCCTCATCGAGGCAGGCGGGAGTCCGGAGTCGTACAACTATCAGGTCCCCTGCTTCCACCCTCATGCTTCCGAAGACGCGGACATGGCGTGGAACTTCTTCGTCCATCACTACGACAAGGACGAGGACCGCGACCCGAAGTATCGGGAGAAGCAAGGCGGCGTGCTCTATCCCCGCGCCGGCACGCTCGGCGGCTGCACCGCGCACAACGCGATGATCACGGTCGTGCCGCACGACAGCGACTGGAACGCGATCGCCGAACTCACCGGCGACAACTCGTGGCGCGCCGACGAGATGTGGAAGTACTTCCAGCGCGTCGAGCGCTGCAGCTATCACCGGCCGCCGAAGCCCGGCGAGAACGATCCGAGCGGCCACGGATACGCGGGCTGGCTCACCACCAGCAAGGTCGACCCACGCATCGCCATCGGCGACTGGCACGTGCGCAAGACCATGGTTTCGGTGGCGCGCTGGGGCGCGCGGCATTTCCGGCGCCGCGGTCTGATCTGGCGCATCCGCAAATTCCGCACGACCCACGACGATCCGAACGACCGGCGCAATCGCGCGGCATTCGAGGGGCTGACGACCACCATTCCGCACTCCACCGAGGATGGGAAACGAACCGGTCCGCGCGAGTTCCTTCGCGCCGTGCAGATGAAGTATCCGCGGCGCCTCACCATCCGGATGAGCACTCTGGTCACGCGGGTCATCCTCGACGGGAACAAGCGCGCGGTCGGCGTGGACTGTCTGGAAGGCCGGAATCTCTACCGCGCCGATCCGAAAGCCGCCGCCACACCGTCCTACGAGAAGAAAACGTATCGCTGCAGCGGCGAGGTGATCCTCGCCGGCGGTGCGTTCAATACGCCGCAGCTGCTGATGCTTTCCGGCATCGGTCCCAGGGAGCATCTGCAGTCGAAGGAGATCGACATCGAGTGCGTGCACGAACTGTCCGGCGTTGGCAGCAATCTCCAGGATCGCTACGAGGTTGGCGTCGTCGCGGAGATGACCCGCGAGTTCTCGATGATGAAGGACGCGACGTTCAAGGCGTTCCCCGAGGACGCGTGCTTCACGGAGTGGCTGCGCGGGCGCGGGCTCTACACGTCGAACGGCGCCCTGGCGGCGATGATCCTGAAATCGGATCCGTCGAAAGAGGACCCCGATCTCTTCATTTTCGCGATCCCCGGCGATTTCCACGGCTACTTTCCCGGATATGCGCCCAAGGTAACCAAGCACAAGAACCGCCTGACCTGGGCGATTCTGAAGGCGCATACGAACAACAGGGCCGGCACGGTGCGATTGCGAAGCGCCAATCCTCTCGACACGCCGGACGTCCGCTTTCACTACTTCGAAGAAGGCACGGACGCGAAGGGCGAAGATCTCGACGCCGTGGTTCAGGGCATGAAATTCGTGCGCGAGATCAACGCGCGCAACCGCGGAATCGAGCGCGAGCTGATGCCCGGCCCCGAGGTTGATGACGATGGTCTGCGCGAATGGATCCGGAAACACGCCTGGGGACATCACGCCTCCTGCAGCTGCCCGATGGGACGCGAAGACGATCGCAACGCAGTGGTCGACAGCCGGTTCCGGGTCATCGGCACGAAGGGCCTGCGCATCGTCGACGCCTCGGTGTTCCCGCGCATCCCCGGCTTCTTCATCGTCACGCCGATCTACATGATCAGCGAGAAGGCTGCGGACGTGATCGTCGAGGACGCGCCGCTCGTCGGCGCGCGGCCGTACAGGCCTTCGATCGCGTGAGCCCGCGTGTTATCAAGAATGCCCTAATCCCCATGGACAATTTGATCGCGAACGGCAGCGGCGCGCTGCAACGCCTGCGGGCGCTCGGTGAGTCGCAAGCCGCGACGTGTCTCGACGAATGTTCCACGCCTCCCGATGACGTTCCACGCGAGAAGCGCGAGTACTTACAAGCGATTTTTCGAGTCGCAAGGTTCGTGTTTTGGCCCGTAACTCCCTCGGTTTCAGTGAGTTATCCCACGGCCCGTAGACGGTTTGCTCGCTATTTACCTTCGACCTCCGCCCTGTCACGCCGGAGGTCGCGGGTTCGAGCCCCGTCGGCCCCGCCAATCTAAAGCTCTCATGCGCCGCGACTTCGCGGCGTTTCGCGTTTTCAGCGGGTTGCTTAGAAAGTTGTAGCCTCGCAAGGTCGCGATTTTCGAGAGCCGAAAATCTGCACTGAGCCGCGACCAAAACGATGCTTTGTTTCCGGTTTTGGCGTTGATGTTCCACGGAAAAAACGTGTCACAAGCGCACTTAAAAGCGAGCGCAGAGCGCGGGCGCGACCGGGGCGAGGGCGTGAAGTTCGGCGGTTCAGCATGGCGCCGATCGGAGCGCGGAGCAAGTGAGCGGGCGTCTTGCCGCAGTTCCCACCGGTCGATGACCTGGTCATCGAAGTGCATGATCCTGGGGGATGACTGGAAGAGGAGAGGATCATGCGGATTGGCAGATTTTGTTTTCTGACTGGTGCACTGCTCGCCGCGACACTCGTTTCGGATGGATCGCTCCTGGCTCAGTATCCCGGACGATCGGTGACGATCAAGAACAAGCGCTACTGGGCCGATGCGACTGCCGGCGCGATTCGGCGATCGAATCCCGACGGCTCCGCGATCGAGAACGTCGTCGCCGGCCTCGACGCTCCTTACGGTCTGGCACTCGATCCGATCGCCGGTGTTCTGGTTTGGACCAACAGCGGCGGCGACGGCGCGGTGCAGCGCTGGAATCCCGCGACCGGCGAGTTGGGGACACTGCAGAGCGAGTTCGAGGAGCCGTACGCGATCATCCTCGACGACGGCAAGGTCAGGACCGCGTATGCCGTCGTCGACGGCAGCGTCGTGAAGGTCACGGAGGACTATGGGGGCGAGTCCGATGCGACCGAGATCCTCGTGCCCGGGGAGCCCGAGCCGTTGCCTCTCCGCGCCCGCCGCTCGATCCTGGAGGTGGGAGCTTCCGAGGAGCCGGAAGATCCGGTGCCGCCGATCCACGGCCTGGCCCTCGATCTCAAGCCTGACGACCCGCCGAGTGTTCTCTACATCGCGGACGGGTACGGAATGATGGCCCGCCGAGTGCGTCTCGCCGACAAGCAGGTCGACGCGCTGGTCTTCGAGAACGGCCCCGTGGCCGTGGCGCTGCCGGGAGCAAGGCCATGAAAGCCGGCACGCTCGCGCTCGTCGCACTGATCCTGCTCTCCCCCACCGCCCTGGCGCAGCCCGTTCAGGGCTTCGTCGATCTGCACTCGCATCTCATGGCCGAGGACAGCTTCGGAGGAAGCTGGTTCTGGGGACGAGCCGAGGGGAACATCAATCCCGCGGTCGTGCGGTGCGACGGGAACTTTCTGACGAAGAGCCATGGGGCGACGATCATCCCGATCGCCTCGGAATTCATCGGGCTCGACACCGGGTGGCATCTCGGACAGCGGAACGGCTATGACCCTCGCCGATGCCGCCGCATCTTCGGCATCACGATTCCCGGGACCTGTCCGCAGCCGCACTTCGAGCACTGGCCGAATTACTTTTCGATGGCCCATCAGCAGATGTGGCAGGGCTGGCTGCAACAGGCGCATCAGGGGGGCTTGCGCATTCTCGTGGTCTCGCTCGCGGAATCAAGCCTACTGTGCGAAGTCACTCCGCCGAACCGGCGGCGGTTCTGGTGCGACGAGATGTCGTCCGTCTCCAGGCAGGCTCTTCACGCCCGTCGCTTTGCAAACACCTACAGCAACTGGGTCGGCATCGCGGAGACTCCGGCGCAGGCGCGCGCGCTCATCGCCAGCGGCAAGCTCGCCATCGTGCTCTCGGTCGAGATCACCAAGCTCTATCCGACCGGAGACCCGCTGGCGCAGCTCGACGAGTGGCGTGCCCTCGGCATCCGATCCGTGCAGATCGCCCACCACGCCGACAATCGATTCGCCGGAGCGGCGCCGATTCCGAAGCTGATGAGCACCGCCGATCTCGTCGAAACCTTCACCAGCATCCAGACGCCGGTCAACGACATCGTCTGCCGCGACGCCTCCGGCAACCCAGCGGGCTGCGACGGGGACCAGAGCCTGAACGTCCGCGGCCTCAGCTTCGAGGGAGCGGCGCTGGCCGGGGCGATGATGGATCGCGGCATGATCCTCGACGTCGCCCACCTCTCCCGCCGTGCCTTCGGCGACACGTACAACCTTGCCATTGCCCGCGGCTACCCGATCCTTTACTCCCACACGCACATGTGGAACACCATCCCCGGTCCCGACAAACACGAGAAATACCTCAAGGCCGAGGAGATCCCCTTCATCACGAACACCGGCGGCATGATCGGGCTTCGTACTGGATGGGAGCCGGCATCCACCTACGGCACCGCGGTTCCGAACACCTGCCCCGGCTCGGTGCGCTCATTCGCACAGTCATTGATGTACGCCGTCGACAATGGGCTGGACGTCGGGTTCGGCGCCGATCTGAACGGCTTCATCGAACAGATGAAGGGACGCTACTGGTGCTCCGCCGACCGGGCGCTGATCGATGCCGCCGGCGGACCGAACGAGTTTCACAAGAAGGGGCTCGCCCATGTCGGCCTGCTCCCGGCGCTGATGGCCGACCTCAGCGCCGTCGGCGTGCCGCAGCAGTACACCGATCACCTGAACCGCTCCGCCGAGACCTTCCTGCAATTGTGGGAGCGTAGCGAGAGTCTGGCTGTTCCGCCGCCGAATACGAACCTTGCGCTCTCGGCGGGCGTCTCCGCCTCATCGACTTTCTGTCAGGGGACGGGGGAACATTGCTATTCGCCGGGAAGAGTCAACGACGGAAACCGGAGCACCGCCCTGGGCGGATTCTTCAGTTGGACCAATGCCGGCTATCAGCCGGGAACGCCGTGGGTGGAGCTGACCTGGAGCACGCCCGTCACCGCACGGCGAATCGAGCTGTTCACGACCGCCGGCTACGAGGCTCGCGATTACGATCTTCAGTATTGGAACGGATCGGCGTGGGTCAATGCCGTCGTGGTCAACGGCAACACCAACGCTCACGTGACACACGTCCTCCCGACACCGATCACCACGACGCGACTGCGCGTATGGGGCCGATCGGGACCGAGTCACCAGGCCGGGTACGTGCGCGTCAATGAACTGGAGGTCTATCCGTGATGCTCGACGGCTAGCCACCGATCCCGACGCCGAATGCATCGATCCCTCATGCGCAACCAAGGTCGTTCCTGATAATTTTCCCCACAAGACCCAGACAGTAGATCAGCGCCGCACGGGTACCGAAAGTGCCGAGAGCTTGATCGGGTTTCAGTAGTCTCGCGACCTCCTTCTCATCGGCGACGAGAAAGTTGCGGAGGATGTGCTCCATCAGCGTATCGACAAATGCCGCGCCGACGATTGCTAGCGACCGGTCACTCGTCTCCGTCGAAAAGAGGCGATCGAACTCGATCAGGTCTTCATGAAGCGAGAAGTATCGCTTCGCATCAATTCCCGTGATCAACGACCTGCCGCCAGCCATCTCAAGGTCCTTCTTCCACCGTCTAATGTTTTGCCGCTCACCCGCGGCGTGCTTCACACGGCAGGGGCGAGGCTGGGCAATGATACGTCGAGCATGACAGCGAACGGCACGACGTCGGGTGCAGCGGCCGAGTCAGGGCGCACTGGTGTACTCCAGAGCCCAGTAGTAACGCCACTCGTGATAGCGCACCTCTTGTGCCAGACCAGCGACTGTACTGAAGAGATCATCGCGGGACGGAAAGTTCTTGAGAACGCGATGAACCGTACCGTTTGACAGCCGGCGTGACTGATACGTGTTGCTCTCGGCGTCGCGTTCTGAGATTGGGGTGCTACTGCCCGGAACAAAGCGATTGTCGAGGAGGACACACTTTGAACCTGGAATGAGGGCGGCGTGGAAGCCGCGCAAGAACTCAGTGATGCGGGATCGCGGGACGTGTGACCACCAGAATCCGGCGAACCCAGCATCGAACCTCGCTGACGGAACCGGGAGGCTGAACGCATCGCCGGCGAGCAAGTGAACCTTGTCTTGCAGTACACGTGTTTGGGCAACGCGAAGTGTCTCGAGTGACGAATCTACTGCGACGACGGAGGCGCTACTTGGTGCGATGAACTGTGTCCAGTATCCGGTTCCGCAGGCGACCTCCAGGACGGTTCTGCCGGAGAGGACCTCTGGCAGCCAGCGCTCAATCTTCCGCAGATCGGTTTGCCGCTCCGGTTTCAGGTAGATCTTGTCGTACTCTTTCGCACGAGCGGCGTAGTAGTCCTGCATGCACCTTCTCGAGTCGGCGTGGCTTGTGCGCCCTAACTTGTCCCTGAGCCGATGAGACGCACCAACCACGGCAGCCAAGCCAAGTAAGGCCGCGTAGGCGCAGCACCTCGTTTCTCAAATCGGCCAATGTCATGCTTCGGTATTATCGCGCGACATGATCCCGAGCCGCGCGCATCTCGTACTGGGATGCGTTACCTGAATTTCGAAAGCGATCAGACGCAGGCGGCCGAATCTCAACTGGCAGCCATGGGTACGCGCGCGGCGCGGACAGCAAGACGCCGGCGGAGATCGCGGAGAAGTACGGGAAGGGGGAGTTCACGAGTGGATGCGGGTCACGGCGTGAGGATCTTGTAGACGTCGCCGTTGAGGTACGTGCTGCGGCCGTGATGCACGACGATCTTCTGCTCGGCGTCCTTGCCTACCGTGTCGCCGTGCTTCACTTCGGTGCCGGAGGTGAGGATGTAGTTGGCCACGTCCCTGGCTAGGTCGTACAACTCCGGCGGTCCCCAGGACGACCGCTCGATCTCGATCTCCATCCGCCCGAACTGCCGCATGCCGATCGTGTGTAGGCCGCCGTGCTGGTCGTCGAGGCGAAAGAGCCCGAACCGGCACCACAGCTCGACCGGTAACTGCGTGGGCGTGGCGAAGGTGAAGATGGCGTTGAATTTCTGACGCGGCACCGTGACGGCGCCGGCCGGCCAGTAGACCGCGATCCCGTCGAACACGTCGACCATCGCCGAGGCGATGGCGGTCAGGAGGAACGCCTGCTGGACCGGGCCTCCCTCCGCCTTGCACCCCATCGCCACATGGGAACGGTGGACCGCCTCGGCAGGGCCGTTCGGCCACAGCGGCGTGTCCGCGGCCTGCTCCGCCTTGCCGTCCGGCACCGGCCCCGGGATGAACTGCACGCCGGCGCGCACGTCCGGTCCCGCCACCAGCCAGGCCCCGTTCTCCTTCCGGACGGACGCCCCGGGGAAGCGCAGCAACGCGTTGCGCACCGTGTCGTCATCGGGAGGCTCCTGGAGCCGCGAGAGGATCATGCAGCGCGCGGAAGGAAGGGGCTCGGGCGGCGCGGGTTTCTTGCGGAAAAAGTTCAGGAGGGACATTCGCCGCGATTGTACGCGTCTCGACACCGCGACCGCCGGTGACCGCATCCCTTTCTGTTGGACATGCGGCGGTGTTCAACGCTCGAGCACATTCGCGACAGCGTTCACGACACGGTCGACATCTTCATTCGTTGTCTTCCAGCTGACGACACTCACGCGCATCGCCCGGTCGCCCCGCCACGTTGTGCCGCTGAAGAACGCTTCGCCGGTGGCGTTGATCGCCGCGATGACGTCGTCAGTGCGATCGCCGAAGCGAAGCAAGCCTTGATTGATGACTGGAACCGCGAGCACTTCCGCGCCGGGCAGCTGGCCGATGCGCGTGACGATGTCGTACGCGTGACGGCAACAGCGTTCGATCAGATCGGCGAGCCCCCGCCTTCCGAGGAATCGCAGGGCGGCGTAGGTTGGGAATGAACGTGCGCGGCGCGACCACTCCGGCGTCCAGTCGCCGGCATCGCGCGCGACCGCATCGTGTGTGAGATACGCAGCGCGATGGGACATCGAGCCGTAGTGCGCATCGCGATTCGCGACGAACGCATACGCACAATCGAACGGGACGTTCAGCCATTTATGGCCGTCGGTCACCCACGAGTCCGCGGCATCTGCGCCTTCGAGCAGATGCGCGTACCTCGGGCTCGCCGCCGCCCAGAGTCCGAACGCGCCGTCGACATGCACCCATGCGCCGTAACGCTTCGCGATCGGGATGAGCGTGGCAAAGTCGTCGAATGCGCCGGTGTTGATGTCTCCCGCCTGCATCAGCACGATCGCCGGTTCATCGCGATCGCGCAGCGCCTGCTCGAGCGCAACGGGATCGAGATCGAGAAACTCGACATGCGACGTGCCGAGGCCGAGGAAGCGGAGCGCACGGTCGATGGATCCGTGACGGTGCTCGCTCGACAGAATGCGGATCGGCGGCGCGCCGAAGAGACCTTTCTCTTCGACCTCCCAGCCCCGTTGCGCGAGCAGGCCATGACGCGCCGCGGCGAGACAAGTCATGTGCGCCATCTGCGATCCAGTGACGAGCGCGAAGCTCGCCTCTTTCGGGAGTCGGAGCACATCCTTCAACCATGAGCCGGTGACTTCCTCGCAGACCGCCGCTGCGGGACTCGTCGAAAAGTGCGGGGCGTTCTGGTCCCAGACGGACGTCAGCCAATCGGCAGCGATGGCCGCCGGCAACGTGCCGCCGATCACCCAGGCGAAGAAGCGTCCGCCCGAGGAGGCGTGGACTCCGCCGCGCGTCGCAGCGACGAGATCCTCGATGACCGCATTGCCGTCGACGCCGTCCGCCGTCAGTGGAACATCGAATCGCTTGCGCAGCTCGTCGAGCGTGGCAGTCGCGCCGACGGGTGCGTCATCGAGCAGATCGAGATACGAAAGGGCGTGGCGAAAAGCAGTTTCCAGCGGTTTCACGGCGCGAAAGATTAGCCGCCTCTCGCCCGGATCACGACAACAAAGCTTCGTTACCGGGTCGTGACGCTCACGGCCACTTCAAACCAGCTACGCTCCTCCGATCCCGCCACGCTCACCGACGAAGCGGTGAGGGCGCCGCGAGATTGGGGGACAACCAGATGACTCGAGCACTCCTTGCCCTGCTTCTCATTGCCGGCCAGCTGCCTGTGGCCGCCGATCACCGAGTCATCGTTCTCCTCGATCGACCGCGAGCCGCGCCGATCGAACAACGAAACGCGGCGCGCATCTATGCGAAGTGGCGCGTCGTTCCGGGGTTTGCCGCGACGGTCGACGACGCGGAGCTACAGCGCCTCCGCAATGATCCCGACGTCCTCTCCGTCGAGCCCGACCTCGGCGGCAGCGTGACCGCGATCTCGAACGGCGCGTGGATCGGCCTCAATGGCGGGCCCGGCCTCAACGGAGAGCTGATCGGCCTCGTCGCGGTGCAGGCGCTCGGCTACGACGGCACCGGCAGCACGGTCGCGGTGCTCGGCACCGGCGTCTCGCCGCATCCGGATCTGAAGGACCGCATCATCGAGGAGCGCTGTTACTGCGCCTATGTGAACGGCAAGGGATGCTGCCCGAATGGCGCAACCGAGCAATTCGGCAGCGGTTCCGCGCGCGACGACCTCCCTCACGAAACAGGCGTCGCCGGGGTCATCGCCGGCAGCGGCGGCATCGCGCCGCGTGGCATCGCGCCGGGAGCGAACATCGTCGCGATCCGCTTGTCCGACGGGACCGGCAACGTCGCCTGGACTTCGCAAGTGATCTCGGCACTCGATTGGATCGCCGCGAGCCCGCTGCCCATAGACGCCGTCAACATGAGCTTCGCCATCGGCTTTCTGTCGAACAGCGCGTGCGACGGAGATAACCCCGCGCTCACCGACGCGCTCGCACGCGTGCGCGCTCGCGGGACTGTTCTCGTCGCCGCGAGCGGGAACGACGCGGCGACGAAAGGGATACGTCCCCCGGCCTGCATCGGGGGAGTACTTTCCGTCGGCGCGGTCTATCACACGAATCTCGCGTCGGCTTCGCTGCTCGGATGCACCGACAAGCCCGCGGAAGTCGATCGTGTCACGTGCTTCTCGAACTCCGCCGCGCAGCTCGATCTCCTCGCGCCAGGTTACGGCGTCCCGACGGCATTCAAGACGTTCGGAATCGCGAACGCCAGCGGAACGTCATTCTCAGCGCCGCATGTAGCCGGGGCCGTGGCCCTGCTGCGGCAGATCGATCCACAGCTGACGCCCGACGCCATCGAGGAGCTGCTCGAATCGACGGGACGTCCGATCGTCGACAGCCGCAACGGCATCACGACGCCGCGCCTCGACCTCTTCGCGGCAGTGATGAAGCTGCGTTCGAATACGACGCCGGCGGCACGGCGCCGTGCTGTCCGGCACTGAGATCACGCACGGCGCGGCTCCACCGCTAGACGCGGCTTAGACCTCCGGCCTGTCACGCCGGAGGTCGCGGGTTCGAGCCCCGTCGGCCCCGCCAATCTAAAGCACTCACCAGCCGCCACTTCGGCGGCTTTCGTGTTTTCAGTGGGTCGCTTAGAAAATTGGAGACTCGCAAAGTCACTCGCAAGGTCGCCTATTTCGCGAGCAGAATTTTGCGCAGACCCGCGACCAAAACGGTGAAGTGTTTCGCATTTCGGCATGAGTGTTCCACGGGAAAACGCGTCACGACGGCACTTGAAAGTGAGCGCGGGCGCGAACGGGGCGAGGGTGTGAGGTGCGGCGGGTTAGCATGGCGCGGATCGGAGCGCGAGTAGCGACGCGAGCAGGTCACGCAAGCGCGGCGGAAGTGCACATCCTCCGCATCGAGCGCGCGCGATGCGTTACGGCGCCACGTGCGGCCGTTCGGCGCGGTTTCGTAGACGGTTAGAACGAGTAACCCGCCCTCGACGCCGACCGCGGTGAACTTCGCGCCCTCTTTGAATTAGCGGTGACGCTGCGCGACGCCGGCGCGTCAGCTCGCGAGCGGCAGGCGGAACGATCCCGTACACATCGACGACCTCAGGATCGCTCACGCTTGGATGACCTCGCGGAGCGTGTCGACGCCACGGCGCAGACGCGCACCAATGGCTCCGCCGCGATCTACTCGTTTGGCGACGTCGTGATTCGGATGGGATTCCAGTGCGGGATAGAACACCGCTTCCACGTTTTTGCGTGGTGAGAAAACGCGCCACGGCAATTGCGTTCTCGCTGCGCACGCGCATGCGCGCGGAGAGCGTGCGGATGCTGCGCAGCACGAGCCAGGAGTTGAACGGCAACGCCACGATACCCACGAGCTTGCGCACGTGCAGCACTTCGTCGTGCAACGAGTCGCGGTCGCGAAAGACGACCGCGCCCGTTTCATCGTCGATGCGCATGCCCGCGTGAATCGATTTGGTCTCGAAGTGCATCGTGGCAGCACATGCGCGCAGGCAGGCGAAGTGACGCGAGCGGATCGGGCGCGCGCCGGCAACGGGAAACGGCGGCCCGGTCGGGTGGCTCCGCGCGACAGTCCTCGGAGCGCACCGGTCTGCGCAGAATAACCCCGCCGCTCAGCCAAGCTTGCGCGGCTTCAGGATGTTCGAAAGCGCGGTGTGGTAGTCGCGATCTTCGCCCGAACCGAAGCCGGGCGGCACGGTCCGTTCGCTAATGAGCGGCGGCGGCCGCGGCGTGGGGGTGAACGCGGTCGTCGCCGGCGTGACCTCGGCGGAGACGGGCGGCACTCCGCTCGTTCCAGTGACGCCGGTCGCCGTCGCGGTGAGGCCGGTGGCTGTTGCGGTGAGTCCACCTGTCGTTCCTGTAACACCGCTGCTTGATGACGTCAGCGTGGCGTCCAGCACGTTGTCGAAGTTGCCATCGACGGTGTCGAAAGGACGCGTGCCGCCACCGCCCTGCGCGCGCCGCACGAACGGTACGGGTGCCGGCCGCGGACTGGCAAGATCTAGCAGCACGCTCAGATCCTTCATCTGGTTCACGCGCCCGCCGAAACTCAGCAGCGTGTCGACCGACAGGCGATCGCGGTTGTGGACGAGAATCGTCTTTAGGATCGATGTGTGGTCGAAGATCGTGCGGTCGGCGCGGCCCGAGCTCACATAAGGCGAGACGACGAAGGTCGGAACGCGCACGCCGAGATAGGTGGGCCCGCCCGCGATCAGCGGCGCGTAGGAACCGGGCTCGCCCTTCGGCGTCCCCGGCGGCGGCACGTGATCGTAGAAGCCGCCGTGCTCGTCGTAGGTGATCACCAGCAGGATTTCGCCAAAACGACCCGAGTCCCACAGCAGATCGCAGACGCGGGAGATGAAGGCCTGTCCGTTCTTCAGGTCCGCGGGCGGATGGTCATCATCGGCCGTCTTGAGCGGCGGGATGTCGGCGAAGTTCGGCTCGATGAACATCACGCGCGGCAGCGGCCCGAACTTCTTCAGCGTGGCCTCGAGGCCGTCGTCCTTGTCCTCGATCGGCACGACGTGGCGATCGTCGATGCGATACTTGTCGAACATGCGCACCAGCGACAGATCGCTCTCGAACACCCTCCATTCGATGCCGGCCGACGTCAGCACGTCGAAGATGTTGCGGTTCTTCAGGTAGCCGATGCGTGGATCCTCGTTCTCGAAGTTTTCGAGATTGGGAATCGAACCCATGATTGTCGCAAAGCGGTTCGGGAAGGTCGGGCCCGGATGCGCGGCGAACCAGCGATCGCAGGTTATGAACTCGTCCGCCAGCTTGTAGTGCACCGGCAGCTCCGCCTCGCCGTACACCGTCATCGCCAGCTGCGGCGAATCGGTACGGTGATAGAGATCGTGCGCGAAGCCCTGCATGTCGCCGGTGCCGCGGCCGGCGTCGGTGCCGTCGCCGATCTGGAATTGCACCGGATTAAAGCTGTGCCGTGGCGAGACGGGAATCTGCGTGCCGATGCGGATGTCGCGGGTATGCACGATCGGTACGCTGCGGAAACCGGCGACCCCTGCATTCTTCGAGTTGCCCGGCGGGCCGTCATAAGGGAATTCCGGCTTATTGCCCGGCCGCGCGTTCATGAGGTCGCCGAGCATGTGATCGTAGGAGCGGTTCTCCATCATCACGACGACGATCGACTTGTGGCGATCAAGGCGGTCGAGCCTTTCGCCCGGCGTGAGGTAGCCCGGAGGCAGCGTGTGCGCAGCCGCAACGGCGGATGGGGGCGGAGCCGGAGGCGGTGGGGCAGCCGCGGCGATGGGCGGCGACGCCACTGATGCGACGTTGGCAAGCGGCGCTGCCGCTGACTCGCGTAGCACCTCGGTGTCCGCGACTGGCTCGGTTAGGTCGGCGAGCGTCTCGCCAAGATCGGTATGCGCACGCGCGAGCATGGTGATGATGCCGCCGTCGATCGGGCCGCCGCCGACCGGCGGGGCCACGATGTCGCCCGGCAGCGGGATGAAAGGATCCAGCGAATTGCGGATGTGCCATGCCTTGTTCTGCAGACGGAAATCGAACACGGTCGCATTGAAGCCGACGGCGCGTGCGACGAAGGCGCGCATATAGTCGAGGATCAGCTGCGCCGGTGCGTCGACGGCGCCGCCGCCGATTATGGCGTCCTCGATGATTTTGTTCACGTCGGTCGGCACTTCCTTGAACAGCCGGATCAACGGCAGCGCGATCGAGAGCGTGGAAGCGAGTGTGGAGAGCTTGATGTCGAGGAAGGAGAACGGCAGCAGGCGATCGAAGCGGTGGCTGAAGGTGAGGATGAGTTCGCCGAGCTCGCCGTCGAGCGAGGCGACGTCGAAGCCCCACACCGAGATGGAGGCGTCGGAGAACGCGGCTTGGATGCGGATGCAGACATCGTCCGGCTGCACCTGTGCAAGCCGCTGCACCTGATCCTTGAAGAAGAAGTTGATCAGGCCTTGCGTGTTCGCCGGCGAGCCGCCGGGCCGCGGATAGCGTCCGACGCGCTCTTCGAAGCGCTTCTGGGCGATCGCTTTCAGTTCGTCGCCCGAGACCGTCGTGATGTTGAGTGAACGCAGCTTGGCGTGCGAGTTTCCCGGGCTGATGTCCTTGGAGACGAGCAGAGGTTCGATCCCCACCATCTCGGCGATTTCCGGCCCGATCGAGACGTGCAGCGTGTCCCAGTCCACCACCGCCTGCGGCACCAGCGCCTCGAGGCCGACACGGAACAGGTGGTTGGTCAGGCGAACGTTCAGCGGCGTGAGGCGGATCGGCATGTCGCCGAGCCTGACATGCGCGGTGATGTAGATTTCGACCGGGTCGGGACCGATCGGCGTGACCACCATCCGCCACCAGCCGGTGCGGTGCACGGGTGCGTCAGGGCTCGGAAATCCCTCCGGCGCATACTCGACAAATCGCACGCGATCGCTGACGCCATCGGGCAGTTCCCAGGTCTGGATCGGCTCGGTGCCGCCGTAAATCAACAGCTTGATGCGTACTGCAGAGTGATAGGTGCCTCCACCGCCGCCTCCGCCGGGCGGGTACGGCGGCGGAAAGTCCGGCGGCTCAAGACCCCAGTCGAACCAGTTCTCGTCGAACGGGCTGTGGAAGTCCGGATTGATCGTGCGCATCACGACCGACGGCGCGCCGCTGCCCGAGGGTGTGCCGGTGGTAGGCGACGTCGACGCGAGGGTCGCGCTCGCCGCTCTTACGTTGGCAACCGCGCGCGAAACCTGCGCGCGCCGTGTCGTCGCCATCGTGGAAGGCTCCGCGCGCCGCGGCTTCGCCATAACACCGAGCCTGATGCCGGCGCCCTTGCCGTAGAACTCGAGCTCGAAATCCTGGTTGCGCTTGATCGGCGCCTCTTCCTGGAAGCGTTCGTAGAAACCGTCGACGTGCGCGACGTTGCCGTCTTCATTGTGGAGGGTGTGAAAGCGATAGCCGCGATCGAGAATTTCCATTGGCAGCCCCTGAGCGCGCGCGTCGTTTGTGGCAATACTTCCATTGAATCGTTAAGAGCCCAAAGCGGCGCTTTCGTGACGTTAATCAAATTCATTCGCGCGAAGCTCGCGAACGCAACACCTCCGCCAGATGATCCGTAGCGGCCTCGATGCACACGAGGTGCGGATACCGCATTCCGCCATGATAGTCGACCGCGTGCGTGCGATAGAAATCGTTCGTCTCGACGAGATTCGGCTTGCGATCGCGCTGGACTGCAAGGTCACGGATCTCGTCGACATCTTCAATCGACGCAACCTCCGATCGCTCGTTCCGTCCACCAGATAACACTTTAGAGCGACCCACTGGTGACGCGAAAAACTGCGCGTAATGAGACCCCCTTCCGCACTCTCGTTATCACTCTCATTAGCGGCCGATCGGGTGCTAGATCCTCAGCTCATCAGCAACTTACGAGGCGTGCTTCCGAGAGAAACACGACAGAAGGCCTTAGAACGCCGGCCTGTCACGCCGGAGGTCGCGGGCTCGAGTCCCGAAACTCAAGGACGCACTCACGAGCGCGTTTGCCGACGCGACGCGTGAGGCCGCGCACCAACGACTGGCCACCGATCCCAACGCCGAATGCCTCGATCCCTCATGCGCAACCCATTCGGCTCTGGCATCTCAGAGCCGCGCCCGTCGTTCGACGGGATCGGTCTCTCCGCGGAGGCAATGCGGCTCTGACAGTTCAGAGCCGCGTCCCCAATGCGATGCCATCGATCCCTTGGCCGAAGTCATCGATCCCTTGGTCGCAAGTCATCGATTCCTTCGCCGAACCCATCCGGCTCTGACATCTCAGAGCCGCATCCCCTGCGCCGAGCCATCGATTCCTTCGCCGCAGTCATCGATTCCTTCGCCGAACCCATCCGGCTCTGACAGTTCAGAGCCGCAAGCGTATCCTGATCCCGCAGGCTCCAATCTCGACAGGAATGAACGCTTCGCCTGGGAGGAACTCATGAGTCAGGAGACCCGGCTCGTGCCGGCGCAGGTCACTGGTGCACTCACGAACGGAGAAACGGCCACGCTCGCTCCGGTCGCGCTCGACGAGGTGTCGACGAAGATCGTGGCCGCGATCGATCTGATCGCCTCCCTCATCCCGGATCTGCGCACGCCGCATCCGCTGACGGAGAAGAACGTGCGCGGGGGACGGACGGTGCCGCGCGAGGCGGTCCTTGCGGTCATCGCGATGGTGGAGTCGTCGGGCGTGATCCGGTCGATGAACCTTTTCGATCCCGAGCACGGCCGCGAGGTCGTGGAGCTCGACGACGGCTACCGGGTACTCGACGAACGGCTCGAGCGGCTCCGGCGCCAGGTCCGCTACACCGTCGAGGCGCGATGGGCCGAGGTTGCCTCCACGGCGATGGATGCATACATGATGGCGAAGAAGCTCGCCAAGCAACCGCGCTATGCAGACCTTGCCGCGCACGTCGCCATCATCGGCCGCCACCTCGCCCGCTCGAACGCCTCAACGGCAAAGACGAAGAAGAAGAAGCAGAAGCAGAACGATCCGGATCCAGAATTGGAGTGAAGACCGACGGCGCGCCCCCTACCGCACCTCCGCCGTCGTCCCCTCCATCTTCTTGAACGGCTCGGCGCGCGTCCCGGCGCAGCGCGAGAGGAACTCCTCGACTCGGCCGAAGAGGTCGAGGTTGTTCTCGGCCCGGGCGAAATCGTGGCCTTCGTCGGGATAGAAGACGTACGTCACCTCGCGTTTGGCGGCGCGGGCGGCGGCGACGAAGCGCTCGATGTGCTCGGCCCGGGCGCGGACGTCGTTGGCCCCGGCGGCGGCGAACAGCGGCGTGCGGATGCGGTCGACGTGGTACAGCGGCGAGAGCCGGCGATTGAGCTCGTCGTCGGTCAGCACCGGACCGATGCGGCGCCTCCAGCGCTCGCGCGCCGCCACCCAGTACGGCGGAAAGGCCTGGATGGCCGTGCGCAGCTCGGTGATGCCGACGATGCTCACCGCGCAGGCGAAGGTCTCGGGCTCGCGGAGGATGGCGTGGAGCGCGTGATACCCGCCCATCGAGCCCCCGACGGCCACCACGCGCTTCGGATCGGCGATCCCTTCCTTCACCGCCCAGTGCACGCCGTCCAGGAGATCGTCCACCATCCCCAGCCCCACCTCGCCGTTGCCGGCGTTGTAATACGCGAGGCCGAGGCCGGTCGAGCCGCGATGGTTGACCTGCAGCACGGCGAATCCGCGATTGGCCAGGAACTGCGCCCCAGGGTGGAAGAACGCAGAATCCCGCGCCCACGGACCGCCGTGGATCAGGAGGGCGAGCGGCAGTTTCCTGCCCGAGCTTCCCGGCGGGATGGTCAAGTAGCTGACCAGCTCGCGGCCGCCCCGGGCCCGGATCAGCACCGGCCGGGCCTCGGCCATCGTGTAGCCGCGCAGCACCTTCCCATGGTCGAAGAGGAGGGTCAGCTTCTTCGTGGCCCGGTCGTAGGTGTAGTAGGCGTTGGGCGCCGAGGAGGAGCCGGCGGCGACGATCCAGCGGGCGTCGTCGGCGCTGCGGTCGACGATCTCGACGGAGCGGCCGGTCTCCCTGGCGATCCGCTCGAAATCCTCCTTCATCTTCGGATCGAGGAACCGCCATTCCAGGGTGAGGGCGTAGAACCCCACCGCCTGGAGCGCCTTGCTGCGCGGGTCGAACAGCACCAGCGGCCTCTCGTCGCCGGAGTCCGCCTTCGGATGCTCGGCCACCACGTCCAGGAGCGCGCCCGTCTTCGCGTCGATGCGCTCGATGCGCGCGGTGTCGGAGCGCAGGGCGGAGGCGACGTAGAGGCTCTTCCCGTCCGGCGCGAAGCCGGCGATGACCGAGCCGCCGGCGATCTGGCCCATGAACGAAGTCCGCTCGAAGGGCATGGTCACGAGATCGCGCCATGGCGCCGCGGCGTCGTCGCGCACGCGGACGACGGTGTGGCCGCTGTCAACGACGAACGCCGTGGCCGCGCGCACGACGAAGTCGGCGTCGAAGATCCAGGAGTTCACGTCGCCCGGATTCTTCGCCTCCAGCGCGATCGCGCCGCTGTCGAGATTCACCCGGTGCACGTCGAAGACCTTGCGGTCGCGCAGGTTCATCTCCACCAGGACCTCGCCGGGATGCCGCGCGTCGACGAAGAAGCCCTGGGTCCGCACGTCGCGGAAGGGAGTGAGATCGCGGACGTTCCCCGAGGCCAGGTCGGCGGCGAAGAGGTGCGTGTTCTCGTCGCCCTCGTTGTCCTGGGTGAAGAGGACCCGCGAGCCGTCACCGCTCCACGCGTAGTCGAAGATCGGGCGGCGCTCGTTGGTCAGCAGCGTGGCCTCGCCGCCGCCGGCCGGCTGCACCCAGACGTTGGTCACGCCGTTCTTGTCCGGAGCGAGATATGCCAGGCGTTTGCCGTCCGCCGAGAGCTTCGGCAACCCCCGCTGCGCGGCCTGGAAGAGGACCTCGCGCGGGATGAGCGGCGGAAGCTCGGCGTGAATCGAGAGCGAGACCAGGAGGACGAGCGCGAGCCTGTGCATGACGCAACAACGGCGCGCGCACCCTGTTGGTTAACGCGCTACTGCAGTTTCTCCAGCTCCCTCGCGATCTCCTCGTGCAGGTTCGGCGGCGCGCCGTAGAACGCGCGCACGATCCTGCCGTCGCGATCGGCCAGGAACAGCGTCGGGACCGCAGGCAGTCCGCCGAAGGCCTCGGTGATCTCCTTCGTGCCCATCACCACCGTCGCCCGCGGCTGGTAGTCGCGCACGACTTTGTCGACGTCCTTGCGCTCGGACTCGACGGCGATGGCCACGACGGTGACCTTGCCGGGATCGAGGGTCTTCATCCACTTCATCGTGCTCAGGCACGGCGGGCACCAGGGCGCCCAGAACTCGACCAGCGTCGGCTTGCCCTTCGTATCGGCGAAGCGGAAGGGCTTGCCCGCGAGGTCGACCAGCTCGATGGGCGGGAGCGGCGCGCGGGTCGGTCCGGACGCGGCGCTCTTCGCCGCGGACGGGAGCGTCCCGCCGGCGAGGCGGAGGTCGAGCATGCGCCGCAGATCGCGCTGGAACTTGCGCCGGTTCTCGAGCTCCGTCCAGGGCAGGTATTTGCCGGTCGGGTTGGGATTGTCCCAGGCGTAGAAGTCCTCCGGGCGGGCGACCAGCGCGTCGTCGACGAAGATGGCCGGATATTTGTCGACGCCGAAGCGGTCGGCCAGCGGCGAGGCGCCGAGGTCTTCGACGGCGAAGCGAACCTGATTCCCGTACTCCCGGGCCACGACCTCTGCCAGCAAACTTGCCGGATCGGAGATGCTTCAGGTGTAGGGCCAGCGGACGAGCGTCAGCGTGACCGGCCCGCGCGCGGCTTTCTTCGTCGCCACCTTGGCCGTCGCCAGAGAGTCGTAGAGCGGAAGCACCAGCTTGTGCACGGAGCCTCTGGTGTCGCCGCGATCGTCTTCCTTCGCCGCCGCGACCCAGAGCGCCGCCAGCGAGTCGCGTGGAGCAGCGGGCGTCTGCCCGCCGTCATCCTTGACTCCCTGCTTCCTCCCCACGTCCCACTGAGCCTCCAGCAGGGTCAGCGTCGCTCCCTCCAGCCAGCCGCGCGCGACCAGCTCGCGGGTCTCTTTCACCAGGGCGCTGGCCGCGAGCGCCGTGCGGCCCACGGGATCTTTCTCGAAGAGCTTCAGGGCCTCGCCCTCGAGCGTGTCCACGGCCTCCCCGATCGCGGCCGCGGACGGCGGACCGGCCGCCTCCTTCGCCAGCGGCAGCGACGCCGCGAGCTTCGCGTAGGCCAGATAGCCGTTCGCGTCGGCCATGTAGTACACGCCGCTCATCGGCCCGTCCGCCCGGCCGTACGGCAGGCTGGCGTGGAACAACTTGTCGGCGCGGTTCATCGCCGCCTGGACGAGCGCGCGCTGCAGCAGCGTCGGCGCGGCGGGAACGGTCTTCTCCTCGAAGCGGGCGCGGCTCGCGTTCCAGAGCTTCTCCATCGCCTCGATGCTCTCGCCGCTGCCCTTGGTCTCGACGAGGAGGCGCAGCGACTCCAGCCCCACCAGCGCGTAGCGCAGGCGATACAGCTTGAGGTGCGGCGACTCCGCCTTCTTCGCCCGGGCCAGGAACTCTTTGCTCTGGGCCAGCAGCCCGTCGGCCATCTTCGGGATCTCGGCCTTCTCGAGCTGCGCGGCCAGCACCTCCAGCCGCTCGATCTCCTGCCCGAGCGCGCCGTCGGCGTCGGCGAATGCCGGGAAGGCGAGCACCGCGAAAAGGAGCGCAGCGACGAGGATGCGTTTCATCGGACGTCCGGCACGGTACGACACTCGGAGCGCTCCCGCGCGGGCCGTTCCTTTTTTGTGACGGGAGCCGTCCGGCTTGGCCGCGGATGGGACCGGGTCGGCCCTCAGCGGCTCTCGAGATGACTCTCGATTGTGCGGAGGCGCTCCTCGTGATTGAGGACCATGTGGTGATCGTCGAGCTTGCGGGCGAAGAGATCGCGCACGTCGCGGGTCACGTCGGCGAGGGAGACGACTTCCGTGGCGAGGCGGATCTCGCTCT
>JBIOTX010000307.1:0-5947 GCA_044866315.1 Thermoanaerobaculia bacterium | reverse complement strand
TGCTGGCCGCCGAAGCCTGCGTACGTGGCGAAGACGATGTTGGCGTCGACGGGATCGAAGGTGAGGGAGGAGACGAAGCCTTCGCGCGGCTGGGTGGTGGTCCAGGCCGTGAGCGAGTTGGTGGTGGTGGCGGACTCGGAGCGGACGATGAAGCCGTTGTTCGTGCCGGCGAGGACGCGGTTGGAGTTGCCGGGGGCGATGGCCACGGCGGAGACTTTGCCGGGCAGGATCGCGCTGACCTGGAGCCAGGTCTCGGCGCGGTTGTCGCTGCGCCACATGTGCGTGCCGCCGGTCCAGACGCGCCGGGGTTGGCTGGGGTCGAGGGCGAACGGGGTGATGAAGAGGAACGCGTCGTTGAGGCCCGCGGTCTTCTCGCGGAAGTCGAAGAACGGGCTCGGGCCGCTCCTCACGATGCGGGCGCCCTGGTACGAGGCGTAGACGATGGTCTCGTCGCTCGGATCGATGGCCACGTACGCGCCGTCGCCGCCGAAGACGCGCTCCCAGGCGTTGGTGCCGTTGGAGAGGTCGCCATAGTTGGTGCCGTTGTCCTGCGCGCCGGCGATGAAGCGGCGGCCGTCGCTGAAGACGGCGCCGTGGTAGAACTGAGTGACGCCGAGGTTGTTGTTCAGCCTCGACCAGACCAGCGAGGTCAGAAGCGGCGAGCACATGCCGTCCCGGCCGCGGGCGGTGTTGGCGCGCGCGTCGAGCGTGCGATAGACGCCGCCGTCGCCCACCACGAACATGGTCTTGTTGGACGCGCCGTCGTAGCGGGGATGGAAGGCAATGGCGTGCTGGTCGGCGTGCACGTACGCGGGGTTGTCCTCGTCGGTCCACCAGTACGAGCCGACGCCCCAGGTCGCGCCGCCGTCGTCGGAGCGGAAGAGATCGACGCCGCCGACCCAGACGCGGTTGGGATCCAGCGGATCGACGGCGATGGTGTTGCAGTACCAGCCCATGGTGACGTACTGGTTCTGCGACCCGGGCGAGCGGCAGATCGACTGCATGGCCGGGATGGGATTCGTGAGCAGCAGCGTGGACGGGTAGTCCGACGAGCGATTGGTGACGCGCGGCGTCCAGGACCCGGCGTCGCCGTTCGCGGTCGAGCGGTACACGGCGAGCAGTCCCTGGTGGTAGGCACCCGGCTCGTTGCTCGCCGCCAGGGCGTAGACGATGGACGGATTCGACGGGGCGATGGCCAGCGTCGTCCGTCCCATGTTGTTCTCGGACAGGACGGCCTCCCACGGCGCGTCGGCCTCGGCGTTCTTGGCCCGATACACCGTGGCCCGCTCGAACGAGCCGCAGGAGGTGAAGAGATAGTCGCCCGCGCCGTCGGCGCGGTAGGCGAGGTCGAGGCAGCCGCCCTTGACCGTGGTCGACAGGACGCGCGTCCAGGTCGCGCCGCCGTCATTCGAGCGCCAAACGCCCGTGCGCGTGGCCGCGTACAGCCGCGCGGAGTCATGGGCGCTGATGACGAGATCGTTCACCCAGTGGAAGTTCTCGTTGGCGGTGGAGGGGAGCTGGGACCATGACGCGCCGGCGTCGCGGGTGACGAAGACCCCGTTGCCGCGCAGCGGTAGTCCCGTCCCGCGCTGCTCCTCGCGGAAGTAGCCCTCGCCGGTGCCGGCGTAGAGGACCCGGCGGTCCTTCGGATCCATGACCAGGGAATTGACGGCGATGTTCGCCAGCTCGTCGCCGATCGGTTCCCAGCGCGCCCCGGCGGTGATGCTCTTCCAGATCCCTCCGGAGACGCCGCCGGTGTACATGACGTTCGGCTCGACCGGATCGATGATCAGCACGCGCGTGCGCCCGCCGACGTTGCCGGGCCCGAGGAAGGTCCAGCGGTCGAACGGCTTCTCGCCGCTCGCATCGGTCGCCGTGGCGTGCATCTTCATGGTCCGCATCGACTGCCGGGCCAGCGCGTAGGCGCGGTGCGGGTCGTCGGTCCCGGCCCGCTTGGCCGCGTAATACTCCGCGGCGGCGTCGGGGTCATCCTCGCGCGGCGGCAGCGACGGGAGGGACGAGGAGCAGGCAACGGCCAGGAGGACCAGGGGAAGGAGGAGTCGACGCATCGCGAGTGATCTTAAGGCCCGAACGGGCAGGGAAGCGGATGCAAGTCGGTAAACCCTGAGGTTTCCCCTCTCCCCGCCGCGCGGGGAGAGGGGGAGGGGTGAGGGGCTACGGCTTCTTGAACGCCCCTTCCGGGACGGCCGCGTTGAACACGACCTCGCTGACCTTGGCCTCGCCCTGCTTCTCGCCGTTGCGGGTGAGCACCATCGTCGCGGGAAGGGTGATCTGGTTGTTCCAGGACTTCCAGTCGGCGTAGTCCGTGGTGGTCTCGCGGGAGACGGAGCGCAGGATCTGCCCCGTCTTCGGATCGACGTACCAGGTGACCACAGGGCCGTCGGCATTGATGGTCAGCACGCGGGTCTCCACGTTGCCGATCTTCTCCGTGCCGCCGGCGGTGAAGGTGTACTTCGGGTTGTCGAGGTTCCGGGTCACCACGATCATGTCCGTCTTCAGGTCACTCAAGGCCATGTCGCGCTGCGAGGAGGGCAGGTCCTGCGATCCCATCGGCGTGATCATGAACGCCCCCTCGGGGCTGACCACGCGGGTGATCGTGCCCATGGGCATGGTCATGGTGGTCTTGACCGAGTCGGGGTAGCGGGTGAGGGCGGTCATGTCCATCTGCATCTCGCCCTGCGGGCCCTTCATGGTGGCGGTCATGGTGCGCTGCATCGACTTCATGTCCGCGCCGCCGATGTACCTGGCCACGAGCTGCGCCAGCTTCTTGCCCTCTTCATTGCCCGTGGCCGGAGCGGCGGGCGCCGCCGCCGTGCCGCCGCTGCCGCCGGCGGGCGGAGCCTGACCCGGCTCGGGAATGGTGATGTCGATCGGCGTCACCGTGCCGAGGGTGGAGAGCGGCTTCTCGAAGTCCTTCTCCTTGCCCACGACCAGGACGGCCAGCTGATTCGGCTGCACGTACTTTTTGGCCACGCGCTCCACGTCCGCCGCGGTCACCTTCTCGATGTTGGCCACGTACTTCTCGTAGTAGTCGCGCGGGAAGCCGTAGAACTCGAGCTGGACCTGCTGCTGGAGGGCCTTGGCGCGCGTGTCGCGGGTGAAGACGAAGGCGTTGAGGATCGACTCCTTGGCCAGGGCCAGCTCCTCGGCGGTCACGGGCTGGGTGGTCAGCTTCGCCGCCTCGGCCTTGAGGGCCTCGACCGACTCGAGGGTCGTGCCGCTCTTGGTGGCCATCTGCATCCGGAACAGGCCGGGGTAGTCCCAGTTCGCGCCGACGCCGCCGCCGACGCCGTAGGTGAGGCCGCGCTGCGAGCGGAGGGTCTGCATCAGGCGTCCGGAAAAGCCGCCGCTGAAGATCTCGTTCATCACCGCCAGCGCGTAGTAGTCCGGGTTGTCGCGGGTGGTGCCGGGGTGGACCATGGCGATGTTGGCCTGGGTGACGTCGTCCTTGGCGATGAAGTAGAGACCCGGCCTGGCCGGATTCATCGCCGTCGAGGCCTTCGGCGCCTGCGGGCCGCGCGGCCAGGACTCGAACGTGGCGCGCAGCTTCTTCTCGACCTGGGCCGAGTCGAAGTCGCCGATGAACGACAGGATGATGTTGTTGGGATGGGTGTACTGCTTGTGGAAGTTCAGGAGGTCGTCGCGGGTGATGGAGGCGATCGTCGCGTACTCCGCCTGGCGGGCGTACGGCGAGTCGGCGCCGTAGCCGAGCTTGTTCGACTCGCGGCCGACGATGCCGCCCGGCTCGTCGTTGCGGCGGGAGATGCCGGTGTTGGCCTGGGTCTTGGCCAGGTCGATCTTCTCCTGGCGGAAGGCGGGCTTGCGGAGCACGTCCACCCAGATCGGGAAGACGGCGTCGAAGTCGCCCTTGAGCACGTCCATCGACACCGTCGCCGAGTCGGTGCTGGCGCCGGTCTCCACGCGCGCGGCGCGGGCCTCGAGGAACTCGTCGAGCTGATCGCCGGTCCGGTCGGTCGTGCCGCCGGTGCGCCATGACGAGCCGTAGATGCCGGCCATGCCGGCCTTGTTGGCGGGGATGTCGCGCCCGCCGCCGCGGATGATGGCCGCGCCGCGCACGAGCGGCAGCTCATGGTCTTCCTGGATGAAGATGACCATGCCGTTGGCGAGCTGGATGCGCTTCGGCTGGGGCATGGAGAACGCCCGCAGCGAGGGAGTCTTGATCTCGCGGTAGTCCTTCACCTGCGCGCCGGCGATGCCGGCGACGAAGAGCAGCGCGGTCAGGGCCGCGAGGTTGCGAAAGGTCTTCACTGCGCACCTCCCTTGGCCGCCGTGGCCGGCTTCGACGTGTCGATCTTGGCCACGGTGCGGTTGTTCGCCGTGAACGTGGACGCGGCCACGCGCTTGATGTCGGCCGCGGTGACCTTGTCGATCCGCTCCACTTCGCGGAACAGCTCGCGCCAGTCGCCGTAGAGGGTCTGGTAGCTGGCCAGCTGCCCGGCCAGGCCGGAGTTGCTGTCCAGCTGGCGGATGAGACCGGCCTTCACGCGCGTCTTCACCGAGGCCAGCTCGTCGGCGGGGATGTCCTCGGTCTTGAGGCGCTCGAGCTCCGCCCGGATCGCCTCCGCCGCCTCGTCCGGCGTGTGGCCGGGGGTGGTGATGGCGAAGAAGGTGAAGAGGTTCGGGTACTTCTCGCCGGGGAAGCCGGAGAAGCCGGCGGCGTTCGCGGCGATCTTCTTGTCGCGGACCAGGGACTTGTAGAGCCGCGAGGTGCGGCCGCTGGACAGCAGCATGGACATGACGTCGTACACCGCGCTGTCGGGGTGGGTCGACGCCGGGCGGTGATAGCCCTCCATGTAGATCGGCTGGGAGGTCTCGCGCAGCGTGACCACGCGCTCGCCCTTCTGCGGCGGCTCGACCGTGCGCAGCGGCTCCGGCGCGGGCGCCTTCGGCAGGCGGCCGAAGTACTTCTCGATGATCGGCCAGGCTTCGGCCGGCTTCACGTCGCCGGCGATGGCGATGACCATGTTCGCGGGGACGTAGTACTTGCGGAAGAACCGGTCGGCGTCCGAGGCCGAGAAGCTCTTGAGATCCGACGGCCAGCCGACCGTGGCGAAGCCGTACGGGTGGGCGATGAAGGCCGTGCCCAGGAACTCCTCGATCAGGCGGCCGAAGGGGCTGCTCTCGGTGCGCATGCGGCGCTCCTCGAACACCACGTCGCGCTCCTTGTAGAACTGCCGGAACACCGGCTGGCGGAAGCGCTCCGACTCCAGGAAGGCCCACAGCTCGAAGCGGTTCGAGGGCAGGGAGAAGAAGTAGCCGGTCACGTCGGAGGACGTGAAGGCGTTCATGCCCACGCCGCCGCTGCGGTCCACGACGGTCGAGAACTCGTTGTCGACCACGAACTTGTCCGCCTCGGTGATGGCGTCCTTCCAGGCCTTCTCCAGCTCGGCGACCTTCTTGTCGTCGCGGCCGGACTCGAGGCTGGCCTCGCGCTGGTAGGCCAGGTAGGCCTCCTCGACCCGGGCCAGGGCCTTCTGCTCGGCCGCCCAATCCTTGCTGCCGATGCGGTCCGAGCCCTTGAAGGCCATGTGCTCGAACATGTGCGCCAGGCCGGTGATCCCCGGGACCTCCTGCGCCGACCCGGTGTTGATGAAGGTGGCGTAGGAGAAGACCGGCGCGTCATGGCGCTCGGTGATGATGACGGTGAGACCGTTGTCCAGCTTCCGCGTCGTCGTCTTCTTTTCGAACGAGGCGAGGTCCTGTGCCCCGGCGCCGAACGCGACGAGCAGCAGAGCGAGAGCCGACAGTCTTGCGAGAACTGCTCTCATGATTCCTCCTTGTGGGATGGCACTGCATGAATGCGCGAAATGCGCGGAGACGTATTGTATCGAGATCCATGCGTCTGGGGTGAGCCTGTAACCGTCCAGCTCGCCCGACCCCCAAGTGTCATCCCGAGCGTGAGCGA
>JBIOTX010000306.1:0-5549 GCA_044866315.1 Thermoanaerobaculia bacterium | reverse complement strand
CATCGGTCCGCCTCCAGTAGTAGCGGGAGGCGTTGCAGATCGCGCCGATGAGGTAGGGCCCGACCGCGCGCACGGACGCCATCTGCATGAGGTACGTCGTGAAGACGTCCTGGACGATGGTCTCGGCCTCGGCCGCCGGCACCCCGAACTTGTGGATGGCGATTTTGCGCAACCTCGGCCCGTATTCCAGATAGGCCTCCTCGAATGCACCGGGAGCACGCGCAGCCGTCCCACCCGGCTGCGGTCCGGCCCGTTCGACGTCGGCGCGAGGCTGCTGCATCTCTTCTCTTCCGAGGAGAGGAGCGATCGAGATCTTCCCTACCCCACCTGAAAAAATAAAAGACTCCTATCGGTACCGCACTGAAGAAATGAAATGCGGGACAGGAGCGGAGCGCAGCTACAACAGACGCCGATTCGAGCCATGCCCAGCCCACTCCGCACTCCACCGTCCCGCGAGACCCTGAGGCGGTTCCTCGAGCAGCGCCGCGCCCGTTCCATCGAAGGCGCCGCACGTCTCCTCGGCTGGACGCCGCTGCAGGTGAAGGAGCGCGCGAGGGACGAAGACGTGCTCCGCCCCGGCGAGATGCTCCCCTGGAGTCACGTCGCGGCCTGGCTCGTGGAGGCGTGGCCGCTGCGCGTGCTCTTCGATGTCCTCGGAGACGCCGCAACCCTCCTTCCGCCGGGACTGCAGCTCACGCCGGTGACGTGGGAGCTGCCGTACTACATCGCCCACGCGATGCGCGTGCAGGCGGCACTGGAGACGATGCCCCACCGGACGCTCCGGCCGGAGACGCAGTCGGAGTACATGCGCGACCTTCTGCATCGGGCGATCGACGTGGAGACGCTCGCGATCCTGCGCAGCGATCCCGAGTTCATGGCGGCGTTCGAGTTTCCCTTCGAAGCAGAAGCGTCGTCGTGACGTTCATCCCAAAACCTCAGCCGTCAGCCGATCGAGGTTCTGCTCGTTGGCGGGGACGACGATGTGCTCGATGCGGCCGGCGACTTCCGCGCTCTCGAATGCCTGCGACCAGGACACGACCGTTCCTGCCGCCGAGGGAGCCAGGACGACGGTCAGGCGATACGTGGGCTTCGAGACGTGCTCGATGACGATCCTCGTCGGTGACTCGATCTCCGCAAACACACTCTCGTTCGGGTAGTTGCCGCCATTGGGTCCGTGCATGGTGTAAGACCAGCGGCCGCCATTCTCGAACTCGCAGACGCTGAACGTATTGGTGAAACCCGCGGGTCCCCACCACCGCGCCAGGCGTTCCGGATGGCTGAACGCGGCAAAGACCTGTTCTACGGTTGCCGGGATTTCACGAGATGTGCTGAAGGTGGTCATCTGCTGTTTTTTACCATCAAGACGATCGCGAATGTTTTTCAGACGCCGCGTTATTGCTCGTCGTGAAGGGCAACCCTACCTTGCGGGCCATGAAAACAGTGCTCATCACCGGTTGCTCTTCCGGATACGGCCTCGAGACCGCGCGCCACTTCCATGCCCGAGGCTGGAACGTGGTCGCCACCATGCGCACGCCGCGCGAAGACGTGCTCCCACAAGCGGAACGGCTTCGCGTGCTCGCGCTCGACGTGACGAAGCCCGCCAGCATTGCGGCGGCGCTCGCGGCCAGCGGGCCCATCGACGTGCTGGTCAACAACGCGGGGATCGGGGCCATCGGCGCCTTCGAGGCCACGCCGCTGGATGTGGCGCGCGAGGTGTTCGAGACCAACACCTTCGGCGTGATGGCCATGACCCAGGCGGTGCTGCCCCAGCTCCGCGCGCGGAGGTCGGGCGTGGTGGTGAACGTGACCTCGACGGTGACGTTGACTCCGATGCCGCTGGTAGCGGTGTACACCGCGAGCAAGAAGGCGATCGAAGGGTTCACCACCTCGCTGGCCCTGGAGCTCGAGGAATTCGGCGTGCGGGTCAAACTGGTCGAGCCGGGCTATTGCCCGACCACGCGCTTCACGAGCAACACGGGATCGCGCCTGGATGGCGTGGTTCCGCCGGCGTACGCACCCTTTGCGGAGCGCGTCTTCGCCGCGTTCGGGCAGCCGGCTGCGGTGACGACCGAGCTCGACGTCGCCGAGGCGGTGTACCGCGCGGCGAACGATGCGTCCGGGCAGATCCACTTCCCAGCGGGTGCCGACGCGGTGGCGATGGCGCTGGCTCAGTCACAATAGGCCGCCGTGTCCGATCCACTCGCAGCCATCATCTCCCTCCTCCGTCCGCAGACCGTCCTCTCGAAGATCGTGAGCGGAGCAGGGAAATGGAGCATCCGGAAACCGCGGTGGGAGGATCCGGCGTTCTGTCTCCTGCTCGATGGGTCCTGCTTCCTTCAGCCTGAAGGGGTCGCCGCGCTCGAGCTCGCGGAGGGCGACTTCGTTCTCCTTCCCGAGATGCCGAGCTTCACGTTGGCGAGCGATCTCGATATCAGCGCGACGCTCGTGCCCTTCGACCCCTCGCGGGAAACTCGTTATGGCACGAAGTCCGGTCCGGCGACGATGCGCATGCTCGGCGGGTATTTCCGCTTCGATCGTGCCAATGCCCAGCTCCTGGTGCGGCTCCTGCCGCCGGTCGTCCACATCCGGCGCGAAGAGGCAGGGGCCACGCGCGTGCGTCGCATCGTGGAACTGATCGGCGAGGAGACGGACGCACACCGCCCCGGCCGGGATCTGATTCTCGAGCGCCTGGTCGAGGTGCTGCTCGTCGAGGCCCTCCGTTTCCGGTCTGCGTCTGCGGCGAGAGAGGAGCAGGGATTGCTGGCCGGTCTTTCCGATCCCGCGCTGGCCCGCCCGCTTCATGAAATCCACGTCGACGTCGCGCGACGGTGGACGGTCGAGGAGCTCGCGCGCACCGCGGGGATGTCCCGCGCGGTGTTTGCCGAACGCTTCGCGCGCAAGGTCGGGATGCCGCCGATGCAGTACCTGCTGGAATGGCGCATGGCCATTGCGAAAGACCTGCTCCGTCGCGAGCGTCCTCCGCTGGCCGAGGTGGCGGAAAGAGTGGGCTATCAGTCCGCGAGTGCGTTCAGTACGGCGTTCACGCGCCTCACTGGCTGCACGCCTAGTGAATTTGCGCGCTCCGCGGACTGAACACCCCCGCCCACCACTCCCCTCGCACCCGCTCGCTCTCCAATGCGAGGCCGCGTGCTTGCGCAGCATCCACCACGTCATCCCGCCTCACCGTGAGGATGCCGCTGAGGATCAGCCGCCCATGTGCAGCCAGCCTGGCCACGACGTCTCCCAGCAGCGGCAGGATGACCTCGGTGATGATGTTCATGGTGATCGCGTCGAAAGCACCGCCGCGCAGGGCCTCGACGCCGCCGATGAAGAACGGCATGGCCGCGTCGGGGACGGCGTTGCGGATACGGTTGTCGCGCAGCGCGCCGTAGGCGTCGGGGTCGTTGTCGAAGGCGAGGACTTTCCGCGCGCCGAGGCGGTGCATGGCGATGGCCAGGATCCCGCTGCCGGCGCCGACGTCGAGGCCGCGTTTGCCGCGGAGGTCGAGCGTTTCCAGGATCTCGATGCACAACGCGGTGGTCTCGTGCGAGCCGGTGCCGAAGGCCTGCTCCTGGGGGACGACGATGGTCAGGCGATCGGTGCCGGCGAGCAGGCGCGCGTCCGGCGCGACGAGGAAGCGCTCGCCGATCGCCAGCGGCTCGAGGGACTGCTGGTACAGCGCGAGCCAGTCGACGCGCTCGCGCTCGACGGCGCGCAGCTCGAAGTCCCGCAGCAGCTCCGTGGCGGCGTCGCGGTCGGCGGCGGAATCAAAGTACGCGGAGATCGTCACTCCGTCCGACGTGCTGCCGGTGGAGGCGGTGAGGAAGAGGCGGGAGAGGACGTCGTCTTCGCGCGACGGATCGGGCAGGGTGATCTCGAGGAGGAAGTCACGCATCGCCGCTGCCGAAGTGCGCGCGGTAGTCTTCCATCGCCGCCTGGACCACGGCCGCGGCGTGCTCGAAGCCGTACGTGCCGGTCACGCGAATGCGCGGAGCCTCGCCGGGGACGAGCTTGTAGGTCGAGAAGTAGTGCTCCAGGCGCTCGACCAGCACGGGCGGGACGTCGGCGATGTCCTGGGCCTCGCCCCAGACGTAGTCGCCCTGCAGCACGGCGATGATCTTGTCGTCGGCCTCGCCGCGGTCGATCAGCTGCAGCCCGCCGATCACCCGCGCGGCCACGAGGATCTCCGACTTCGAGATCGGCCGCTCGCTCAGGACGCAGATGTCCAGCGGATCGCCGTCCCCCTTGCTCGAGCCCGGCGAGAGCCGCGTCACCCGCTCCGCGCAGTAGGTCTGGGGGATGAACCCGTACAACGCCGGCGGCTGCGACGAGGTCCGCTGCGGCCGGTCGACCTTGAGATAGCCCGAGCCCTTGTCCACTTCGTACTTGATCAGATCGAACGGCGTGATCTCGACGAACACGTTCACCACCCGCGGCGCGTCGTCCCCCGCCGAGAGCCCGTGCCAGGGGTGGGGACGCCAGCGGGAGAAGGAGGATTTGTCGTCGGGCATCGGGGGCGGATTCTACGATCATCCGGCGAGCTGCGTCACAGGCCCTATGCTATGTGCGATTGCAGACGCCAAAAAACGAACGGCTTCAAGAGCTCTTTCGTCGCCTGACGGCGGCGCCGGCGGCAACCTCGGCCGAAGAGGCACTCGAGCTGCTCGCCTCGACGTTGAACGCCGTCGAGGACGAGCTCACGGACATTCCGTTTGATCCGGAACGCTGGATGACCGACGGGCGGATGTATCCACCACAACCGGACAGCCGACGCGAGGTGCCTGAACATTCCGAAGTCACACGGTACCGAAGCCGTGCACACAACACGTTCATCAGGATGAACGGAGCGATCGAAATCAGAGACCTTGCGGATCAGGTTCTCTTTCGCAAGGCTGGAGCGGACGGAAAGCACGTATGGAAAACGTAGCAGCGGTTCAGGAGCTCGAAAATCAGGTGCGGCGGCGGATGGCCGACGTGACGCTCACGGTCGATCCACCGGCCTCTACGACAGGGAGCTGGTGGATCGATGTGCAGCGATATGGGCGAATCGCTTCAATCGAGTGGAGACCGGGACAAGGGTTCGGCGTGGCTGCGCCGAACGGTGGGTACGGTGAGGGGGTGGATTTCATGGTGAGCGATGCAGCCGCGGCGGCCGAACATGTCGCCAGGCTTCTGCAGCCGTCCGGCAGCGTCAGCGGAACTCCGGAATCAGCTGTTCTTCAACAACAACTCGTCGACGCACTCTCGGCTCACATCGATCGGGTCGTGAGCGAGGTCGTTCATACGACGATCGAAAAATTGCTGCTCGAGCTGCGGAAAGAGGTCGGTGATGTATCCGCCGACGTTCGGAGGATGGAGCACGAGCTCTCCCGACTAGCAGAGAAAGTTCTTTCCGAGCGTCATTCGAAGTGAGTGGGGCGGCTGCACCCGCCGGTTTCCATTCGATGCTCGCCGACCAGCTCGGACGCGACGCGTACCATGCCGCGCTGCGTTGCGGGGGGTGGCGGAGTTCCGGTGAGCCGCCGCCACGTGTCATCCCGAGCGTGAGC
>JBIOTX010000305.1:0-6935 GCA_044866315.1 Thermoanaerobaculia bacterium | reverse complement strand
TCGAGACCAGCTCGCGCTCCACGGCGGCCATGAACTCCGGCTGGTCGACGTTCAGATCGCCGGCGGGGATCTTCGCGCGCTTGAAATACGCCGTCCAGTCGAAGTGCGGGGTCATCTTCTGCAGCGCGGCCGGCGCGACCTTGTGGTCGGTCGCGTCCGGATCGCGCGCGGCCACGTTGTCGAGATGGGCCTTCGCCAGCCGCGTCTCCAACGCGAACACCGTGTCGCTGGCCTTCTTCGCCGCGTCGGCGTCGTAGCCCGCGAGCACGAACATCTTCGCCACGTGCTTGCGGTACTCCTCGCGCGTGTCGGCGAAGCGCTTCTCCTCCGACAGGTAGTAGTCGCGGTCGGGCAGCCCGAGGCCGCTGGCGAAGACGCGCGCGATCACCTGGGTCGGGTTGTGGTTGTCGGGCGAGGAGACGACGCCGAACGGCGAGTAGACGCCGATGTCGTGCAGCTTCGCGATCGTCTGCTGCAGCGCGGCCCGGGTCTTGATCGCGTCGATCTCCTTCAACCACGGTTCCACCGGCTTGAGACCGAGCTCGTTGATCCGCTTCTCGTCCAGGCAGGAGCCGTAGAAGTCGGTGAGTTGCTGGTCGATGCTCCCCTTCGGATAGTCGTGGCGCCGGGAGAGCTCGTCGAGGATGACCTTGAGCTGGTCCTTGGCCAGCTCGCCCGCCTGCCAGCGTCGGCTCCAGCGCTGCATCGACGCCGGGATCGGGTTGGCCTTGCGCCAGGCGCCGTTGGCGAAGTCGAAGAAGCTCGTGCAGGCATCGGCGCCGCGGTCGATGTCGTCGAGGAACACGCCGCGCTGGGGCGTCTGTGCGGCGAGTGAGGAGGCGAGGGCGAGGACGGCGAGGGTGCGGACGACGATTCGCATCCGCGGAGTATAGGGAGCCGTGTGGCGCCGCCGGCATCGGCGACACCACACGTTCACTCATTTGATTCAGCGCCGTACGTCGCGCACGAGGAAGATCCGCTCGGCGAGCGGATTGCCGCTGGTGTTGCGGAACTGCACCTCCACAACGTCGCCCGGCTCGAGGCCCGACACCGGATGGACCTGGCCGCTGACGTCCACGCCCACGTTGTTGTCGAACGAGAACACCATCCGCGAGCCCGTGCCCGCGCCGGTGTTGAAGCCGGAGATCCAGCTCGTGGACTCGAGCTCGATGGTGCGGCGGGTCGGGTCGACGTAGCGCACCGTGCCGCGGACCGTCGACAGCTGCGTCGAGGACGAGCCGCTGCCCGTGCCCGCGCTGATGCTGCGGGTCACCAGGATGTTGTCCTGGGCCATGTAGCGGTTGCTGCCGAGGTCGCGCACGCGGATCTCGACTTCATCGCCGCGCTCGAGGTCGGCCACCTGATACGTGCGGCTGTTGTAGAGCACCGGGATCGACGCAGCGTACTCGACCATCACGGTCGAGCCGTAGCCGCGATCGAGCTCGATCGTGCGCCGGGTCGGGTCGACGTAGCGGACCGTGCCGCGCAGCGTCGTCCCGTACGTGTCGCTCGGATACGTCGTGCCCGTCCCGCCGGAGACGTCACGGGTGACGGTCATCGACTCGGCGAGGAGCGAGTTGCCCGACTCATCCACGCGGACGAGCACCTCATCGCCGCGCTCGAGGTCCTGCGGCCGGTAGGTCTGGCCCTGGTGGGAGACGGTGGTGCGGTCGTCGAAATAGACGCGCACGTTGTTGCCGCCGCCGGAGAGCATCGACGTGTAGCCGCTGACGTTGGTGAGATAGACCGAGCGGCTGTTCAGATCGACGGAGTCGACCGTGCCGCGGATCTCGTAGTTGTTGCGCCCGCTGTCGGACGGACCGTAGATACCGCCGCCGTCGTCCATCGTCCCGCAGGCGCCGAGCAGCAGGACTGCTAAGCTCAGCACTGACAGTGATTTGAATTTGTTCATGATCATGTTTCTCCCCATGGGTTAGAGAGCAGGAAGTGTGCCCTCGGAGGGAGGGACGCCCGCCCTACAAAAACACGCCGCCCTCTTGACGATGTCCAGGGTCAGAACTTATCTATGGAGGGATCACGACATGAAGCCGAATGTCGTACGGATTCTCGAGGAGCACGGCATCCAGCCGTCGGCGCAGCGCGTTGCTGTCGCCGAATACGTGCTCCACACCACGGAGCATCCCTCGGCCGACAAGGTGTGGGCGGGCGTTCAGCAGAATTTCCCGATGATCTCCCGGGCTACCGTCTACAACACGCTCAATCTCTTCGTGGAAAAAGGGCTCCTCCGGGAGCTGCATCTCGCGCCCGACTCGGTGCTCTTCGATCCGAACACCGATCGCCATCACCACTTCATCGATGAAGACACCGGCCGGATCTACGACATCCCCTGGGATCACATCGAAGTGAGCCGGGCGTCACCGCTGCCGGGCTTCGACGTTCACGACTATCAAGTGGTGATGCGTGGTCGTCGCCGTCCCGGTCGCCGCTGAAGCTCTCTTTTTTTCTCAACGAGTTAGACAACATCTAAATCACGAATCTCACCCAAAAGGAGAAGGATCGACGTGCCCGACAAGGAACACACTCAGAGCGTCAGCGAAAGCGAAAACCCCGTAATCCCAGCCCCGACCCCCAAGCGGAGCGGGCGGCCGAGGACGAACAAGGACTGGTGGCCGAATCAGCTGGACCTTTCCGCCCTCCACCACCACTCCCACCTCTCCAGTCCGATGGAAGAGGACTTCAACTACGCAGAACAGTTCAAGTCCCTCGACATCGACGCGCTGAGGCGCGATCTCATCGAGCTCATGACCTCGTCGCAGGACTGGTGGCCGGCCGACTACGGCCACTACGGCGGGCTTTTCATCCGCATGACGTGGCATGCCGCGGGGACGTACCGCATCTCCGACGGCCGCGGCGGCGGCGGCGACGGTCAGCAGCGCTTCGCGCCTCTCAACAGCTGGCCCGACAACGCCAACCTCGACAAAGCGCGCCGCCTGCTCTGGCCGATCAAGAAAAAGTACGGCCGGAAGATCTCCTGGGCCGATCTCCTGGTCCTGGCCGGCAACGTGGCCATGGAATCGATGGGGTTCAAGACCTTCGGCTTCGGCTTCGGCCGGCCCGACGTCTGGGAGCCCGAGGAGATCTTCTGGGGTCCAGAGGACACGTGGCTGGGAGACGCGCGGTACAGCGGTGACCGCGAGCTCGCCAAGCCGTTCGGCGCCGTGCAGATGGGCCTGATCTACGTGAATCCGGAAGGGCCCGGCGGCAACCCCGATCCGCTCGCTGCCGCGAAGGACATCCGCGAGACCTTCGCCCGCATGGCCATGAACGACGAGGAGACGGTGGCGCTCATCGTCGGCGGTCACTCGTTCGGCAAGGCCCATGGCGCTGCCCCGGCGCCGGACAACGTCGGACCGGAACCGGAGGCCACCTCCATCGAGGAGCAGGGCCTCGGCTGGAAGAACAAGTACGGCACCGGCAAGGGCGGCCACACGATCACCAGCGGTCTCGAAGGCGCCTGGACGAACAACCCGACCAAGTGGGACAACGGGTTTCTGGAGAACCTGTTCAGGTACGAGTGGGAGCTGACGACCAGCCCCGCCGGCGCGAAGCAGTGGAAGCCGAAGAATCCGGAGGCCCAGAACACGGTGCCGGATGCGCACGATCCTTCGAAGCGGCACGCGCCGATGATGCTGACCACGGACCTCTCGCTGCGGATGGACCCGATCTACGGGCCGATCGCGAAGCGCTTCTACGAGAATCCGGACCAGCTCGCCGCCGCGTTCGGGCGGGCGTGGTTCAAGCTGCTCCACCGCGACATGGGCCCGCTCGCGCGCTACCTCGGCCCCTGGGTTCCGGAGCCGCAGCTGTGGCAGGACCCCGTCCCGCCGGTCGATCATGAGCTGATCGACAAGCCGGAAATCGACGCCCTGGTGAAGAAAATTCTCGCCTCGGGCCTCTCCATCTCCGAGCTGGTCTCCACGGCCTGGAATGCCGCGGCCAGCTACCGCGGCACCGACAAGCGCGGCGGCGCGAACGGAGCGCGGATCCGTCTCGCGCCGCAGAAGGACTGGGAGTCCAACGAGCCGGCGCGGCTGGCGAAGGTGCTGAAGGTGCTCGAGCAGATCCAGCAGGACTTCAACGGCTCCGCGTCCGGCGGCAAGAAAGTCTCGCTGGCCGACCTCATCGTGCTCGGCGGATGCGCCGCGGTCGAAGAAGCGGCCAGGAAGGCCGGGTACAAGGTCAGCGTGACGTTCGCGCCGGGTCGCACCGACGCCTCCCAGGAGCAGACCGACGTCGACACGTTCGAAGTGCTCGAGCCGGCCGCCGACGGCTTCCGCAACTACATGCGCAAGGGAGATCCGCTGTCGCCCGAGACCCGTCTGCTCGACCGGGCCAACCTGCTCAAGCTGACCGCGCCACAGATGACGGTGCTCGTCGGCGGCATGCGCGTCTTGAACGCCAACCACGGCCAGTCCAAGCACGGCGTCTTCACCGATCGTCCCGAGACCCTGACCAACGACTTCTTCGTGAACCTGCTCGACGTCGGCACGGCGTGGAGACCGTCCGCCGCGGAAGAGAACGTCTACGAGGGAACCGACCGCGCCACTGGGAAGACCAAGTGGACCGCCACCGCCGCCGACCTCGTCTTCGGCGCCCACTCCCAGCTCCGCGCGCTCGCGGAGGTCTACGCCTGTGACGACGCGAAGGAGAAGTTCGCGCGCGACTTCGTCGCTGCCTGGAGCAAGGTCATGAATCTCGATCGCTACGACCTGCTCGCGGCCAGCCGGTAAGTTCGTCACCTCGGCAAGCGCGGCGACCGCGAGGGTCGCCGCGCTTTGTTGCCGGGAATCACTGCGCCAACGTATGGCGTTGCGTATGGCGTGAAGAAGACGACCATTTATCTTCCCGACGAGATGAAGGCGGAGATCGAAAAGATCGCCAGCGCCGAGAACCGTTCCGAAGCTGATGTGATCCGCGACGCCATTCTTCAGCGCATCGCCGCGCGCACACCCCCGGCACCGCGGATTCCCCTCTTCGGGACCGAACTCGCGGATCCGACAGTCGCCGAACGCGTCGAGGAACTGCTCGAAGGATTCGGAGAGTGATTCTCCTCGACACGAGCGGTCTCATCGCTGCGTTGTCACCTGCTCAGAGACGTCACCAGCCCGCTGCCGCTGCTCTTCGTCAGGCGAAACCGCCACTCATCCTCTCGCCGTTTGTGCTCGCCGAGATCGACTACTTGCTGCACAAAGTGGCTGGCGTCGGCGCCGCCTTGCTCTTTCTGGACGAGGTTGCGCGTGAAGCCTATGAGCTCGCGACGTTCAGCAGCGCCGACGTCGCGCGC
Source organism: Thermoanaerobaculia bacterium (assembly GCA_044866315.1). Lineage (GTDB taxonomy): Bacteria > Acidobacteriota > Thermoanaerobaculia > Gp7-AA8 > Gp7-AA8 > QHVT01. Next base: position 1,630 of record JBIOTX010000305.1, on the reverse strand, counting down.
GCCCGCGAGATCATGGCCAAGTACCGGGACCTCGAGATCGGACTCGCGGATGCCTCCATCGTCGTCCTGGCGGAGCGTTATGGCACTCGCGACCTGTTGACCCTCGACGAGCGCCATTTCCGCGTCCTCCGGCCAGCCGCCCGCGCCAGTTTCCGCATTCTTCCCGCCGATCTTTAATCGGTTCCATCGGCCACCGTCCGGTTCCGTCCCTCCTGCTTGGCCCGGTACAGCGCGTCGTCGGCGCGGCGGAGGATCACGTCGAGGCTCTCGTCGCCCGGGCGCAGCTCGGCCACGCCGCTGCTGATGGTGATGGGCGGCGCACTCAGATCGGCGATCTCCACGCGCATGCGCTCGGCCACCAGCGTCGCCTCGGCCAGCGGCGTCTGCGGCAGGAGGACGATGAACTCCTCGCCGCCGTAGCGGGCGAAGACGTCCGCCTCGCGCAGGTGATCGCGGGCCACCGCCGCGACGTGGCACAGGGTCTCGTCCCCGACGTCGTGGCCGTGCCGGTCGTTGATGTTCTTGAAGTGATCGATGTCGAAGAGGATCAGCGAGAGCGGCTGATGATAGCGATGGGCGACGGCGAACTCCTGGTTGGCGAGGTCGAAGAAGTGCCGGCGGTTGAACGCGCCGGTGAGCGAGTCGGTGCGGGCCAGGATGCGCTCGCGGGCCAGGGCCTGTTCCAGCTCGCTCTCGGCTTTCTTCCGGGCGGTGATGTCCTCGTGGGCCACGACAATGCCGATGACGGAACCGCGCGAGACGCGCGTGGCGCGCAGACAGAACCAGCGCTCCTGCGAGGGGGAGTGGCAGGGATACTCGATGAAAAAGTCGCCGGCCTCGCCGCGCATCACCGCGCCCAGTCCGTCGAGCACCGCCCGGGCCGTGCCGTCCGCGTCGCCGTCGAGTGCGCACTCGCAGACCGAGAAGTAGTTCGTGCCGACGTAGCACTCCGCGTCCGGCGCGCCGTTCTCGCGCGCGAAGCGCTTCCAGGCCTCGTTGACGCCGACGATGATCCCGCGCTGGTCGAGCACCGCGATGTTCGCGGTGAGTGCGTTCAGGACGTCGACCGGCGAGGTCTCGATCATGGGCTCTAGGCGAGCGCGGCGAATTCCTCCTCGGATAGGTCGATCTTCGCCGCCGCCATATTTTCCTCTAAGTGCTTCACTTTCGACGTGCCCGGAATCGGCAGCATCACCGGCGAGCGCTTCAGGAGCCAGGCGAGCGCCTTCGGCGCGGGCACGTCGAGCTTGCCGACGTTGAGCGGATACCAGGGGATGAACCCGATCGACTCGCGCTCGCAGTATTCGAGAACGGGCTCCCACTCGCGGTCGGCGACGTTGTAGCGGTTCTGCACGGAGACGACGTCGATCTGTTTCCGCGCGCGCTCGATCTCCTCCACGCTCACCTCGGAGAGTCCGATGTGGCGGATCTTGCCGGCCCGCTGCATCTCGGCGAGGAAGCCGAACTGGTCGGCCTCGGGGACCTGGTCGTCGATGCGATGCAGTTGATAGAGGTCGATGCGCTCCAGGCGCAGGCGGCGCAGGCTGCCGTCCAGCTCCTCGCGCAGCCGCTCGGGGTGGCAGTTCACGATCCAGTCTCCGGGCCCGGGCCGGTCGAAGCCGCCCTTGGT
>JBIOTX010000304.1:0-6272 GCA_044866315.1 Thermoanaerobaculia bacterium | reverse complement strand
GCATCAGAACCCTCCGGCGGCCCCGCCGCGCCGCGGATCGGCGACGGCGATCATCCGCCCCTTCTCGAACAGGATGGCGTGGACGTCACCGATGGGGTCGCGCTCGCCGACCGCGTGTCCCATCGCAATGAGTGCGCGCGTCGTTGTCTTAGGCACCTGGTCTCTCTCGTAGAACAGCTCCTCCGGCACGTCCTGCTGATGCCAGCGCGGCGCGGCCACGGCGGCGGCGAGCGACTTGCCGTAGACGGCGACGTTGAGGAAGACCTGCAGGATCGTGGTCGGGATCGCGGGTCCGCCGCGCGTGCCGAGGGCGAGGAACGGGCGGTTGTCGCGCAGGATGATCGTCGGCGACATCGACGTGGCGATGCGTTTCTGCGGCTCGACGGAGTTCACCGCGCCCTGTACCAGACCGTCGCGGTTCGCTGCGTCGGGGACGGTCGTGAAGTCGTCCATGGCGTTGTTGAGGAAGAAGCCGAGGCCGGGGAGCATCACCCCGCTGCCGAAGTTCTCGCCGAGACTGGTCGTGACCGCGGCGATGTTGCCGCGCGTGTCGGCGATGGTGAAGTGCGTGGTGTGCTCGCCTTCGGCCATGAGCTGGTCCGGCTCGGTCAGTCCGACCGTAGCGATGACCCGCTCGGGGTTGATGCTCTTCCGCCAGGCCTCGGCGCGTTTGCGCGAGAGCAGCTCCCGGTACGGGATGCGCGCGGAGACGGGATCGCCGAGGTACTTGTTGCGGTCCATGTACGCGCGGCGCTCGGCCTCGGCGAGAAGGTGCAGCGACTGCGTGGTCTGAAAGCCGAGGGCCCGGAGGTCGTCGTCGGCGAGCATGTTCAGCACCTGACCGATCACCAGGCCGCCGCCGGAGGGAGGGGGGACGGTGTAGAGGTCGTACGCGCCGTAGCGGAGCTTGATCGGCGCGCGCCAGAGGGCCTTGTACTCGCGCAGGTCGCGGAAGCCGACGTTGCCGCCGGCGTTGCGCAGTCCCTCGACGAGCATCTTCGCCAGGTCGCCTTCGTAGAACTCGTGCGCGCCGCCGACGGCGAGGCGCTGCAGCGTGGAGACGAGGTCGGCCTGGGTGATCGTCGCCCGAGGCTTGCCGTTGTCGAAGAACACCGGCACGTCGACCCCGCGATCCTTCCGCGCCGTCTCCAGGTCCCGCGCCAGCTCTACGTCGAGGCGCAGAGGCTCCTTCGCCAGCGCGATCGACGGCGCGACGAGCTCCTTCCAGGCCATCGATCCGAACTTGCGGTGCATCTCTTCCAGGCCCGCTACCGTGCCGGGCACAGCCACCGCCAGCGCGCCGGTGCGCGCCGCCTTCGCGTTTTTCGCGAACATGTCCCGCGTCGCCGCGAGCGGTGCGACCTCACGGAAGTCGAGCGTCCACACCCCGCGCGTCGCCGCGTCGTAGTAGACGAGAAAGCCGCCGCCGCCGAGGTTGCCCGCCTGCGGGTGCACCACCGCCAGCGCCAGCGCCACGGCGACCGAGGCGTCGATGGCGTTGCCGCCGCGCTGCAGGATCGAGAGGCCGACCTTCGTCGCCAGCGGGTGGGCGGTGGAGAGGGCGGCCTTGGAGGCGGTGACCTGGGAGCCACCGTGGATGAAGGCAGAAGGCAGAAGGCAGAGGGCAGAAGTGAGAAGGAATCGCCTCATTTGCGGGCCCGGCGGGGGGAGCGATTCCTGTCGTAGATGATCTTCAGTCCCTTCAGCGTGAGGTCGGGATCGACCGTGTCGATGTGCTCGCTCTCCTCGGCGAAGGTCGTTGCCAGTCCCCCCGTTGCCACGACGCGCTTCAGGCTTTTCACCTCGCGCTTGATGCGGGCCAGGATGCCGTCCACCAGGCCGAGGTAGCCGAAGTAGATGCCGGACTGCATGTTCACGACCGTGTTCGTGCCGATGACGTGATCGGGCCGGCGGATGTCGACGCGCGGGAGGCGCGCGGCACGCGCGAACAGCGCCTCGGCGGAGATGTTCAGGCCTGGCGCGATGACGCCGCCGACGAACTCCGCGTTCGCGGTCACGACGTCGAACGTCGTCGCCGTCCCGAAGTCGACGATCACCGTCGGGCCGCCGTACGCCTCGTGTGCCGCGGCGCAGTTGACGATGCGGTCCGCGCCGACCTCCAGGGGGTTGTCGACATGAATGGCGATCCCGGTCTTTACCCCCGGCTCGACGAAGAGGGGCTCGATCCCGAAGTACTTCTGGACCATGAACGCCATGGCGCTGTTCAGCGGGGGGACGACCGAGGCGACGATGGCTCCCTCCAGCTCCACATGCAGCGCGGAGCCCACGAGCTGGCGGGCGAGGATGCCGTACTCGTCGGCCGTCCGCTCGCGCGCCGTCGCCAGGCGCCACGAGCTCACCAGCTCATCGCCGCGAAAGACGCCGAGGACGATATTCGTGTTGCCGAGATCGACGACCAGGAGGTTCGACGACACGGGTGGATGTTACGCGAGAACCAGATCTCCCGCACTGACGGCGACGGTGCCGCCGGCGGTCCGGATCTGCGCTCGCCCCTGCTCGTCGATGCCTGCCCACGTGCCGTCGATGGTCCGGTCGGAGAGAACACACTGGATGCGGTCGCCCGGGCGGTGGACCGTGAGCGCCCGCCACGTGGCCAGCACCTGGTCGTGGTCGAGCGGCCGGGCCAGCTGCTCGTCGATGTGCTCGATGAAGGCGAGGGTGGCGTCGGCGATGCCGGTGAAGGCGCGCGGCGAGACCTCGCTGATGGCCACGGCGTTCGGGCGGGCGTCGTCGTTCACCGGCTCGACGTTCACGCCCATGCCGATGAGGAGGTAGACCCGGTCGTCCTGCATGCGGGCCTCGATGAGGATGCCGGCGATCTTGCGGCCGTCGACGAGGACGTCGTTCGGCCACTTGATGCGCGCGTCGATGCCGTAGGTGTCGCGGAGGAACGTGGTCACGATGTTGGCCATGGCCAGCGGCACGAGGGCGAGCTCGCGCGCAGAGCGGGTGAGGAGCGTGGTCGCGTAGATGCCCTTGCCGGCGGGCGACGACCAGTGGCGGTCGTTGCGCCCGCGGCCGGCGAACTGCTCGCCGGCGATGATCATGGCCTGGGGGAGGGAGAGCTCGTTGCCGATGCACTCGGTCACGATCCGCCGGGCGACGAGGTTGGTCGAGGCCAGGCGCGGGATCACGGCCAGAGACTCGATGGTCTTCAGCCGCGGCACGATCGCGCGAGTGTCGAGCTCGATCATTGGTTCTGCTGCAGTTTCTGGATGCGCGCGCGGAGCTCGGCCTGCCGCGACTGCGCCTGCTGCACGACGTGTGCGGGCGCGTTGCGGACGAATTGCTCGTTGGCCAGCTTGCCCTCCAGCGAGGCCAGCTCCTTCTCGCTCTTCTCGATCTCGCGCCGGGTGCGGTCGATCTGCTCCTGCGACACCTCTTTCTCCGGGAACTCGATGGCGATGTGGAAGCCGTCGACCACGTCCTGGTGCGTCCCCGGCGGCGGCTCGGTGCCGACCACGACCTCGGTCAGCCGCGCCAGCTCGATGAGCAGGTACGCGTACTCGCTGAAGAAGTTCGACTCCCGCTCGTTGTTGCCGCTGACGTAGAGCTTGAAGCGGTCCTTCGGCGTGAACCCGCGCTCCGCGCGCACGTTGCGCACGGCGGTGATCATCGACTGGATCGCTCCGACCAGCCGCTCGCCTTCCGCGTCTTCGAGCACGTCCTCGGCGATCGGGTACGGCGCGATCATGATCGACGGCTCGACGCCGCCGAGCTTCTGCCAGATCTCCTCGGTCACGAAGGGCATGAATGGGTGGAGGAGCCGCAACGAGCGGTCGAGCACCTCGAGCAGCACGCGCTTGGCCAGCCGCCGGTCATCCTCGGTGCCGTGCTTGCCGAGGAGCACCGGCTTGGCCATCTCGATGTACCAGTCACAGAACTCGTGCCAGAAGAACTGGTAGAGCGCGTTCGAGGCCTCGTCGAAACGGAAGACGGAGAGCTGCCGGTTCACCTCGCGGGTCACGTCGTTGAGGCGCGAGAGGATCCAGCGCTCGACGGTGCGCAGGCGATCGCGGTCGATCGCGCCGGCGCTCTTCAGCTCGACGTCGATGTGCATCAGCGCGAAGCGCGAGGCGTTCCAGATCTTGTTCACGAACGCCGAGTAGCCCTGGATGCGCGACTTGCCCAGGGGGATGTCCCGGCCGGACGCGCTCACGGTGAGGGTGAAGCGGAGCGCGTCGGCGCCCACTTCGCTCACCACGTCCAGCGGATCGATGACGTTTCCCTTGGTCTTCGACATCTTCTGCCCGTGCTCGTCGCGCACGAGACCGTTGAGGAAGACCTGGCTGAACGGCGCCTTCCCGGTGAAGCGCAGGCCGAACATGATCATCCGGGCCACCCAGAAGAAGAGGATGTCGAAGCCGGTGATGAGCGTGTCGGTCGGATAGAAGATCTTGTAGTCCTCGGTCTCCTCCGGCCAGCCCATCGTCGAGAATGGCCACAGCCCCGACGAGAACCAGGTGTCGAGAACGTCCGTCTCCTGGGTCACCGGTGCGCCGCACTGCGGGCAGCCCGGCGGATCGTCCATGGCCACGGTGGTGTGGCCGTTCGGGCAGTGGTAGGCCGGGACGCGGTGGCCCCACCAGAGCTGGCGGGAGATCGTCCAGTCATGGATGTTCTCCATCCAGTTGAAGTACGTCGCCTCCCAGGACTGGGGAACGATCTGGATCGCTCCGCTGCGCACGGCCTCGATGGCGGGCTTGGCCAGCGGCTCGATCTTCACGAACCACTGCCGCGAGACCATCGGCTCGATGACTGTCCCGCACTTGCCGTGCTTGCCGATGTTGTGGGTGTGGCTCTCGACCTTGGCCAGGCGCCGCTCTTCCTCGAGCATGGCCACGATCTTCTTGCGTGCTTCGAAGCGATCGAGACCGGCGAAGTCCGGGCCCGCGGCCTCGGACATGCGGCCGATCTCGTCGATGACCTGCAGCTGCGGCAGGTTGTTGCGCAGGCCGGCCTCGTAGTCGTTCTTGTCGTGCGACGGGGTGACCTTGACCACACCGGTGCCGAACTCGGGATCGACCAGGATCGGATCGCCGACGATGGGGATGCGCCGGTTGGCCACCGGCAGGACGGCGAACTTGCCGATGAGGTCCTTGTACCGCTCGTCGTCGGGATGCACGGCCACGCCGGTGTCGCCGAGCATCGTCTCGGGCCGGGTCGTGGCGATGGTCAGGCGGCGGTTCTCGCCTTCGACGTCGTAGTCGACGTACCAGAGATTGGCGTTGCGCTCCTCGAACTCGACCTCGACGTCGGAGATGGCGGTGCGGCAGTTCGGGCACCAGTTCACCATCGCCAGGTCGCGGTAGATCAGGCCGTCCTCGTACAGCTTCACGAAGACGTAGCGCACCGCCCGGGAGAGGCCTTCATCGAGGGTGAAGCGCTCGCGGGTCCAGTCCGCGGAGGAGCCGAGGCGGGTGAGCTGGTCCTTGATCTCGGTGGAGTGCTTCTCCTTCCACTCCCACACCTTCTCCAGGAACTTCTCCCGGCCGATGTCGAAGCGGGAGATGCCCTGCTTCTGCAGCTCGCGGTCGACGATCATCTGCGTGGCGATGCCGGCGTGATCGGTGCCGGGGAGCCAGAGGGTGTTGAAGCCGGACATGCGCTTCCAGCGGACGATGACGTCCTGAAGGGTCATCACCAGGGCGTGGCCGATGTGCAGCCGCCCGGTCACGTTCGGCGGGGGGATGACGATCGAGAACTTCGGGCGCTCGCGGTCGACGACAGGGGTGAAGTAGCCCTCGGCCTCCCACTTCGCGTAAATGCGCTGCTCGAAGGACTCGGGCTCGTATCTCTTGGCTAACTCTTCTTTCATGGCAAAGGGCAGAGATTATAAGTTGCGGCTCTGCTGTTGAAGGCCGCGTGATCCTCGGAATCGAAACCTCCTGTGACGAGACCTCGGTCGCTCTTCTGGAGCGCGACGGCTCGGTGCGCGTGAACCTCATCGCCTCGCAGATCGAGCGGCACCAGCCGTTCGGCGGGGTGGTGCCGGAGATCGCCTCGCGCGAGCACCTGCAGCATCTCTTCCCGCTCGCCGAGCGCGCTCTTGGCGACGCCGGTGCGAAGTGGGACGACGTCGACTCGGTCGCCGTCACCGCCGGACCGGGCCTCATCGGCGCTCTGCTCGTCGGCGTGGCCGGCGCGCAGGGCCTGGCCTACGGCCTCGGCATCCCGCTGGTCCCGGTGAATCACCTCGAGGGACACATCTATTCACCCTACCTGCAGAAGGAGGGGCCGGCGCTCCCGCT
>JBIOTX010000303.1:0-5387 GCA_044866315.1 Thermoanaerobaculia bacterium | reverse complement strand
AGTGCGGTCATTCTGTCGACACACATCGTCGAAGACGTCGAGGAGCTGTGCAGCAACCTGGCGATCATCGACCGCGGCGAGATCCTCCTGGCCGGCCCGCCGGCCCGCGTGATCGCGGAAGTGCGCGGGCGGATCTGGCGCCGGTCCGTGACGCGTGAGGAGCTCCCGGCGCTCGAGGAGGAGCATTCGGTGATCTCGACGAAGCTGCTGGCCGGACAGACGATCGCGCACGTGTATGCCGAACAGGCGCCGGGATCCGGCTTCGAACCCGTCGAGCCCGATTTGAAGGACGTCTACTTTGCGGTCATGGGCGGTCACCGCGGCGCGCGGGCGGCGGCATGAGATTCGGCGAGGTCTTTCGCTACGAATTCGCGCACCGCCTCCGCTCGATCTCGACGTGGCTCTACGCCGGCTTCCTGCTCCTCATTTCCTTCTGGGTCATTCATGTCGCCGTGACCGGCACGAACCCGATCCACGTCAACGCGCCGCAAGCGCTCGCGGAGACAACGGCGCTCTTCTGCGGCCTGTTCAGCATCCTCGTCACGGCCGGCCTCTTTTCCGATGCCGCCATCCGCGACCGCGCGGCCGGAATGGACGCGCTCCTCTTCACCACCCGCCTCCGCCCCGCCGAATACCTCGGCGGCCGCTTTCTGGCGGCGCTGGCGATCAACAGCATCCTCGTCTTCGCGATCCCGATCGGGCTCGCCCTCGCCACGAAGATGCCGTACCTCCCGCGCGACGCGTTCGGCCCGAACCATCTCGCGGCGTATTTGCAGCCGATGCTGCTCTTCCTCCTGCCGAACCTCGTCCTGGTCGGCGCGATCCTCTTCACGATCGCGGCCCTCACCCGCCAAGTCATCCCCGTCTACCTCGGCGCGATCGCGATCTTCATCGGCTACCTCGTCGCCGCGAACTACTGGAGCGGCATCACGAACCCGATGCTCTCCGCACTGGCGGACCCGCTGGGGATCAACGCGCTCAAGGCGATGACCGCGTACTGGACGGCGTCGGAGCGGAACGCGCGCCTGATCGGATTCCCGTCGATGCTGCTTTGGAACCGGCTCCTCTGGCTCGCCATCGCGGCGGCGCTGTTCGCCGTCCTGCAGCGCACGTTTCGCTTCACGCAACGCGATAAGCGCGGTCGCGGCAGCGAGCCGGTGGATGCGCCTGACGAAGCAACTCGAGAGCGAGCCTCCGGAGCCGTGCCGCAGATCCGTGGCGTATTCGGCTCGCGCACGCGCATGCGTCAAACACTGGCCGTGACGCGCCAGGCGCTCGCGGAAGCGGTGTCGGGCCGCGCGTTTCCCGTGGCATTCCTCGCGTCCATCGGTCTGGTGGTGCTCTGGGGCTGGAACATCGGCGAGACCATCTACGACACGATCACGTGGCCGGTCACGCATCTGGTCGCGGACATCGTGCTGTCGGAGCGCGCCATCGTCATTCCCTGGCTGGTCATCGCGCTCTACGCGGGTGAGCTGGTCTGGAAGGACCGCGAGACCGGAGCGGCGCCGATCGCGGACGCGGCGCCCGTGCGCACGAGCGTCGTCCTCTTCGGCCGTTTCCTGGCGCTCGTCGCGCTCATCGCGCTCTTCCAGCTCGCGTTCATGATCGGCGGCATCCTGCTGCAGGTGCTGCACGGCTACTACCACTTCGAGCCCGGCCTCTACCTGCGCATCCTCTTCGGATGGAACCTCGTCGAGTACGTCCTGCTCGCGGCATTCGCGATGACGGTTCACGTGCTCGTGAATCACAAGTACGTCGGACACGTGGTCGTGCTGCTGGCGACCATTTTCAACTCCGCCGCGGAGTATGGAATCCACCACCTGCTCGTCTACAACGGCGGTCCGGCGCTCGAGTACTCGGAGATGAACGGCTTCGGGCCGTTCCTGACGCCGTTCGTCTGGTTCAAGCTCTACTGGGCGGCGTGGGCGATGCTGCTTGCCGTCGTGACGATGCTCTTCTGGGTCCGCGGACCGGAGCTCGGGGTCCGTCAGCGGCTCGCCGCCGCGCGTGCGCGTCTCACCGCGCGAACGGCGCGTGTGGCCGGACTCGCGGTCGTGCTCATCCTCGCCTTCGGCGGATTCATCTTCTACAACACGAACGTACTGAACGCGTATCTCCCGCCGCAGAAGGCAGGATTGCCGCAGGCCGAATACGAGCGCCGTTATGCGCGGTACGCGGACCTGCCGCAACCGGTCATCGCCGGCGCGGAGCTGCGCTTCGAGATCTATCCCGACACGCCGGCCGTCGACGCGCGCGGCTCGTACCGGCTCGTGAACCAGACCGGCGTGCCGATCCGCTTCGTGCACGTCGAGACCCCGAGCGGCCGTGACTACGAAGTGCGATCGATGACGTTCGACCGCGCATCCAAGGCCGCGGTGCTCGATCCGGAGCATGGCTACCGGATCTTCGCGTTGGAGCGCGCGCTGGCGCCGGGCCAGTCGATGCAGTTCTCCTTCGACGTGGCCTTTCGCCCGCGCGGATTCCGGCACGGCGGCTGGCAGATCATGGTCGTCCGCAACGGCTCCTACTTCGACCGGCGGTTACTGCCCTTCATCGGGTATCAGCCTGGGTTCGAGGTGTCAGGCGAGGCCGAGCGGAAGCGCTACGGCCTTCCGCCGAAGCCGTCGATGCCCGGACCGGGTGATGCCGCGGCGAGGCAGTATCAGAGCGGGTTCCGCGATGGCGATCGGATGCACGTCGAGACGATCGTCGGCACCGCTTCCGATCAGATTGCGGTCGTTCCCGGCATGCTGCGCCGGAGCTGGACGGAGAACCCTTCGACAGGCTCAGGGCAGGCTCCCCGCCGCTACTTTCACTACGCCTCGCGCGTCCCGGAGACGTTCGCCGCGTCCGTGTTCTCGGCAAAGTACGCGGTGGCGAAAGATCAGTGGAATGACCCTTCGACAAGCTCAGGGCAGGTCGTGACCCTCGAGATCTTTCATCACCCGCCGCATCGGGCGAGCCTCGGTCGGATGATGTCCGGCATGAAGGCGGCGCTCGACTACTACACGTCCGAGTTCGGGCCGTATCCGTATCGCGAGCTGCGCATCGTCGAGATCCCGCCGTACAGCATCCACGGCCGTGCATTCCCCTCGGCGGTCGGCTTCTCGGAAGCGAACTTCATCACCCGCATCGAGCCCGGCCTCGTCGACCTGACGTTCTTCGGCACCGCGCACGAGGTCGCGCATCAATGGTGGGGAGGACAGATCCGGCCGGCGTACGCGAAGGGCCGCTCGTTCGTGTCCGAGGGGCTCGCGAACTACAGCGCGATGATGGTGGTGGAGAAGGTCCTCGGCCCCGTCGAAGCGAAGCGCGTCTATGACTATCAGATGAATCGCTATCTCACGCGCCGCGGCGAGACCGGCAAGGACGTTCCGCTGCTCGAAGTCGACGAAGCTCCGCACGTCGCTTACGGCAAAGGCGCCGTGGCGCTGTACACGTTGCGCGAGCACATCGGCACCGAGGCCGTCAACGGCGCGCTGCGCCGCTTCCTCGAAAAGTACCGTGGCTCGGGACCGCCGTATGCGACGTCGCTGGACCTCTACGCGGAGCTGCGCGCCGCCACGCCTCCCTCACTGCACTACCTGCTCACCGACCTCTTCGAGACGATGACGCTGTGGGACGTGAAGACGCAGAGCGCCGCCGCCCGTCGCCTGCCTGATGGCAAGTACGAGGTGACGCTCGAGGTCCTCGCGCAGAAGGTGAGGGCCGACGCCGGGGGCGTCGAAACTCCGACCCCGATGAACGACCTCGTCGAGGTCGGCGTCTTCGCGCCCGGGAAAAACGATCCGCTCTACCTGACGCGCCATCGCATCCGCAGCGGCAAGCAGACCCTTCGCATCATCGTGCCGCAGGAGCCGTCGCGCGCCGGCGTCGATCCGAACGGCAAACTGATCGAGCGCGAGCGCGGTGACAACGTGGTCGACGTGGAGACGGGAGGTTAAGGCGTCATGATGAATCCGCGGCCCTGCCCCATGTAGATGCCGTATCCGGCGATCTGCCCCTTTTCATTGATGTCGTACGCGATCTGCAGTTGCTCCCACCCCGTTCCCGGTCCGATCAGCGTGTTCAAATCGATCATGACGCCTCCCCGATAGAGGAACGCGCGCGTGTAGCCGGAGCACCACGAGTATCCGACGACGTCTCCCGCGCGGTTGACGCCATACGCGTAGTTGCGCGTGCAGCCGGGAAGGCCGCCGATGTTCGTCATCGTGCCACCGTGATAGAGGAACGCGTCGGTGTCGAAGCTGCCCGGCACGGTCTCCGATTCTCCGACGGCGTAGATGGTCGATTCCGAGGGATCAGGCCATGTTTCGACGGAGACCGCGCGAGCGAAGCTGTTGTTGCCGCCGAGTGTCCCGAGGTCGCGCAGCGGGCTGCCGTCGATGTAGAGAAACGCGTGGCGATGTCCCGTCGTCGACAGCTTGGACGTTCCGACCGCAATCGGCGCGTTCGCGGCGATGTCGGACGCGAAGTCGAGGTTCCCGCCAAACCCGCCGAGCCAGTAAGCGGTGGTGGAACCGGAAGGCCATACCACTGCGTATTTCGACAGCGGTGTTCCGGAGGCGGTCCACTGCCCGACGATGTGGTTCTCTTCGCTGATGCCGAACGCGATGCTCTCCGCGGACGATCCGCCGAGGTCGGTCACCGGGCTGCCGATCCTCCATTTGAAAGCGCGTGCCGCCGACGTCGAAGTGCCCATTTTGCCGACGACCCATCCGAGGTCGTTGATGTCGTACGCAGTGTAGTAGCGGCCCGAGATCGCGGAAGTCGGGATCTCCGTGATCGCTCCTGCTTTGTTCCAGAACACGGCGCGCTGGAGTCCAGCCGAATTGAACGCGAACCCCACGGCTTCGCCCGTGACATTCAGCGCGTGCGCGACGCAAAGGCCACCGCCGGGAAGCGTCGGCAATACGCGAATGGTCCAGCCCGTCGACAACACGAAAATCGCGGCGAGAAGAAGCAGTCGTTTCATGACTCCAGAAGGTGCGCCTTGCCGGGGCATTGGGCTGTGACCACACTCACGGCCGGAGATTTTCGGGTCACTTGCGCACGAACGAGAGGAGCTTCTTGCCGACGTCGGTGTTGTCGACGTATCCGGCGAACGACTCGGAGCCCGGCCCGAAGGCGAACAGCGGAATGGCCGCGCCGGTGTGGTCGGGCGTCGACCACTCCATCCGCCAGCCCTTCTCCTCACCGCCCTCGCAGCAGATGTCCAGGCCGCCGGTCTCGTGGTCGCCGACGGCGATCACGAGCGTGTCACGGCGCGCGGCTGCGAAATCGAGGGCGACCCGGAGTGCCTCGTCGTACTCGGTGAGCGCCTTGGCCACGTCGCCCGAATGCTTGTTGTGGCTCGCGGTGTCGATGCCTTCGTTCTCGATCAG
>JBIOTX010000302.1:0-9019 GCA_044866315.1 Thermoanaerobaculia bacterium | reverse complement strand
CGCATGGACGCGGCGAGCTCGTCGAACCAGTCGCCGTTGAGGGCGTTGGCGTGGAGCAGGAGGACGTGGCGGATGTTGCGGCCGAAGTGGGCCTGGGACTGCTGCTCGAAGTAGGCGAGCTTGCGGTCCATGTACGCGATGTACTCGCGGCCGAGGCGCTGTTGGAGGGCGGCGTCGCCCTTCTCGACGGCGTTCTCGTAGGCGCGGGCGAAGATCCACTCGGAGTTGTCGAGCGTGACCGGCGCGACGCGGTAGCCGTGCTTGGCGAGGAAGGCCTCGACGCTGTGCCTGACCGCCAGCGAGCGGCCGGTGTGGAGCTGGGGGTGGCGGAACCAGCGCGGCCGGCGTCCGCGTTTCTGCATCAGCGCGCGGGTCACGGTCTCACCGCGGATGATTTCCTGCTGATACTCCGCGAGCTCGGCGCGGTGGAGGTCGCGGTGGGAGTAGGTGTGGTTCCCGAGCTCGTAGCCGGCGTCGAGCCACTGCGCGAGGAGGGCGACGTGGTGCTGGCCGGCGAGCTTGGACTCGTTCACGAAGCCGACCGCCGGCACTTTCGCCTCCCGGCAGGCGCGGAGGATGTTGCGGGTCACGGCCTGCTGCCGCTCGAGGGGCATGCCGTTGTGGCTGACGGGGAGGTCGTCGAAGGTGACGGCGACTTCGCGGGCGACGTCGGCGGAGACGCCGCAGGCGAGCAGAGTGAGTGTGGCGCCGGCGACTACGCCGGCGAGTCGCCGGCGCCACACGTTGCTCACCATCCCGGAATGATGTTGAAGCCGTACACGATGTCCTCGTCGGGACGCTGGAACGGCTTGGCGGCGTAGAACTCGAGGGGGATGTAGGCGAGCAGGATGCGCAGGCCCACGCCGACGCTGAAGACCGGCACGCGGGCGTCGGTGTCGGTCTCGAACACGAAGTCCACGTCCTCGTTCTCGGTCCAGGCCGCGCCGACGTCGCCGAAGGCGAAGATCTCGGTGGGCAGGAAGGCGGCGTTGATCAGGCCGAACTCACGGGTGCCGAGGAGCGGCGCGCGCAGCTCCACGCTGGCGAAGCCGATGCGCGAGCCGACCAGGCGGTCGAAGACCGGGCAGGCGGTGCGGTTCGTGCCACACTCCACGGCGTCGATCGAGTACGGATCGTAGCCGCGCATGATCGAGCCCTGGCCGAGGTAGAGCGGCGAGAGCAGGCACTCGGTCGGCCGGTCGGGAGAATTGCAGGCCACGTTGTCGACGTCGTCCAGGCCGTAGCGGCCGTAGTGCAGCGCGCGCACGGCCAGGGTCACCGGGCGGACGAAGAAGTACTTGCGCCAGTCGGCCAGCGCGGTCTGGAAGTTGAGGTCGCCGCTGAAGGCCTCGAGCTCGTAGCGATAGCGCGTGCCGTTGATGGGGGAGATGAAGCCGTACACCGAGCTGTCGCCGACGAAGGCCGTGGAGACCTTGCCGAAGTTGAGGGTGAACGATCCCGGCAGGGTGGTGATGTCGCGGTCGACGATGTCGCCGCGCTCGACGTACCAGGTCTCCTGCTCCTCTTTGTAGGAGTAGCGCTGGATGCCCGCCTGGCCCTCGATGCGGCGGGTGGTGCTGAACGGATACTGGGCCAGGCCGCTGGCGTCGGTGGTGGTCTGCACGAGGCGGGTCTGGCGGTAGATCTCGGCCGAGTTGCCGGTGTTGGGGTTGGTGCCGACGCCGTACTCGGCGAAGGCGTAGACGTAGGGGATGTGCAAGAGGTCCGCGCCCCAGTTCAGGCGGCTCTTCTGGTTGATGTAGACCACCTCGCCGCCGAGCTGCTCGGTCAGGTTCGACGAGCCGGTGCTGGTGCCGCCGCCGGCGAAGGTGAAGCCGATGTTGTGCTGGCCGAGGATGTCGCTCCAGAAGGCGGTGATGCTGCCGCCGGCGCCGTAGCCGAACTCGTTGATGCCGACGCCGAGGGTCGGGGGACCGAGGTAGGCCAGGTGGAGGTCGGCGCTGTACGGCCGCTCCTGGAACCGCGCCGACGCCGGCGGCAGGCCTTCCTCCGGCCGCATCAGGTAGGCGGTGATCTCCGAGCCCGTGCCGCGCAGCGGCGGCAGGAGCGCGGCCCGCGGCGCGGCGTTGTCCGGAGGCGGCGCGCCCGCGGCGACCGCCGTCCCCTGCGTGTTCGCCGGCAGCGAGTAGATGTTGTAGTGGTCGTCCTCGAAGAGGGAGAAGGCGATCTCGCCGGTGCGCGCGGCCACGGTCAGGGCCGGGGACATGTCGGTGATGCCGGCGACGCCCGTGTCGACGGCGGTGACGCGCGTGATCTGATCGCCCGGCACGCTGACGCGGTAGACGTCCGGGATGCCCTCGTGATTGGCGATGAAGTAGATCGAGCGGCCGTCCGGCGCCCACTGCGGGTTGATGTGCTTCGTGCTCGGGAAGGCGTTGATCAGCGTGACCTGGCCGGTCTGCACGTCGATGGTGGCCAGGCGCATGTCGCTGAACTGGAGCTGCTCGAGAACGGTCTCCGCGCCGCGGTCGGTCACGAAGGCCAGGTAGCGGCCGTCAGGCGACCAGGCCGGCTGGAGGTCGGCGAACTTGTCGCTGGTCAGCCGGCGCACCTCTTTGCTGTCGATGTTGTAGAGAAACAGATCGGAAACACCCGTGGTCTGGCCGGCGATGGCGATGGTTTTCCCGTCCGGCGACCAGGCCACGTTGGTAATGGCCTCCAGGCCCGGAACCTTCACGTGCTCGGTGTTCCGGCTCTCGATGTCCACAAAAGAGAGGAAGTTGTCCCCTTTTGCGAACGTCACGAAGGCCAGCCGCCGCCCGTCCGGCGACCACGCTCCGGCCGACTCGATGAAGCGCAGCGACTCGAAGTGGGGGTCGCGGTCGGACGAGACCAGCCGGCGGATGACCTTCCCGGTCTTGGCGTCGGCGAGGAAGAGATCGATCGAGAAGAGCTCGCGCGCGGAGAGGAAGGCGAGGTAGCGGCCGTCCGGGCTGAGGGCCGGGGCGACGTTGAGCTCCGTGGAGCCGCGGCGGCGCTTCTTCCCTTTCTCCACCGGCTCCGGCGCCCGTCCGATGAGCGGAGCACCCAGGTTCTGGGTGCGCTCGCTGACGATGGGGTTGTACAGCTCCCGCGCGGCCTCGCCCCAGTCGGCGAAGAGCTGCTTGTGGGAGATGCCCAGGGCCCGCTCGACCGCGTCCTCCGGGCCGACCACGCCCGAGGCCAGGAAGTAGCGGACCACGGTCTCGTCGCCGAAGCGCGCGCCGATGTAGGCCATCAGGGCCTGGCCGTAGCGGTACGGGAAGTAGCGCGGGTCGCGGGTGAGCTGGCGCAGGTCGGGCAGGCGGTCGTGGATCGTGGCGTCGCGGATCCACATCGACGTGAGCGGATCGACGCGGCCCTTGGAGAAGTACTCGGCCATGCCCTCGATGAGCCACAGCGGCAGGGCCTCCAGGGCGAAGCGGCGCTGGTTCCGGTTCGCCGTGGCGGCGATGTCGTACTGGAACACGTGCACCATCTCGTGGCCGAGGACGTGATCGTTGGAGGCGTAGTCCCCGGTCAGGGGGAGCACGACGCGGTTCATGAACGCGTCGGTGAACCCGCCCGTCCCCTCGCCGATGAAGCCGCCGGTGGTGGTCGTCTGGTGGAAGTCGGCGGCATTGGCGTACAGGACGATCGGCTTCTTGCGGAAGGAGTGGTTGAAGACCCGCGACAGGCGCGCGTACCAGCGCTCGGCCTGCCGGGCCACGTCATGCACCACGTCCGCTTCCTGGTCGTAGTAGTAGATGTCGAAGTGCTCGGTTTGCAGCACTTTGAAGTCGAACGACTCCCACTGGACCTTGTTGCGACCGAAGTACTGGGCCTGGACAGGGGCGGCGACCAGGGAGAGGAAGAAAAGGGAAACGACGACGCGAGCGACATTTCGCATAGCAACCTCGGCCTTTAGATGATCACTGAAAGGGCCTCGGCTGCAAGTTCGCTGCCCCGGCGGGCTAAAGCCCGCCGCTCCACGTCATTTCCGGAGGAGCTTGAAGGCGTGGTTCCAGGACTTGTTCAAGATTCCGTAACGGACCCAGGTCATGCACATCGGCTCGAGGTAGCGGGCGCCCTCGATGCCGCCGATGTCCACCACCCCCCAGCCGAAGGCGTCGCAGATCTGCGCGACGATCTTCTTGGCGTCGGGGTCGTTGCCGCAGAGGAACATGTCCGGCGGGCCGCCGGCGAACTGCGGATTGACCATGTGGGCGTTGCCGACGGTGTTGAAGGCCTTGACCACCCGGGCCCTGGGGATCAGCCGCTGGACCTGCTCGCCCAGGGAGTCGGTGTGGCCGACGCTCAGTTCGGGCATGCCGGAGGAGAAGTCGAGCGGGTTGGTGGCGTCGATGACCACCTTGCCGTCGAAGGCGTCGGGGCCGGCCAGGCGGATCACCTCCAGCGTGGCCGTGCCGAGGGTGGCCAGCACGAGGATGTCGCCGAAGGAGGCGGCGTCGGCGAACGTGCCCGTCTTCCCGCGCTCGCCCGCGGCGTCCGCCCAGGGGCGGAGCTTCTCCGGGTCGCGCGAGCCGATCAGGACTTCGTGACCGAGACTGACGAATCCCGCGGCGAGGACGCGGCCCACGTCGCCGGACCCGAGGACACCGATGCGCACTTTCTGCATGTGGGTATTGTAGTCACCGTGCGCAGGCCGCCCGCTCCGGCCAGGCCGCGGACTCCTCGATCTCCGCGTCCGGCGTGTTCCGGGTGAAGGACGTGCCGCGCGTGGAGCGGCGCACCAGGGCCAGGTTCTCCGCGCGCGTGTAGTCGCGGAAGAGCGAGGCCACGTCGCCGCGGCCGCGGTCGATGTCGAGCACTTTGACCGGCGTGCCGCAGGCGAAGTCGAACGCCGCCATCTGCAAGCTGCGGTTCTCGTGATTCTTCGCCGTGCGCCAGTGGATCGCGCGTTCCTTGATGTCGTAGACGATCTGCCACTGCGTCGACGGCTGGCGCACTTTGTCCAGGAGCGAGAACGCGCCGTCGATCGTCATCGCCGTGCCGAGGCCCTTGGCCACGCGGGCGAAGCGGTCGCCCGAGCCGCGCTTCATCGCGCCGAGGGAGAAGTCGTACGTGTCGTTGGCCAGCGCCGGGACGGGGAGGCTGTCGCCGCGGCGGAACACGGGATGGCCGTCGAGGAACTCGATCGTGGCCACGTCCCCCGTGGCATCGGCGACCAGGTAGTGCAGCGGCACGCCCTGCTCGTGGATGCGCACCTGCTGCGCGTTCTCGAGCGCCTCGGTCACCGTCGCCGCCGTGTCCAGCTGGTACTGGATCCACTCCAGCGTGCCGAGGGCCGGGCGGGCGTCGGCGCTCGGATAGCGCGTGCCGCTCAGCCACATCAGCTCGACCACCAGCCCCTTCTCGTTCATCCCGCCGGTGGGGAAGTCGCGGCCGAACTGGTTGAAGGTCACGCTGCCGTGGCGCGAGGTCCACTTCGCCCCGGCGGGCTGAGAGCCCGCCGCTCCACGCTGCACGCCGCGCTTGTTGACCACGACCATGCCGTAGCCGATCTCGAAGTCGTAGCTCCGGCCGAACAGGCCGCGGGTGCAGAAGGTCGTGCAGGCGTCGCCGGCGGCGGCGACGAGGAAGGCCAGGACGGCGACCGCGATGCGCATCAGATTCTCTCCAGCGAGACGACGGTCAGATCATCGTCGATGTTTACGCCGGGAATCGCCCGCATTTCGGTGACGATCGCGTCAACCGTTGTGGCACGCGCCGCGAGCTCCTCGACGCGCTCGTACCCGATCGGCGACCCGTCCACCGTCGCCTCGGGCAGTCCATCCGAGAAGAGCAGCAGGCGCTCCCCGCGGACGAGAGTGATCGTGGTCGACTGATAGCGCGCGCCGCGCATCGCGCCCAGGGGGAGGCGGTCGCCGTCACAGGTGACCGCCGCGACGCCGCCGTCGCCGATCACCAGCGGATCGGGCATCCCCGCGTTGACGATCTCCGCGCGGCCGGTGCGCGCGTCGAAGCGCACCAGGACCATGGCCACGAACTCGCGGCGCTGGAGCTGCTCGCAGAGGTGCACGTTGAGGGCGTGGATCACCTCGGCCGCGCTGCCGCTGCCGGCGAGGAAGGGGATCATGGCCTTGCAGGAGGCCATGATCAGACTGGCGGCGATGCCCTTGCCGGAGACGTCGGCGGCGACGACCGCCGTCTCGTCGTCCGTCAGGCGCAGGACGTCGTAGAAGTCGCCGCCGACCATGTGCGCGGCGTGGGTGCGGGCGGTGACGCGTAAGGCCTTGCGCTCGACCAGCGGCGGCGGGAGGAGGCGCTGCTGCATGGCCCGGGCGATCTCCAGCTCCTTCTCCGCGAACTCGTGCTCCTTGAGCCGGGCCACACTGGCCGCGATGCGGTCGGTGCGCTTGCGGTTGTGGTGGAGGATGAACGCGAACGTGCCGCCGAGGAGCAGGACCGCAGTGATGGAGTCGACGGAGATGGAGAGCGCCGGCGGTCCCCATCGGTCCGCGACCACGGCCGCGGCGACGAGGAAGCCGATCCAGCTGCCGAGCAGGTAGATGAGGCAGCGGAAAAGCAGCGGGTAGCGGCTCTGCTCGATGGCCCAGCTCAGGGCCGTCTCCAGTCCGCGCGTGCAGAACAGGACGCAGATGAAGGTGAACGCGTCGCGCAGGTACAGCTCCGGCGTGTCGGCCAGGACGCGGCCGGAAAGGGCGGTGAAGACCATCCCGATCAGGCCCGCGATCAAGGCCTCCCGGAACGCGTCCCGCCAGCTGCGCCACCCGTAGCTCATCCTGGAAGCGTACGCGAAGCAGCGCCGAGGGTTGCGCGCGTAGAATCATCGGCGTCCGGATGTCCACGATCTTCTTCACCGGCTTCCCCGGCTTTCTCGGCTCGGAGCTGCTGCCGCGCGTCCTGAAACGCACGGGTGACGACGCGCTCTGTCTCGTGCAGCCGAAGTTCCGCCCTTTGGCTGAGGAACGAGCGCGGATGCTCGGTCTCGGGTCGCGCATCCGCCTCGTCGAAGGCGACCTCACCGCGCCGCTCGACCACGTCGACGCCGGCGACCTCCGCGAGATCTGGCACCTCGCCGCGGTCTACGACCTGGCCGTGCCGCGCGAGGTGGGGATGCGCGTGAACGTCACCGGGACCGAGCGCGTGCTCGATCTCGCCGAGCGCGCGCCGGGCCTGGAGCGCCTGCACTACGTCAGCACCTGCTACGTCAGCGGGCGCTACGACGGCGTGTTCACCGAGAGCGACCTGGAGAAGGGGCAGCCCTTCAACAACTTCTACGAGGAGACGAAGTACCTCGCCGAGGTGGCGGTGCGCCGGCGCATGGCGCGCGTGCCGGCGACGATCTACCGCCCGGCGGTGGTCGTCGGCGACAGCGCCACCGGCGCCACCCAGAAGTTCGACGGCCCGTACTTCGTCCTGCAGTGGCTCCTGCGCCAGCCGCGGCTGGCCGTGCTGCCGGTGGTGGGGCGGCCGTCGCGCTACACGTTCAACGTCGTGCCGCGCGACTTCGTCATGAACGCGATCGAGTACCTCAGCGCCCTGCCGCAGGCGGCGGGGAAGACCTACGCCGTCGCCGACCCCGATCCGCTGACCGTGGACGAGACCATCGACGCGATCGCCGCGGCCGCGGGGCGGAAGGTGATCCGCATCCCGATGACCAAGGGCATGGCCAAGGGCGCACTGCAGTACGTGCCCGGCGTCTATCGGCTGATGCGCATCCCCGCGCCGGCGGTCGACTACTTCGTCCACCCGACGCGCTACGACACCACGAACACGACCACCGACCTCGCCGGATCGGGCATCGCCGCGCCGCGCCTCGTGGACTACGCGCCGCGCCTGGTCGACTTCGTCCGCGCCCATCCGGAGATCGGCTCGGCCGCGATGGTATGAAGATCGTCAGCGAGTCGCGCGGCGAGGTCGTGGGTCCCGGCGCGATCCGCGGGAACTCGTTCCGGCGCGAGGCCTGGACGCTGACCGTGCTGCACGCCGACCGCTGGACGCTCTTCTTCGACTCCGGCGAGGGCACGCCGGTCGAGACCCGCGCCTTCAGCGGCTCGGGCGCGGTCACGCTGCGCTTCGAGGCGCTCGCCGCGTGGGCCGTCCGCAACGACGGCGCGGCCGACCTGCATTTGATCGAAGAGCGCGCCGACCCGTCGGAGGAACGCGTGCTCGTCGCGCCGCCGACGCGCGTTGCCGGCGTCGACGGCTGCCGCCGCGGCTGGATCGCCGTGGTGAAGGATGGCGCGGCCATCGAGCCGCGGGTGTGCGAGTCCGACGGAGAGCTGGTCGCGCTGTTCGGCGAATGCGCGGTGGTGGCGATCGACATCCCCATCGGCCTCTCCGACGGCCCCCGCTTCTGCGACCAGAACGCCCGCCAGTTCCTCGGCAAGCGCGCCAGCAGCGTCTTCCCCGCCCCGCCGCGCTCGCTGCTCAAGGTGCAGGACTACGCCGACGCCAACCGGCTCTCGCGCCAGCTCCAGCAGCGCGGGATCTCCAAGCAGTGCTGGGCCATCGTGCCGAAAGTCGCCCAGATCGACCGCATCCTCCAGAAACGGCACGAGCTGCGCTCGCGCGTGCGGGAGGTGCATCCCGAGGTCTCGTTCACCGCCTGGGCGAAGGCCGAGCTGCCGTCGAAGCACTCCGCCGAGGGCGCCGCGGTGCGGCGCGCGCTGGTCGCGGCCCGGTACGGCGAGCTTCCGCCGCTGCCGCGCGGCGTCCGCGAGGACGATCTGCTCGACGCCTTCGCCGCGCTCTGGACCGCCGAGCGCATCTTCGAGGGTCGGGCCACGCCCCTCGGCGACGAGCATCGCGACGTCACGGGGTTGCCGATGCGGATCGTGTACTAGCCGGATCTGGGCGTCAGATCCGGGGATCATCGCCGGTGCTGCGCCGATCCGGCGCCGGGCGCCGGCGAGCGACACTCGCGGTTGCGAAAGGAATCTCGTCTCTCTCGCGGACCGCGGCCTGTCCGCGGTTTCCAGGTCGTGGTGGGTTCCCGGATCTGAGCGTCAGATCCAACGATCACCACCTGTGCTGCGCGGATCCCCGCGGG
>JBIOTX010000301.1:0-7619 GCA_044866315.1 Thermoanaerobaculia bacterium | reverse complement strand
GGCTGAGAGCCCACCGCTCCACGTTAAAGTTTCAGTATCAGCTTGGTCATGTCGTGCTGGTTCCCGTCCGGATCGGTGCCGTAGCCGCTCTGCACGATCGATTGGAAGCCGAGCCCTTCCAGGGTCTTCACCGCGTCGGCCTCGAGATCGGAGATCAGCATGCAGCTCAGATGGCGCAGCCCGCGCTCGCGGCCGATGTTGATCAGGTGGTTGACCAGCGACGTGCCGAGGCCGGCGCCGCGGAAGGCGGGGTCGATCATCCACTTGATCCGGCCGACCAGGCGCAGCGGCCCGCCCTCGCGCAGATGGAGCGTGGCGTCAGCGACGATGCGGTTGCCGTCGAGGGCGATCAGGGGGAACACTTTCCCGTAGTCGACGTTGCGGCCCCAGCTCTCGATCAGAGCGCGGTTGTCGACGTTGTCCCAGGCGAAGCGCCGGTACTCGACGGGCATGCGGTGGAAGAAGTCGTAGAGCGCGTCGACGTCCTTCTCGGCGAACGGGCGGAGCATCACCCGGCGGCCGTCACGCAGCGCGCACTCCTGCGGATAGCGATGTGGCAAGAGGGAGACCTCCTGTGGAGGGCAGGCAATCCTGCCTGCCGTTAGGGGGGACAGGCGGGATCGCCTGTCCTCCACTACACGAGCGGCTTACTTCTTCGCGCCGAGGATCGAATCCTTGGCGGCCTTGGCGATGCGGAACTTGAGGACCTTCTTGGCCGGGATCTTGATCGCCTCGCCGGTGGCCGGGTTGCGACCGGTGCGGGCCTTGCGGTTCACGAGCACGAGCTTGCCGAGGCCGGGGATGGTGAAGCCCTTCTTGGCCTCGCGGTAGGCGCAGTCGCCCAGGACTTCGAGCATGCGCGCCGCGGTCTTGCGCGGGACCTCGGCCTCTTCGGAGATGTAGTTGATGAGCTGCGACTTGGTCATCGGACCTGCTGCCATAAGTGGGTGCGTTCTCCTTTTTGCGTGTTCGCCCGTTCTCTCACGAGCCGACGCAATGTAGTCGCGAATTGCTCGCGACGCAATGGATATTTCGTGTTTTTCGGCCGAAAAACGCGGAATTTCAGGCCTCGAGCCACGCCATCGCCTCGTCGAGGACAGCCGGCGGCACGGTGTGCCCGCCGTCGAACTCGCGATAGCGGACCTCGTACTTGCGGCGCTGGAGCCGCGGCACGATGAGGCGACTGCACCGGTCGATGGGCAGAATGCGGTCGGCGGTGCCATGGGACACGAAGATCTTCGGCTGGCCGACGCGCATGGCGTCGTCGATGTAGCCGGGCGAGAAGGCCAGGATGTGGGTGAAGAGATCGCCGTTGGCCAGGCCGAGCGTCAGCGCGTAGGACGCGCCGTCGGAGAAGCCGCCGACGGCAATGCGGCGCGCGTCGACCGCGTAGCTGGTGAAGACCTGCATCAGCGCGGCATCGATCTCCTCGACGTCCGGCCCGAGCTCGCTCTCGATCTGGTCCCACGTGCCGCCGGTCGAGTCCGGGGCCAGGACGATCATCTTCATCCGCTCGGCGTGCTTCGCGAACACCTCCGCGCTCCGCTGCCCCCGCCCTCCCGCCCCGTGCAGCGTCACGAGCAGCGGCGCCGGGCGGCTCGGGTCGATCGTGCGCGGCACGTACAGCACGCCCCAGGAAAACTTCTGCTGCCCGAGCTTGCCTCCGCGCGGCTGCGCGTTGGGACGCGACGACAGGCGCGCCGGATGAGAGCGCCCATTCATCGCGCCGGCCATGAGCATCATCAGGAACTCGCGGCGGTTCGGGGTCACTGTCGCTGGAGAGTGATGCCGTATTTGCCGGACAGGTAGTCCTCCACCTGCACGCGCTCGCGATCGCTGAGGGCGCGGAGGTAGACGATCATCTCGGCGATGTCGCCCTGCCAGAACTCGTTGAACACCGTGCCGGTGCCGCCGACGTAGAGGTTCGGAAGCGACTCCGGGGCCCAGTTCGCCTCCGTGTCGGCGCTCTGCTTGCCGTCGACCCATCCGGTGAAACGGTTCGCGGTGAAGCGGTCGCAGGTCAGATACGGCTTGCCCGCGATGAGCATGAAGTAGCCGACGACGCCGTGGCCGCCCGCGAACACGCCGTAGTTCGCCTCGGCCGCGCGATCGTCGAGACCGACGGCGCGGTCGAAGCCGCCGTCATCGTTGCCGTACAGCTTGCGCAGCGGCGAGGGCTCGGCGGTGGCGCTGCGGAACACCGAGCAGACCGTGACCTCCGGCGCGCGCCCGGGATTGATGTCCACGTCCGTCTTGATCATTTGTTTCTCCCCGTCGAAGCGGAGCACGGCGTGGCCGTTGATGACGTTCGGAATCGGCGCCGGCCCGTTCGGGCTCCACGAGGCCGGGATCCGACTGAGGTCGTCGGCGTTGATCCAGAGGGCGACGCCGTCCTTCGGGATGGGTACGCCGGCCGGGATCTGCACGACCGCCGTCTGTGTTGGCGCGGCGGTGGTGGTCGTCGCCGGTGGCGGCGCCGGCACGGCCTCGATCGTGTCGGCGGCCGGTTCTTCCTTTTTCTGACAGGCAAGGACGAGAAGAGCGAGCACCAGGGCTACTGCTGTACTTCGCATCGCGAAATCATGGCACGAATCGTTCTAAGGCAGAGTCCGTGATCGAACGCCTGGCCCGACTCGGCTACGCCTCCATCGGCGTGGTCTACCTCATCGTCGGAGGCCTGGCCATGGCCGCGCGCGACGAGCGCGGTGCGGGCACCGGCGGCCACCACGAGGCGGCGAAGTTCATCCTCGACAAGCCCTTCGGCCGCATCGGCCTCATGGTCATCATCGCGGGCCTCGTCGGCTACGCGCTCTGGCGCTTCATCGCCGCCTTCACCGACTCCGACTACCGCGGCGGCGGCGCGAAGGGCCTCGCCGTCCGCGCGGGCAGCTTCCTCCGCGGCTGCGTCCACCTGGTCTTCGCCTGGGAGATCGTCCGCCTGCTGATGCATCGCAGCAGCGGAGAGAGCGACGACCAGAAGGCCAAGCACTGGACCGCGCGCTTCATCGACGAGCCGTTCGGGCAGACGCTGATCGCCGCGGTCGGCGCCGGCGTCGTCGCGTATGGCGCCTACCAGCTCTACCGCGCCTTCGAGGCCAAGCTCGGCAAGCGCCTTCACCTCGGCGAGATGGACGCTCCGCTACGCCGCAAGGTCGTGACCATCTCCCGCTTCGGCCTGGCCAGCCGCGGCGTGGTCTTCTTCCTCATCGGCGGCTCGCTCGTGACCGCCGCGCTCAAGCACGATCCCGGCGCCGCGCACGGCATCTCCGGCGTGCTGCGGCAGATCGCCGAGCCGATGAATGGATGGCTGCTCGTGCTGGTGGGGGCGGGGTTGATGGGATACGGCGTGTTCGCGCTGGTCAACGCGCGGTACCGGACGATCTCGGCGTGAGCCTTAGCGAAGACACCTTCATCTCGTAAACCCTCGCCCTGGTGAACGGCACCGTCCAGGCCTCGCCGCGCCGGGTCATCTCCAGAAAGTCGTCGTAGTGCTTGCTGACGGGATTGCCGGACTGGCCGAGGGCGGCGGTGAGGGTGAAGGCGTCGACGTCGGCCCAGTCGAGGACAAAGCGCATGCTCGGGCCGACGCGGGAGCGGAACGAATTCGTGGCCCGGTCGAAGCTGTGGAAGTTCGCGTTGAGCGAGCCGTGATCGCCGGCCGCGGGGAACGGTCCACGGTTCCAGCCCTCGAGCACCTTGATGCGGGCGAGCGGGTGGCGGACCTCCAGCGTGCAGGCTTCGCCCCAGGTGCGGCCGTTGGCGATGGGGATGGCCTCGCGCATCGCCCGCGCGGAGATCTCCTCCGCGGTCTCGACGCGCGGCGTGCGGCGGTCGTCGACGGCGGTGTTCGTGGTCAGCGCCTCTTCGAGCAGGACCCGGCCGGTCTCCGCGTCTTCGCCCAGCTCGTCCTCGAAGATGGCGCGCGGCATCATCCGCCACCACGCCGCGAACAAGGTCGCGGCCTTGCTGTCGGCGGACATGCGGCCGTCCCACTGCTGGAGGAGCTGCCGCTCCGCGCCCGTGGCGCCGGCGGCGGCGAGCGACTTCCAGCGCAACGCCAGTCCCGAGGTCACGTCGAGCTGCATCGCGTGCATATCGGCGGGTGAGTGCTTCGACGGCAGCAGCGCCGTGGCCCGGGTGATGCGATAGGGATCGTAGAAGCCGGGGATCTCGTACGGCCAGGTCCGCGGCACGACCTGGTTGTTGCAGCTGGCGAGGAATCCCTGCGGCGGGTTGAGCGCGTGCGGCGTCTCGTCCAGCTCGCGATAGCCGCGCCACGCGCTCGCCGGATCGTTGGCGCGCTGGCGCACGTAGGTGTCGTAGTCGCGCAAGGGGATGGGCGCGCCGAGCTGATAGCCGATGTTGCCGGCCCGGTCGGAGTAGATCCAGTTCGCGTCGAGCGCGCCGAAGCGTGTGACCGCGCGGCGGAACTGGTCGAACGTCTTCGCCTTCTGCAGCGCGTAGGCGGAGGCGAAGACGTCCCCCGGCGCGAAGTCGAAGCCCGCCCAGTGCATCGACGTCTTCTCGTCGAGCATCACCCCGCGCCAGCCGCGCTTGACCTCGATCACGCGCGGCTGCTCCTCGCCTTTCACCCGGATCTCCTCGCGCGCGATCGTGCGGACGGGCGAGTCGTCGTAGTAGTCGATCAGATCGACCGAGGCCACGGTGAAGGAGAAGGCGACGTCGGCGTTGTGGCCCATCACCACGAACGGCCCGCCCGCGTACGTGACCCCGACCACGTCCAGCCCCTCCTCGGAATGCAGTCCGGCGAGGTACCAGAGCCCCGGCGCGGCGTCGATGCCGAGGTGCGGATCGGAGGCGTGCAGCGCGGCGCGCGTGGACGAGTGCGACGGAGCCACCGCCCACGAGTTCGACGCGGCGGTGATGCGCAGATCGGGCACCGTCGGCGGCGACCAAGGATGGCCTGCATGCGCGAGCGCCTTCGCCGGCATTCCCAGCTTGGCGATGATCGTCTGGTACCGGCGGTCCTGGTCCATCAGCTCGTGTGAGTACCAGGTCTGGTAGGCGCTGACGGCGAGGCAGTCCTCGACCGTCCATGGCCGCGGGCGGAAACGGAGGAGCACGAACTCGGGCGGAAGGACATCCGCCTGGGCGATCCAGGCGTTCACGCCGTCGACGTAGCGCCGCAGGATGGGCGACACCGGCCCTTTCCCCATCCGCGCGAATCCGACGCGGCGCTGGAAGACGTCCGTCTCGTACGCCACTTCGCCGAAGACCTCCGACAGCTCGCCGCGGGAGAGGCGGCGCACCAGCTCCATCTGGAACAGGCGCTCCGAGGCGTGCAGCCAGCCCATGGCGAAGAAGACGTCGGCGTCCGTCTTCGCCCACACCTGGGGGATGCCTTTCGCGTCGAAGGTGATCTCCACCGGCGCGCGCACGTGCGTGGCGACCGTGCCGTCGTATTGCGGGAGTGACCGGCGGAGGTAGAAGCCGCCGCCGAGCCAGAGGATGGCTCCGATCGCGACGAGCACGAGAAGGATGATGACGAGGCGTTTCACGATACCCACTCCGCGCGGTCGCCGACGCGGATCGCGCCGCCTTCCACGATCTCGCCGAACGCGCCGCCGCGCCAGTGCGGCCGCAGCGCCGCGCGCAGTCCGGGATAGGCGTCATCCATCTTGTCGCAGGGACGGGTCTCGTTGAAGATCCGCACCAGGCATTCCCCGAGGCGCAGCAGTTTGCCGTGCGAGCGCTCGAGGTCGAGTCCGCGCAGCATGACGTTTGCGCGCCGGCTGGAGGGATCGAGGGTCATGCCGAGATCCTGTTCCGCCGCCTGCCACGCCGCCTCATCGATGATCGTGATCTGCCGCCGCCCGCCCTGGTTGGCGTTCCCCTTCAGCCCGCGGCCGGCGACGGCAGTCGCCTCCTCCGCCGGATCCATCGGTCCGCGTTTGAAGCGCTTGATCCAGATGGCGGCCACTTCTCCCATCAGACCAGCCGGAAGATCTCCCGCCGTCCCTCGACGACGAGGTCCATGTATCCCTCCAGCGCCGCCCGCACCTCGGGGCGCGCGCCGTACTCGCGCATGTGGCGCTCGAAGTCGGCCAGCGACTCCACGTCGCTCTCCATGACCACCGTCCAGTAGTCCGCCACCGCGTCCACCATCACCCGCGTGTTCCGGAAGCCGTCGTGGGCCTCCATCGACGCGAACGTGGACTTGAACTTCTCCACGAGCTCCTTGGCCTTGCCCGGCTTGCAGCGGAAGATATCGCGGACGACGAACATCTACTCCTCCAGCACCACGCGCAATGCGTCGCGCAGCGATTCCACGAACACGTCGGGCTTCGCGGCCAGCAGCGCATCGCGGTTCGGGTAATTGCCCGGCACGGCGATCGACGGCACTCCCGCCGCGCGGGCCATGGCGATGTCCTCGGGGCTGTCGCCGACGTACACGGACTCGCTCGCGCGCACGCGCAGGCGATCCATGCACAGCAGCAGTCCCTCCGGATGGGGCTTCTTCTCCTTCACCTCGTCGCCGCAGACGTAGTCGTGGACGTGCGCCGCGAGGCCGTGCTGCTCGAGCTCGCGGGTGATGCGCGCGCGGCCGCCGCTGGTGACGATGCCCGTGGCGAAGCGCGGGCTCAGCGCCTCCAGGATCTCCCGCGCGCCGTGGATCAGGTCGACGGTCTCGCAGGCGAAGTGATGCAGCCAGCGCTCGTCGGCGTACGACCAGCGTTCCTCGGGGACGGCGAGGGCGCGATAGGTGAAGTGCCAGTTCGGCGAGTAGGTGCGGGCGTAGGCGTCGCGGTCGAAGGGAATGCCCAGGTCGGCGAACATCCGCACGTAGCAGCGGAAGCTGGCCTCGGCGGTATCGGCAAGGGTCCCGTCCCAGTCGAAGAGGACGGCGCGGAAGGACATGGCGCAATTGTAACAATCCGGAGCGGAACCTTGACTCGACTACAAACGTAATCCATTCTGATTACACCCGTAGTCACTTGGGAGGAGCCGGATGTCGAAGACGCCGCCGATCACCGCCGCGGAATGGGAAGTGATGAACGTCCTGTGGGAGCGGTCCCCGAGCACGGCCGCGGAGCTGGCCGAGGCCCTCTGCGCGAAGATGGAGTGGCACCCGAAGACCCTCAAGACTCTCCTCGGGCGGCTGGTCAAGAAAGGCGTGCTGCGCTTCCGCGCCGAGGGTAACCGCTACGTCTACACGCCGGCCATCCCCCGCCAGCGCTACGTGAAGGAGGAGTCGGCGTCCTTCGTCGAGCGCGTCTTCGGCGGCGCAGCCACGCCGATGCTCGTCCACTTCGTCCGCAACGCGCGCCTGACCAAGGAAGAGATCGAGGAGCTGCGGCGGATTCTCGACGAGAAGGAGGAGGAGCGATGATCGCGCTGCTCATCGCCGCGACCTGGAAGGGATCGCTGCTGGTCGCGCTGGTGCTCCTCGTCACTCGCGCGCTGCGCGGGCACATGCCCGCGCGCTGGGCGCACGCGCTGCTGCTCGTCGCCCTGGTGCGGCTGCTCCTGCCGATCGCTCCGCAGTCGCCGGTCAGTCTGTTCAACCTCGCGCAGCAAAGCGGGCTGGTCGTCGTCGCGGAGCCCGGCCCTCCCGGGATGAAACGTGGAGCGGCGGCCTTCAGGCCGCCGGCTCTGGA
>JBIOTX010000300.1:0-8560 GCA_044866315.1 Thermoanaerobaculia bacterium | reverse complement strand
CCCCCCCCCCCCCCACTCCGAAAAGTCAACGACCACGCCCTTCCTGCGTATGAATTATTCTAGGGCGCTCCGATGACGGCGGGCTGGCGCCCGCCCGCTCCACCAGAATCGAAACCATGAACCAATCTCTTCGTAGAAGAGGCGTGTTTGGGAGGACTTACATGACCGCTGTTCGACGGTTGCTTACCATTCTTCTGGCTCTGTTCGCGGCGACGGCAGTCCTGGCGCAAGACCAGCGGGCCACTCCGCGGGCGACCGAGCCGGTCACCGCCGAGACGGATCAGGACGCGACGAATGCGCGCGCGCTGCGCCTGTCGCTCGATGAAGCCATCAGGACGGCCATGCAGCAGAACCTCGGCGTTCAGCTGCAGACCTACGAGACCCGCATCGCCGGGCAGAATCTCCGCAGCGAGTACGGTCTGTTCGACTGGATCGCCGCGGGCGACGTGACCACGCTCAGCAACCGCGAGCCGACGGCCTCGACCCTGCAGGCCAGCGGCAGCCGTACCACCCGCGCCAACGCCAGCGTGAACCAGATCATCCCCACCGGCGGCCAGTACAGCTTCGGCTTCACGAACAACCGGACCAGCATCGGCTCCGTGCCCGTGGGCACGTTCGTGAACCCGCAGTACAACAGCGGCCTGCAGTTCTCGTTCGTGCAGCCGCTCATGCGCGACTTCGGCGTGGACATCACCAAGCGCGGGGTCACCATCGCCCGGAACACCCTCGGCATCACCCAGGGCGCGTTCCGGACCGCGGTGATGGACACGGTGAGCGCGGTCGAGCAGGCCTACCTCGACCTGATCTACGCCCGCCGCAACGTGGAAGTGATCAAGGAGTCGCTCTTCCTGGCCCGCGACCAGTCCCGCATCACCCAGATCCGCATCGACGTCGGGGCCTCGGCGCCGCTGGACATCCTCCAGCCGCGGGTGCAGATCGCCACCACCGAGGAGTCGCTCATCAGCGCGGTGGCCAGCGTGCGCAACGCCGAGGACAACCTCCGGGCCCTGCTCAACCTCCCCCGGGAGGAGTGGGACCGCCCGATCATTCCGAGCGAGGACGTGACCTACACGCCGATGACCATCAACTTCGATGCGGCCGTCGAGCAGGCGCTGCAGAACCGCCCGGAAGTGAATCAGCAGCGGCTCGTCACCGACACGGCCCGGGTCCAGGCCCTCTTTTTCCGCAACCAGACCCTGCCCACGGTCGACTTCGAGCTCGGCTACAACCTCGGCGGCCTGGCCGGCCGCACGCTCGAAGAGGATCCGGAGACCGGCCAGCCGCGCGTGGTCTCCACGGGCTACGGCGATGCTCTCTCGCAGATCTTCGGACGTGACTTCCCGAGCTGGAACGTCGGCTTCAACCTCGGCCTGCCGATCATGAACATCGGCGCGCGCGCCAACGCCCGCGCCGCGCAGCTCGACTACGAGCAGTCGCGCACGACCGAGGCCCAGACCCGCCAGAACATCGCCGTCGAAGTGCGCGCCGCCGCCCGCGCGGTGGAGACCTTCGCCCGCACCATCGCCGCCTCGCGCGCGGCCCGGGAAGCGGCCGAGCAGAACGTCGAGGCCGAGCGCAAGCGCTACGAGAACGGGATGACCACGAACTTCCAGGTCCTCGAGGTCCAGCAGCAGCTCGCCGACGCCCGCGTCCGCGAGCTCCTGGCCCTGGTGGGCTACAACAAGGCGGTGGCGGCGTATCACCGCGCCGTCGGCGACATCCTCCAGGTTCGGAACATCTCCGTCACCGAGCCCGAGGTGGCCGAGGAACCGGATTGGAAGACGACCTTCTTCGATCGTTACAATTGGCTCAACTACGGGAGCCGAGTGCGATCGGAGGAGCAGCCGAAATGACGACGGACTATACGGAGCCAACAGAGCCAACGACTGTCCCGCCGGCGGCGCCGGCATCCGAGCCAGCAGCAAAAAATTCGTTCCAGAGAATCGTGGGGGTGCTGTTCGCCCCCACGCCGACGTTTCAGGACATCGCCCGGCGGCCGGACATCCTCGTCCCGCTGCTGGTGATCGTCCTGGTGTCGTTCGTCACCATCGCCGCGACGTTCCGGAACATCGACTTCGAGAGCATGATCGCCCAGCAGCAGGAGATCATGCGCGAGAAGAACCCGAACATGTCCGCCGCGGACTTCGAGCGGGTGGCGAAGTTCTCCACCGCCATCGCCAAGGTGGGCATCTGGTTCAGCCCCCTTATCATCATCATCGGGTTCGTGGTCATCGCCGGGATCCTGCTCCTGGGCTTCCGCCTCTTCGGAGGGGAGGGGAACTACAAGCAGGCCTTATCGGCCACGCTGTACGCGTGGATGCCGAGGCTCGTCGGGGGCATCATCGGGACGATCGTGATCCTGGCCCGCGGCAAGGTCGACATGATGGAGCTGCAGACCGTGGTGAAGTCGAACCCGGGCTTCCTGGTCGACCAGAAAGAGCAGCCGGTCCTCTTCTCGCTGCTCACGAACTTCGACCTCTTCGGGCTCTGGAGCCTGGTCCTGCTGATCATCGGCTTCTCCGCGGTGGCCAGGGTGTCCAAGGCCAAGTCGTCCGTGATCGTGATCTCGCTGTGGGTCATCCTGGTGCTGATCAAGCTGGCCTTCGCGGCGATGGG
Organism: Thermoanaerobaculia bacterium; assembly: GCA_044866315.1. GTDB lineage: Bacteria > Acidobacteriota > Thermoanaerobaculia > Gp7-AA8 > Gp7-AA8 > QHVT01. The sequence goes on along the minus strand of JBIOTX010000300.1, from coordinate 5,944 downwards.
CGCGGGGATGCAGCGTTGAAGAAGGCCATCATCGCGGCGGCGGTGGTCGTTGTCTTCGGGGCGATCATCTTCGCCAGCGTCAGGAGCAGCGGTCCGAAGGGCGAGAAGGTCTACACCGAGCCGGCGACGACGAAGACCATCGAGTCCACCGTCACCGCGCCGGGACAGATCGACCCGAAGGTCAAGGTCAACATCAGCGCCCACATCGTGGGCAAGATCGAGAAGCTCTACTTCGTCGAGGGCGACACGGTGAAGCGCGGCCAGAAGCTGGTCGAGCTCGAGAAGCCGCTCTACCTCGCCCAGCGCGACCGGCTGCGCGCCGAGGTGGCCAGCCGGCGCGTGGAAGTGCAGCGCGCCCGCGCGGCCCTGGCGACATCGCAGGCCGCCTATCAGCGCGCCCAGAACCTCAGCCGGCAGGGCGTTCAGGCCCAGGAGCTGTTCGACCAGGCCCGCCTCGGCTACGACAACGCCGTGGCCGGGCTGTCGACGGCCGAGCAGGGCGTGGCCCAGGCCCTGGCCGGGCTGCGGCAGGCCGACGAAGACCTCTCCCGGGCCACGATCGTCTCACCCATCGACGGCAAGGTCGTCCAGCTCAACGCCCATGAAGGCGAGGTCGTCGTCACCGGCACGATGAACAACCCCGGCTCGGTCATCGCCGTGATCGCCGACCTTTCGGTGATCCTGGTGGAGGCCGAGGTGGGGGAGACCGAGGTCGTGAGCGTGAAGCTGAACCAGCCGGCCAAAGTGAAAGTCGACGCCATTCCGGACAAGGAGTACCGCGGCCACGTCGTGGAGATCGGCAGCTCGGCCGCCGTGCGGCAGGGCGCCGGCGCGGGCATCCGCTACTTCAAGGTGAAAGTGGCCATCGACGATCCGGACGACCGCCTCCGGCCGGGAATGACCTCCCAGGTCTCCATCGTCACGAGCAGCGCCCCGAACGCGGTGACCGTGCCGATCCAGGCCGTCGTCGAGCGCGTTCCGGGCGCGGCGGGCGACGAGGGCGCCGAGGACGAGGACAAGCCGAAGAAGAAGTACGTGCTCCTGGCCGCGGACGGCAAGGCCAGGCAGGTCGAGGTCCGGACCGGCATCAGCGACGCCACCCACGTGGCCATCCTCTCGGGGGTGAAGAACGGGGACCAGATCATCACCGGTCCGTTCCGCACGCTCCGCAAACTAAAAGACGGCGCGCTCGTTCATGTAGAGAAGGAAGAGAAGTCGAAGTCGAAAGACAAGGACAAGGCCAAGAAGAAGGACGACGACGAATGAGCGCCCTCCCGGAAACCAGACCCGCCCACCTGATCAAGATGCACGAGCTCACGCGGGTCTACGACCTCGGCCCGCAGAAGATCTACGCCCTGAACGGCGTGAACCTGACCATCGACCAGGGCGAGTACGTCGCCATCATGGGTCCCTCGGGGTCCGGCAAGTCGACGCTGATGAACATCATCGGCTGCCTGGACACGCCGACCTCCGGCTCGTACGTCCTCGACGGTGTGCCCGTGGAGACGCTCAACGACGACGAGCTGGCGGCGATCCGGAACAAGAAGATCGGCTTCGTCTTCCAGACCTTCAACCTCCTGGCCCGCACCACGGCCCTGCAGAACGTCGAGCTGCCGCTCGTGTACGCGAAGATCCCGCGGGCCGAGCGCCGGGAGCAGGCCGTCGAGGCTCTCCGCGCCGTCGGCCTGGGCGACCGTATGAGCCACCAGCCCAACGAGCTCTCCGGCGGCCAGCGCCAGCGCGTGGCCATCGCCCGCGCCCTCGTGAACCGCCCGTCGCTCCTTCTCGCCGACGAGCCCACCGGCAACCTCGACTCCCAGACCGGACGCGAGATCCTCGACCTTTTCCACGAGCTCCACACCCGCGGCAACTCGATCATCATGGTCACGCACGAAGACGACGTCGCGCGCGAGGCGAAGCGGATCATTCACATTCGCGACGGGAAGGTGAAGGATTAGTCTAGGAGTGCGGTAGCGAAGCTACCGCTCTGCGATCCGGATACGAAAGCGGTGGCTCCGCCACCGCACTCCTAAAGGGTAGGGAACTGCACGCCCCAATCACCCCTAGAGCGTGCAACCCTCGCAAAGCATCACCACCCGCGCCCAGCTCATGGACGCGCTGCGCCTGGCGGCGGAGCTCGAGCATGGGCTGATGTGCCAGTACCTGTTCGCCGTCTACTCGCTCAAGCGCTATCCCTACGAGCGCTGGAACGGGCCGGACAAGACCCGGAAGATCCTCACCGAGGCGGAGCTGGAGCAGGTGAGGCGCTGGGCGATGAAGATCGCCCTGATCGCCCGCCAGGAGATGGAGCACCTCGGCCTGGCGCTCAATCTTCTCTCCGCCATCGGCGGCACGCCGTCGTTCTCGCGGCCGAACATGCCCCAGCAGCCGAAGTACTACGGCGACGCGGACATCAAGCTGGAGCTGACCCGCGGCGATCTGGAGACGATCAAGCGCTTCCAGACCTTCGAGAAGCCGGACGAGATCCCCATCGGCGACGCCAACGAGTGGTGCAGCCGGGCGGCGAAGGCCTCGCCGGACGAGGTGATGGCGGCGCTGCGGTCGCGGCCGGCCAGGCTGCGCGGCGCGCCGCACATCGACCTGTACGGCGTCCGCTTCGCCAGCGTGCAGGAGCTGTATCAGGCCATCGACGCCGGCCTCACCTTCGTCAGCCAGGAGCTCGGCGAGTGCAATCTCTTCATCGGCAATCCGCAGAACCAGATCTTCGGCGGCCCTCCGAGCCCGCTCTACGGCTCGATGAACGACCTCAATCAGTACGGCCTCTCGCTCATCGCCGTGACCGACCTGGCCTCGGCGCACCAGGCCATCCGCATGATCATCGAGCAGGGTGAGGGGGCGACCGTGCCGCCGGCCTACCTGCCGCACACGCACTTCTGTCTCTTCACCGAGATCCGCGACCAGATGGAGGCCGACGGCGAGCGGCTGGCGCAGATCTGCGCGCGCAGGGTCGTGCCGAACCCGATGACCGTGCTTCAGCCGGACGTCACCGCGCCGGACGAGGTCACGCTCATCACCAACCCCGACACGTGGGCGGTGGCGAACCTCTCCAACCAGTGCTACGAGGTCATGCTCCTCCTGCTGCTCTACCTGTACAGCGACCAGGTGAAAACCACCGACCAGAGCAACTCGCTCATGGACGCGGCGTTCTTCCCGTTCATGACCATGTTCGTGCGGCCGATGGCGGAGATCCTCACCGAGCTGCCGGCGTTCGCCGACTACGACCCGAACGACTTCGAGACCGCCGGTCCGGGCTTCGAGCTGAACGGCGACGTGGTGCTCTTCCCGAATCTGGAGCAGACCTGGACGCTGTTCCAGGAGCGGATCGACGCGTTGGTGACCGGCTTCCAGCGCCTCACGGCGCGCCGCGCGCTGCCGCCGCCCGAGGACAGCCCGCTCGCGGGCATCGATCCGGTGCGTCCGCGCTGGGGATGGGTGCCGTGGCACGACCCGTGGCTGAACCTGCCGAGCCAGCAGTTCGAAGAGGTGCGGGCCGACCGCGAGCGGATGTGGAAGCAGCTGCAGCAGGAGGGAACCGTCATCCAGCCGGACGAGCTGCCGACGGCGGGCGTGGGCGAGCCGTTCACCGACTTCCGCGGCGAGCCGCCGTCGCTGCCGTGGCTGCGGCTCTACTACCTCCGCCAGAACATGGAGCGGCTCTCGCTCGACTGGAGCAGCAACTGGCTGAATATCGGGAGGACTTCCGCGTGAGCACGCTGCTCCTCGAGTTCGACGGCTACTTCCAGATGCGTATGGCCACGGATCCCGATCCGACGGACGAGAAGCGCGGCGTGAGCGGCTACACCTTCGCCCTGGCCGGCGAGCCCGATCTCGACGCCCTCGTCCACTTTCAGCCCGACGAGCCGGGCGTGTGGCAGCGGAAGTTCGGCCCCGGCGACCAGTCCGGTCCGGATCTCACCGTCGACGACACGTCGAAGTACGGCCCGCGCGTGGGCGTGCTGGTGCGCCGGGCCAGCATCGACGGCAAGACCGCCTCGAAGTACGAAGGGGCCCGGGTCCAGCTCCTCGGCGCGCAGATCCTCGAGCACAACGGCATCCTCGTGCGCGAAGACTTCTTCTTCATCGACCCGCTGCACGTGCGGATCAGCGACCGCAAGGGCGACGTCCTTCTCGAGCGGCGCGACTGGGTCAATCCCGCCGACCCGTCCATGCCGCTGTGGGAGGCCACCTCGGCGATGCTCCAGCGCCGCCAGCCGGCGTCGATGCAGTCCAACTCGCCGATGGTCGCCGCCGCGACCGGCCTGCCCGACGCTTCCAACCAGACCCTCATCGAGAACCGCCGGGAGCGCCAGCACAACCTCGTGGCCCTGCTCGAGGAGACGACCGACGAGACCGAGCGTGCTGCGCTGGTCACCCGCATCGAGCAGCTGAACATCGTCGAGCAGTGGTGGAACCTCGCCGTGGGCACGTTCGAGAACCGCCCCATCGACCGCCGCGCCCACCAGCTGGCGCTGCTCTTCGACGGCTGGAACATCGCCGTCTCCGGCAACGTGATCGCCAACCAGCCCGGCGGCGATCCCACCCAGCCCTGGCCGCTGCAGTTCTGGATGGGCGGGTGGGACGGGGACGCGCTGACGGGATTCGTGAGCGGGTCGTGGACGGTGCCGCTCAAGTAACCCTCCCCACCCGCTTCGCGTACACTCCCCTGAGCGATGTTCTTCGAAAACGTCAAGATCGCCCTGCGGGCGATCCTCGCCAACAAGATGCGGTCGATCCTGACCGTCCTCGGGGTCATGATCGGCGTCGCGGCGGTGATCGCCGTCGTCTCCATCGTCCAGGGGTTCCAGCACAAGATCGCCGGCGACCTGAACTCGATCGGGGCGGGGTTCATCGAGGTCTTCCCCCAGCGCGACCAGCGCAAGCCGTTCTACGTGCCGCAGCTCACCATCGACGACGCCGTCGCCGTCCGCAGGCAGACCGGCTCGATCCGCGAGTTCTCGCCGATCTTCATCTCCAGCGCGGAGATGAAGCACGGCGACAGCCGCCACAGCGCGCAGCTCTACGCCGTCAACCGCTCCTACCCGGACATCCTCAACCACTGGGTCGAGCACGGCCGGTTCTTCACCCCCGTCGACGACGAGCAGAGGAAGCGCGTCGCCGTGATCGGCCTGGAGGTCGGCAAGCAGCTCGGTATCGAGAACGACCCGCTGGGGAAGATCATCCAGGTGAACAACACCACCTTCACTGTCGTCGGCGTGCTGGAGAAGAAGGGCGGCTCGTTCGGCAACAACCAGGACGACATCCTGATCATCCCGTTCTCGACCGCCACCGTGATCTACGGCCCCGAGAACATGCGCTCGCTCGTCCTCGCCTTCCAGATGCAGGAGGGCGCCGACCTGGAGCTGGCCAAGGACCAGGTCCGGGAGGTCCTCCGCAAGCGCCACAACCTCGGCAAGGACGACAAGGACGACTTCCAGATCCTGGCCCAGGAGGAGCTCCTCAAGACCGTCTCCAGTGTTCTCGGATCCGTGACCATGATCCTCGGCGGCGTGGTGGCCATCGCCCTGCTCGTGGGCGGAATCGGGATCATGAACATCATGCTGGTCTCGGTGACCGAGCGGACGCGGGAGATCGGCATCCGCAAGGCCATCGGCGCGCGCCGCGGCGACGTGCTGGTGCAGTTCCTCATCGAGGCCATCGTCCTCTCCGCCATCGGCGGCCTCATCGGCATCGTGGGCGGCTTCGCCCTGGCCAACGTGGCCCGGCTGGTGATCAGCAAGTGGGTCACCTTCCCGGCCGTCCACACCCCGGTCTGGGCCATCGGCGGGGCGTTCGCCTTTTGTGCACTGATCGGCATCATTTTCGGCATCTACCCGGCGGCAAAAGCGTCCAAACTGGATCCGATCGAAGCGTTGCGGTACGAGTGAGTGGAGCGGCGGGCTCTCAGCCCGCCGGAGCGGTTCGG
>JBIOTX010000299.1:0-71682 GCA_044866315.1 Thermoanaerobaculia bacterium | reverse complement strand
GTGGGGCGGGACACGGCGCACACCGTACTCCGCGCGGGCCGGAGGACCAGCGGGTCTGTGACGGGGGCCGGGATCGACGGGACCGAAGCCGCCATTTCGGGGACGAGTCGATGATAGCGCCCGTCCCTCGCTTTCGCGCCCGCCGTCCCGCATCCGCCCGCCGGCGTCACAAAACGAAGCCTGGATGAGCGGCGTGTCCGTACCCTCGGCGCGCATGAAACGCTGGATCGCCGCAGTCGTTCTCTTCGCCGCCTGGGGCGCGTACGCGAACAACTTCCGCGTCGCCGATACGGTCTACCTCCCCACCGCGGGCAAGGTCTCCGTGTTCAACACGGACATCTATCTCTCCAACCCGAACGACGAGCGGGTGAGCGTCTCCGTCGCCTTCGCACCGACCGAGACGGCGAACAACGCCGGCGCGATCGCGAGCGCGCGCACGCTGGCCGTGCTCCAGCCGCGGGAGCGACGCGAGATCACCGATCCCATGGCCCTCTTCGGTCTCGCCGGCGGCCTGGGACAGCTGATCTTCTTCGGCTGCCGGGAAGGCGCGCCCGACTGCGACTGCGTGACCAATCCCGGGGACTGCCGCGGCATCAGCGTCGAGGCGCGGATCTACGCGACGTCGACGAGCTGTGCGAACGGCGCCGCGTCGTGCACGACCGGCCAGCTCTTCAGCGGATTGCCGTGGTACTCGTACGCCGGACGGAACAGCGCCAGCGGCTACGACAAGGTCTTCGTCGCAGGCATCCGCCAGTCCGGCGCGCGCGGCGTGAGCGGCTACCGCAGCAACGTCGGCCTGATCAACGCCTCGCAGTTCTCGACGGCGGAGCTGACGGTCACGCTCTTCCGCGCGGACGGCACGCAGATCGGCTCCGCCGCCGTAACGACCCTCGGTCCCCTCGGCCACACGCAGCGCAACATCGCCCAGCTCTTCCCTGAGGCGGCGACGCTCGACGGCACGGCGTACTTTGTCGTCGAGCAGACCGGTGCCACGCCCACGGCGGACGCGGCGGAGAACGGCTGCGCCGACGGCTGCCCGGGCTTCTTCGCCTACGGCTCGGTGCTCGACAACGTCACCGACGATCCGACGACGATGGAGGCGCAGTTCTTCGGGTCGCTGAGCGACGCGCAGCTCGGCTGCGTCTTCAGCGCGAAGGCGCCGGCGCGCCCGGTGCGGAGGAAGTGATGCGCGCCATCGCCTTCATCGCCTTCGCACTGGCGGCGCTCGCCGCCGATGCTCGCCCGCGCCTCGTGCGCCGACCCGCGCCGGAGGACGCCGTGCATTACCGCGGCGACGCCACGCGCCGCGGCGTGCTCCCCTCGCGCGGTCCGCGCACGTTCAGCCGGATCGCCTGGCAGGCCAGCACCGGCCCGGCCTCATTCAGTCCGCCCGTTTACGCCGGAAGCACCCTTCACGTGCCGAATGGTGAAGGCCGGATCGTCGCGCTCGACGGCGCCACGGGCGCGACGCGCTGGACTTCCGCGGTCCTCGGGCAGTTCACGTCCGTGCCGCTCGTGACGCCCGACGCCGTCTACGTCGGCAGCGAGAGCGGACACGTGCGCGCGCTCGACCCCGCGACCGGCGCGGTCCTCTGGTCGTTTGCAGCCGATCACTGGGTGGTCGGCTCGCCCGCGCTGCACGAGGGCACGCTCTACTTCGGTACCGAGGGCGGGACGTTCTATGCGGTCGACGCGGTCACGCATGCGGAGCGGTGGCGGTTCCGCGGCAACGCGCCGACGCATGCGTCGCCCGTGCTCGCCGGAGGCGCCGTTTTCTTCTACGCGAGCGCACGCCTGTATGCGCTGGACGCGGCGACGGGCGCCGAGCGCTGGCATCGCGATCTCGAGGCCGGCAACTGGCTGGCGCTGACGTATAGCGATGGACGCCTCTTCGCCGCTGGCGCCGGCGGCAACCTGTTCGCGCTCGATCCGGACGACGGAGACGTCCTCTGGCAGGTCACGCCGCCGCCGAACGTCAGCGGCTGGTCGTTCCTCGGCGCGCTGAACGGGATGCTCTTCGCGTCGAACGATGCGCGCGAGGTGGTCGCATTCGAGCAGGCGACGGGGCGGCGTCTCTGGACCTTGCCGACCGCCGGCATTCCCACGGAGCCGATGATCGCCGACGCGGCTCTCTACGTGGGCACCGATACCGGTCGCGTCTACGCCGTCGAAAGCGCGACCGGCGCACAGCTCTGGTCCGCCGACCTCACCCGTAACGTCTCTGTCGCCGCGGCGATCGGCGACGGGCGCGTATTCTTCGTCGCATCCGACGGAACGGTCCTGGCGCTCGAATGAGACACGCGGCTCGCGCTCTCGCCTTCCTCCTCTTCGCGCTCGCCGCGCGCGGCGAGGACGTCACCGCTTTCGTCGGCGTGAACGTCGTCCCGATGGACACCGAGCGCGTGCTGCCGGGACAGACCGTGATCGTGCGCGACCGGGTGGTGACGGAGATCGGGGCGATGTCCGAGGTGGCGATCCCGCCGGAGGCCAGGGTGGTCTATGGGCGCGGGCGCTATCTGCTGCCGGGCCTCATCGACATGCACGTGCACGTGATCGCCCGCGACCTTCCGCGCTACGTCGAGAACGGCGTGACCACCGTGCGCGACCTCGCCGGGCTGGACAGCGTCCTCGCCGCCATGCGCGCCGTCGAGCGCGGCGATGTCCTCGGCCCGCGCATTCTCGCCGCCAGCCGGCTGCTCAACGGACCGAATCCGCAGAACCCGTTCTTCTCCACCGTCGTCCCGAGCGCCGTGGACGCGGACCGCATCGTCAGCGAACAGCTTGCACGCGGCTGCTCGTCCATCAAGGTCTACGAGCAGCTCTCGACGGAGGTGTACGACGCGATCGTGAACGCGGCACACGCGCGCGGGGTGAAGGTCGCCGGGCACGTGGCCCAGGGCGTGTCCGTGCGGCACGCGATGGTGATGCAGGACTCGATCGAGCACCTTGAGGGCTATGACGCCGAGATTCGCTGGGAGGCGCCGAGCGCGAGCGCGATGCAGGAGCTGGCGATCGCCTCGCGCGACGCGGGCGTCTGGAACTGCCCGACCCTGTACGTCTACACCGCGCACGTGACGCAGGGCATGCCGCCCGATCTCCGGCAGCGCTACCTCGCCGGCCGCCGCGCGTTCGTCGGTGCGCTGCACGTCGCCGGCGCACGGATCCTCGCCGGCACCGACGCCGGGTACCTCGTGCCGGCCGGAGTGGCGCTGCACGAAGAGCTGGACGAGCTCTACGCTGCCGGCCTGTCCCGCTTCGACGCGCTCTCCGCCGCCACCCTGGCCGCCGCCGAATACCTTGGCGACCCGACGATCGGCGTCCTCGCCGCCGGCGCGCGCGCCGATCTCGTGCTCGTGGACGAGAATCCGCTGGAGAACCTGCGCACGCTGCGACGGCCTTCCGGGGTCATGGTGAACGGCCGTTGGATCTCGTATGACCGGCGCCGCGCGGTACGTCACTAGTGGGTGACGGTTGTCATCTCCCGCCGCTGACGTTCGCTCCTGCCGGGGCTGATCGACTCCCACACCCACACCCTGACCGGCGACACCCTGCACACGGCTCTGGCGTTCGGCGTGACCACGGAGCTGGACATGTTCACCGACGTCACGCTCCTCCGCTCGGCAAAGGAGGAGCAGACCGCCGGAAAGGCCGGCGGACGCGCCGATCTCTTCTCCGCCGGCACGATGGTCACCGCGCCGGGTGGGCACGGCACCGAGTACGGCAGGGTCATCCCGACCATCACCAAGCCGGAGGAGGCGCAGGCGTTCGTCGACGCCCGGCTGGCCGAGGGGTCGGACTACATCAAGGTGGTCCTCGACGACGGCCACACCTACGGCATGAAGATGCCGACGATCTCGAAGGAGGTCCTGCGCGCAGTCGTCGAGGCGACGCACGCGCGCGGGAAGCTGGCCGTGGTGCACATCGGCGACCTGGAGGGCGCGCGTACGGCCATCGACGCCGGGGCGGACGCGCTCGTGCATCTCTTCGTCGACCGCGATCCCGACGCGGCCTTCGGCCGCGACGCCGCGAAGCGGAAGATGTTCGTCATCCCGACACTCACGGTGCTGATGAGCATCACCGGGACGGGCGGCGGAGCGACGCTCGTGGAGGACGCGCGGATCGCGCCGTATCTGGCGAAAACCGACGTGGCCACGCTCCAGCGCGGGTTGCCGCGCAGCCCGAGCCAGCCGCCCGTCCGCTACGCCGCCGCCGAGGCGACTACCGGATCATGCTCTTCGCCGCCAGCAAGGGGTATGTGCCGCTGGTGAAGACGTTCGTCGCCGGGCCGGAGTGGGCCGAGCAGACGTTCCCGATCGCCGGCTTCGGCGGCATCGACGGGCGCGATCTGACGGCGGTGATCTTCGCCGGCGGGCCGGAGCCGGGCGCGTTCCGTTTCCAGATCGACGACGTGCGGATGGAGTGAGGCCCCTCAGCGGTCGTTGTACGCCGTCTGGAACTCCTGCATCCGCTCCAGCACGTCCGGGCCGGCGGCCGCGTCGCCGCGCCCCGAGGCCTCGACGATGACGATGTGCGGCAGCTCGGGCGTGTCGAGATAGGTCTCGTGCTGCTCGAGGCCGCGCAGGGCGTCGTGATCGCTCTTGCCGTACGTGTACTCCACGACGTCCGCGAATCCGGCCAGACGCAGCACCGAGCGCAGCGTGGGGAGGTTGTAGAGGAAATGATGTCCCCAGCCGTAGAAGCCGCGGTTGATCCAGAAGCAGTCGCGGATGGCCTCGGACTCCGCGCCCCACTGGCCGAGGTGGTACTGCGTGGCCCAGACCCAGTCCAGGCTGGGCGTGGACAGGCGGAGGATGCCGCTGTCCTTGAGCACACGCCGGCACTCGCGCAGGAAGGCCAGGCCGTCCGGCTGCGGCAGGTGCTCGATGAAGTGCTCGGCGTAGACGTAGCTCGCGCTGCCGTCGTCGAAGGGCAGCCCGCCGCGGACGTCGAGCACGTGGTCGACGCCCGGATAGGGGTGGCTGTCGATGTTCACCCAGCCCTCGCGCACGAGCGGGCCGCTGCCGACGTGGAGCTTCAGCTCAGATCCGGATTCCATGGCGCTGGTAGAAGTTGTAGTCGCCCAGACGGGCCTGGAGTTTGTCGACGACTTCCTGGGGGATGCGTACCTCGTCCACGGCGACGTTCATCTCCACCTGGCGCACGTTCCGCGCGCCGGGGATCGTCGTCGAGATGGCATCGTTGCACAGCACGAAGCGCAGCGCTCCCTCGGCCAGCGAGCGCGCCGTGCCGCCGATGATCGACTTGGCCTCGTCGACGCGCGGGATCACTTCCTCGAGCCGCTTCGGGGTGAGGAAGTTCTGGCGCACGTCGTCGGCGGCGAAGACCGTGTCCTGCCGGAACTTCCCGCTGAGGAGTCCCGAGGCCAGCGGCACGCGGGCGATGATTCCGTATCCCCTGGCCTTCGCCAGCGGGAACAGCTCCTGCGCAGGCGCCTGATTGAGGACGTTGTAGAGCACCTGCAGCGTGTAGCCCCAGCCGCGGTTGATGATCTCGATGCCCTCCTCGGGCGTCGTGACCGAGACCCCCCAGAAGCGGATCTTGCCCACTTCCTGGAGCCGGTCCATGGCCTCGTGGACCTCGTCGCGGCGCAGCTCGTCGAGGGTCGGGTTGTGGAGCTGATAGAGGTCGATGTAGTCCGTGCGCAGGCGCTTGAGCGAGCCGTCGACCGCGAGCGAGATGTGCCGCGGGGAGAAGTCCTTCGACAGCTTCCCTCCCGTCTCGCGGGACACGCCGACCTTCGTGGCGATGATCACTTCCGTCCGCCGCCGGGAGAGGACGATGCCGAGGAGCGACTCGCTGCGCCCGAAGCCGTATGAATCGGCGGTGTCGAAGAAGGTGACCCCCAGCTCCCGGGCCCGCCGGATCGCCGCCAGCGACTCCTCGTCGCTGACGTTCCCCCAGCCGTACGGAGTCCCCGCTGCCTCCGCCCTCCCGCCGATGGCCCACGCGCCGAAACCGATCTCGGAGACGGTGATGCCGGTGTTGCCGAGCTTTCGATAATGCATTTCAGAGCTTCAACTGCCGGACTTCCCGGACCGCGCGGATCGTGCGAAGGGCGGCCAGGGCGTCCTGGCTTAGCGGGGAATCGACGGTAATGATAGCCATGGCACGGCCGCCGCTGGCGCTGCGGGCGAGGTTGTACTCGGCGATGTTGACGTCGTATTCGCCGAGGATCGTGCCTACCCGCCCGACGACGCCGGGCACGTCGTCGTTGACGATGTGCAGGATGTGGCCCTCCGGCTTGAACTCCACGCGGAAGTTGTTGACCGAGACGATGCGCTGGTTCTTCTCGTGGAAGACCGTGCCCGAGACGCAGATCTCCTCGGTCGCCGAGGACACGCGGAAGGTCATCAGGTTGGCGTAGTCGCGCGGCGTGGGGTCGATGGTGGAGCTGATGGAGATGCCCCGCGTCCGCGCCACCTGCTCCGCGTTGACGAAGTTCACCGACTCCGAGAGGTGCGGTGTGAGCAGGCCCTTGAGGGCGGCGACGGAGAGGATCTTCTGCAGCCCCTCGTCGATGCCGTAGAGCTCGATGCTGGCGCGATTCGGCGCGTCATTGCCGGTCTGCGCGGCGAAGAGGCCGAGCTTCTCGGCCAGGTTGATCAGCGGCGCGGCATCCGCGTCCTCGGTGCCCTTGAAGGGCAGGTTCACCGCGGAGACGAAGATCGATCCGCGCAACGCCTCGAGCACCATCTTCGAGGTCTGGTTGGCGACGCGGTCCTGGGCCTCGATCGTGTTTGCGCCGATGTGCGGCGAGAGGATGACGTTCTTCGCCGTCAGCAGCGGGTGCTCTTTCCCCGGCGGCTCGTCTTCGTAGACGTCGATGGCCGCGCCGGAGAGCTTGCCCAGATTCAGGGCGTCGGCCAGCGCTTTCTCTTCATACAAACCGCCCCGGGCGATGTTCAGGACGATCGCGCCGTTTTTCATCTTCGCGATCTGCTCCGTGCCGAGCATGCCCGAGGTCTCGTCGTTCAGCGGCGTGTGCACGGTGATGACGTCCGACTGGGCGAGGAGCTGGTCGAGCGACACCTTCGTGGCGCTGCCGAAGTCGGTGATGTAGGGGTCGTAGGCGATGACGCGCATGCCGAAGGCGCGGGCCCGGGCCGCCACCCGCGAGCCGATGCGTCCCAGCCCGATCACGCCGAGGGTCTTGCCGTCCAGCTCGACGCCCATGAACTTCGCCCGCGTCCATTCGCCGCGCTTCACGCTGGCATGGGCCTCGGGGATGTTCCGGCAGAGCGCGAGCAACATGGCCATCGTGTGCTCGGTGGCCGACATGATGTTCGCCTCGGGCGCATTGATGACCAGGATCCCCCGCGCGGTGCAGGCCTCGACGTCGACGTTGTCCAGGCCCACGCCGGCCCGTCCCACGATGCGCAGCCGCGTCCCCGCGTTCACCAGCTCAGGCGTCACGGCCGTGCCGCTGCGCGTGATGAGAGCGTCGGATTCCGCAACCGCCGCGAGCAGGTCCGGGCCCTTGAGGCCGGGGCGGTAGTCGAGCTCCACGTCGTCGGCCGCGCGGAGGATGTCCAGACCGGATTCGGCGAGCGTGTCGGTGACGAGGACGCGGAATTTCAAGCCCGTGTCACCTCAGCCAGCACATCCAGCATGGCCTCCAGATCCTCCACCGGCATGTCCCCCATATGGGCGATGCGGAAGCTGGTCTCCTTCCACTGGCCGTAGCCGCCGCCGAGGGTGTAGCCGCGCTTCTTCATCTCGGTGCGGATGGTCTCGGGCGAGAGGACGGGGGCAAGGGCGGTGACGGTGGGCGAAGCGTGCGCGGGATCGCCGGCGAGCTTGGCGAAGCGCGTGGTGCGCGTGTGGACGAGCTCGCGCATGCGCCGGTGGCGCTCGTACCTCGCCTCCAGACCTTCCTCGCGCAGCATGTGGTCGAGCTGTTTCGCCAGCGCGTAGAAATGCGGGATCGACGGCGTGGACGGCACGCCGTCGTCATCCGCTTTCTCCTTGTAGGCGATGAGATCGAAGTACGTGCCGCGGTAGGGGTGCTTCTTGGCCCGGGCCAGGGCATTGTCTGAGGCCGCGACGACGGTGATCCCCGGCGGGAGGCCGATGCACTTCTGCACGCTGGCCATGCACACGTCGACGCCCCACTCGTCGAAGGCGAAGGGGGCGCCGCCGAGGGAGGAGACGGCATCGACGAGGACGAGCGCGTCGCCGGCTTCCTCGCGCACGACCTCCGCGAGCGCGGCGACGTCGTTGATGACGCCGGTGGAGGTCTCGTTGTGGGTGATGGTCACGGCGTCGTAGTGGGCGCGCTGGTGGCGGGCGAGGTGGTCGGCGAGGTCGTCGGGATCGATGGCGTTGCCCCAGCCGGCGTCGAGGCGGTCGACCTCGTAGCCGAGAGACTCGGCGATGTTGTACCAGCGCTCGGAGAACGCGCCGCAGGTGGTCACGAGCACGCGCCGGGCGACGCAGTTCTCCAGCGCCGCCTGCATCACGCCCGTGCCCGACGCGGTCACGACGAACGTGGACTGGCGGGTGTTGAACAGCGTCTTGAGGTCGGCGTTGATGCCGTGGAACAGCTCCCGGAACTCCGGGCTGCGGTGGCCGATCATCGGCCGGGACATCTCCTGGCGGATCTCGGGGCGGACCCAGGTCGGGCCGGGGACGAAGAACTTGCAGGTTTCGGTCATGACTCGATCAGGTACGGCAGCACGGCCTTCAGCGTCGGCTCGGCCACGTACACGTCCGCATTCTCCTTCACCTTCGGCCGCACGTGAACTCCTCCGAATCCGATGAAAAGGTCCACCACCGGCTTCGTTTCCAGGTCGGTCACGCCGTCGCCGATGAATGCGGCGTTCCCTTTCGAACGCGTGAGCACGTTGCGCACCACGAGCTCCTTGCCTCCGGCGCGGGCGAGGAGCGAGCGGCGGTCGTAGTCGACGTAGCTGCCCGCGGCGTCGAACTGCAGCGCCACGGCGTGCACGTTCCGGACGTTCAGCCGCTGCGCGAGCGGGGCGATGGCCTGGGCGATGCCGGCGGTGACGAGGTGGATCACCGCGCCGGCGGCCTGCAGCGCGGCGATCGTCTCTTCCGCGCCGTCGACGAGCGAGCTCACGTACTGCGCGCCGAGGGCGTCGACCTGCGCGCGCGTGGGACGGATGATCTCCAGCCGCCGCCCGTACACCTGGTCGAGCGGAATCTCTCCGTTCATCGCCGCCTCGGTGAGCCGGACGATCTCCGGATTCCCCGCCGCCAGCACGTCGATCCCCTCGATGGTGACGAGGGTCGAGTCGACGTCAAAGAAGACGAATTTGAACTTGCTGCGGTCGGGTGACGACATCGAGAAGATCCGCAAACCTCTCCAGAAAGTGATCCGGCCCCGCCGCTGACAGCTGCTCGCGGCTCGCCGAGCCGGTGGCCACGACTGCCACGTCCATGCCGCTGTTGCGCGCGGCGCGCACGTCGACGGGCATGTCGCCGACGAAAAGCGCATCGCGGGTCCCGCAGCGCACGGACTGGAGGGTGTAGAGAAGATGCTTGGCGTCGGGCTTGCGCGCACCGGCGAGGTCGGGACCGACGATGGCCTTGAGGTGCCGGGAGAGGCCGAGGAAGTCGAGGATCTTCTTGGAGAAGAACGTCGGCTTGTTCGTGCAGACGGCCATGTCCACGTCCAGGGCGGCCAGCGCCTCCAGCGTGGCCTCCACGTCCTCGAGCACCTTCGACTCGCCGCAGCAGACCTCGTCGTAGCGGGTCTCGAAGGTCTCGACGATGCTCTTCGGGATGTCCGTCCGCTCGAAGGCGCGCTGGAGGAGGCGCTCGATGCCGTCGCCGACCAGCTCCCGGATGCGCGCCGCGGGCAGCTCGCGCAGGCCGTGCGCGCGGGCCGTGTGGTTCACGGCCTCGTTAAGCGCGGCGTACGAGTCGACGAGCGTTCCGTCGAGATCGAACAGCACGGCGCGGTACCGCAGAGTCATGAGCGCCAGATTCTATCGAGATTCGCCGCCAGCTCTTCGACCGTGGGACGGGCATCCGAGCTGATCTGCACCTGCGGCCACTGGCCCAGCGCCTTGAAGCCCTCGACCAGAACGACGTCCGTGTCGAAGTGCAGCAGGAGATCGCGCGGGGTCCCGAAGGTGACACGCATCGTCCCGGCCGCGAGGAAGATCACCGCCTCCCCCGCACCGGCCAGGATCACCGGCTCCGCGCCCGCCGCCCGGAACCGCGCCGTGTCGCCGCGGTTCTCCTCGTTCAGCGGATGGTGGGTGTGCTTGATGGCTCCCACGCGCAGCCCCTCTTCGATGTAGCGCCGGATCAGCGCCGAGATCAGGGTCGTCTTGCCCGCCCCGGAATACCCCGTGATCGCCGCGACCTTCACCTTCCGCAAGCCTACCGTTTCTCGTTTTGCAACGACACTCCGCACGAACCGCCCCTATCCTCTTGCTCTTACCATGCGAAACCTGCTGATTGCGCTGATGTTCGCCGGTGTCCTGGCCGCCGAGGAGGCGCCCGCGCCGCTGGCGATCTCCGTCGCTCCCCTCGGCGACTCCGACGCGGGCGTGGTCACGCGGGTCTCCTTCCGCTTCCCCCTGCCGCCCGAGGTGCCGCCGGAGACGGGGCTCTTCCTGCAGGGATCGTTCATGCAGAACGGGCAGGTCCTGCGCAACTTCCGCTACCCCGTGCTGCCCGACCAGCGCGGCGGGATCACGGCCATCCAGGCCTTCGCCGAGGGCGAGGCGGAGATCGAGGCCCGGCTGATCATGCCGGTCGAGGAAGGCGCGCCGGTCATCATCGTCAAGTCGTCGGGCAAGTTCCCGATCGCGAAGACGAACACGCCCTACGTCGCCAGTGCCGAGGACGGCGCGGAGGCGATCCTGGCGGAAGGCGTGGTGCCGGAGACCTTCGGCGCGGTGCGCATCCACGCGCCGCACCGCGACGTGGCCCTCAATCTCTTCATCGTCAATGTCGACGTCGAGCCGCCCGTGTCGCGGGTGGAGTTCTGGGTCGAGGGGAAGAAGGTCGTGGCCCGCAACGCGCCGCCGTACAAGGCGGAGCTGGACCTCGGCAAGCTGCCCAAGCGCGTCGAAGTGCGGGCGGTCGGCTTCGACTCCCGCGGCCGCTACGTCGACGCCGACGCCTTCGTGGTCAACGAGCGCGACACGCAGATGGAGGTGAAGATCACCCGCACCACCACCCCGGACGGCGTGTCCCACTTCAAGCTCAGCATCCAGAACCCGAAGGGCACGAACCTGCAGACCGTGGCCCTCTACGCGGGCGACCGGAAGCTGCACGAGTGGAAGCAGCCGCCGTACGCGCTCGACATCCCCACCGCGCGCCTCGGGGGCGTGGAGTTCGTGCGCGCGACAGTCGTCGACGCCACCGGCTACGAGGCTGCGGACCTGCTTTTTCTGAACGGCGACCGCTACATCGAAGAGATCGAAGTGAACCTCATCGAGCTGCCGGTCACGGTCTCCGACGCGGCCGGCGCGCCGATCCCGGCGCTCGAGGAGAAGAACTTCACCGTCCTCGAGAACGGCAAGCCGCAGAAAATCTCCAGCTTCAACTACGCCTCCAACCTGCCGATCTCGGTGGGCGTGCTCCTCGACCACTCCGGCTCCATGGAGAAGCGGATGAAGGAGGCCAAGGACGCGGCCATCGAGTTCTTCCGGAGCATCATCAAGAAGAACGACCGCGCCTTCATCGGCGGCTTCGCCGGCGACCCGACGAAGAACGCGCCGTTCGTCTCGGACGTGATGTCGCTCGAGGCCCAGGTGAACGGCATCCCCGACGCCGGCGGCGGCACGGCCCTGTACGACGCGATCGTCACCGGGCTCTATCGCTTCCGCAACGTCCAGGGACGCAAGGCCCTGATCATCATCACCGACGGCGACGACACCGCCTCGCGCCTCGCGTACGACGACATGCTCACGTACGCGCGGGCGTCGCGCGTGCCGCTGTACTTCATCGGCGTCGGCTTCATGCTCGGCGACATCGGCGGCCCCGGGAAAATGAAGTCTCTGGCGGCGGAGACCGGCGGTTTGACGTACTTCATCCGCAATACCAAGCAGCTCGGTGAGACGTACAAACAGCTCGAGGCGGACCTGAGGTCGCAGTACCTCATCAGCTATCACGCCGAGAGCTCGAAGAAAGACACGGCGTACCGCACGATCGAAGTCAAGGTGGACCGGCCCGATGCCAAAGTTCGCACCATTCGCGGCTACATTCCTTAGCGCCCTCGTGGCGTTCGGCGCGAGCGCGGCCGACCTTCGCCCGATGAAAGAGCCGGCGAAGATCGCGTCCGTCTTCCCGAGCGTGGCGAAGCTGCGCCTGGTGAACGTCTGGGCCACGTGGTGCGTCCCCTGCGTGGCGGAGATGCCCGACCTCAAGGCCATCGACGACGCCTTCGGCGCCGAGCTGGTGGTCCTCGGGATCTCCATGGACGACATGATCCCGGACACGAAGCGGGAGAAAGTCGCCGCCTTCCTGGACAAGCAGAAGATCGCCTTTCCCAACGTCTATTACACCGGCAACGCCGACGACCTCGGCGACTACCTGAACATCAGCGGCGAGCTCCCGATCACCATCGTCTACGACGGGAAAGGGAAGGAGCTGTGGCGGGTGGCCGGACGGATCGAACGAGAGAAAACGATTGCGCGACTGCGCGAGCAATTGAGGAGGATGCGATGAAGAAAACGATGCTGATCCTGAGCCTGATGCTCTTCGCCGGCGCGGCCGGCGCCGCGGAGCAGGTGGCCATCGGCGCGAAGGCGCCGGAGTTCTCGCTGGTGAACGCGGTGGATGGCGCGACCGTGGCCATGAAGCCGGCCGACGGCAAGCTGAAAGTGGTCGTCTTCACCTGCAATCAGTGCCCGTACGCGAAGGCGTTCGAGGGGCGGATCATCGAGGTGGCCAAGCAGTTCGGGCAGCAGGGCGTGGTCTTCTACGCCGTCGACTCGAACGACGACGTCAAGTTCCCCGAAGAGACCGCGGAGAACATGAAGGCTCGCGCGGTGGCGAAGGGCTATCCGTTCCCGTACCTCAAGGACGGCGACAGCAGCATCGCCCGCGCCTACGGCGCGCGCGTCACGCCGCACGTGTTCGTGGTCGACGGCAGCGGCGTCGTCCGCTACCGCGGCTACGTCGACGACTCCGCGAAGCCGGACGAGCGGAGGACGACCGGTCTTTCCGACGCGCTGACCGCGCTGCTCAACGGCCGCGAGGTCGCCCAGACCGTGACCCGCGAGTTCGGCTGCACGATCAAGTGGAAGTCGTAGGCGTCAGCCGTTGAAGCGCGCGTAGGCGCTGCGCAGCATCGTCACGCGTTTCACGTAGTTCCGCGTCTCCTGGAACGGGATCGACTCCAGGAACTCGTCCACCGGCTTGCCGGGCGCGGCGCGTCGCCACTTGAGGACGTTGCCCTGCCCGGCGTTGTACGAGGCGATGGCCAGGTATTCGTTCCCCCGGAACATGTTCACCAGCATGCGCAGGTGGAACGTGCCGAGCTGAATGTTCACGTCCGGGTTCTCCAGGCGCGCGGGGCCGAAGACGATGCCGAGGCTGCGGGAGTGGTCCTTGGCCGTGGGCGGCATGAGCTGCATGAGGCCCGTCGCGCCGACGCGTGAGCGGGCCTTCGGGTTGTAGTAGCTCTCCTGCAGGATCAGCCCGCGCACCAGGTTCGGGTCGAGGTTCTGCTTTTTGGCGTGCTTCTCGATCTCGTCGCCGTAGCGGCGCGGGTAGTACATCTCCAGGAAGTACACGGGCGCGGAGTCCTGCTCGACCGTCGCCAATTGCGGCCATGCCTGCCGGAGCGAGCGGTACATGGCGATCTTGTTCCCGGCGGCGTTGTAGACGTCCGCCATCAGCGCCTCGGCGAAGCGGACGTTGGTGCGGGTCCGGTTGCGGCGGATCTCCTGATAGGCCTCGCGCATCGCCGAGAGCGCGGTCAGCTCGTAGGCCAGCTGCAGCTCCTCGGGCATCTCCTTCTCCGCCAGCTCGCGCCAGTCGGGGCCGTCCCTTTTCAGCGGATTCGAGTCGCTGGTCTTCAGCGGCGCGCCCCGCTTCGCCGAGTGCAGCGCGTACAGATCCGCGTACGGCGCCTGGGCCAGCTTGCGGTAGATCAGTGCCGCCTCTTCCTTGTTGCCGAGGCGCTCCACCGTCCGGGCGTACCAGTACTCGGCCTGGCGGCGGACGTTCACGTGGGTGTAGGTGTCGGCGATGAAGTGGAACAGCTTGCGCGCGGTCTGCAGGTCGCCGCGCGCGTACGCGGCCCAGCCCTTGTCCCAGATGTGTTGCAGGCCGGGATCCGCGTTGGGATCGATCCGGATCACCTGCGGGACCAGCTCGCGGACGTAATCGTCCTGGTTCTTCGCCTCGGCGCGGGCGATGAGCGCATTCAGAGTCTCCAGGCGCAGCTCCTCGGAGACCTTGGGAATCTGCAGGATGTCCTTGAGGCGCTCGCTGGCGAGGCGCTCGTACTCGTCCTTCTTTTTCTTCTTGGCCAGATCGACGAGCTTGACCTGCCGGAACACGGTCTTGTACTTCGGCTTCGTCACCGTGCGCCGCTTCTTTCCCTTGCCCACGCGCACCTTGACCGAGCCGACGCGCTTCTTCTCCTTCACGGTCTTGTAGATGTTCGGGTCGATGGAGGCGGCGAGGATACCGTAGTTCCTCGACAGGACGCGCAGGGCGGGGATGGCCTGCTTGAACTCGCCGCCGGTGAGCGGCTCGAGGGTCTGGTTGGAGTCTACGTAGCGCTTGAGCTGACTGAGGGCGACCCCTTTCTGCAGCTGCACGTCGCGGCGGAGGTGCGGCGCCGCGACCTTCTCGAGCACGGTCAGCTCCTCGAGCGCGTTCTGCGGATCCTGCGAGCCGAGGCGGGCGATGGCGCGCTCGAGCTGCTCGGAGTGCGTCAGCGGAATGCCCGCCTTCGGGTCGAGGCCTAAAAGCGCGCGGGCGATGGCCGCGGCCTCCTCCGCCTCCTTGGTCGCCGGATGGTGGATGAGCAGCGTGCGGGCCTCGTACAGCGCGCCGGCGACGTCGCCGGCCTCCAGCCGCGCCTTCGCGCTGCTGATCCGTGCCGGCGCCGTGACGGCTGCGGACGCGCCCTCGCGGCGGGCGAGCGTCGCGTAGACCTCCGCGGTGTGATCGAGGTCGCCCGCGGACGAATAATGGCTGGCCAGCCGCGACGCGGCCTCGGGGGCGTGAATCATCCGCGGCTTGCGCCGCCAGAGCTTCGCCAGAGTCACCCGCGCCGCTCCGCTGTTGCCGGTCATCTGCTGGGCTTCGGCGAGGTAGTAGAGCCGGTACTCCTCCACCGCCCGGGAGCCGAAGTCGAACGACGAGAGATGCTCCACGGCGTCTGCGCCGTCGTGGCGGCCCAGGGCATCGATGCCGGAGGCGAAGCGGTCGCGGAGCTTCTCCAGATCGGGCGGCGCCTCCGGCTTCGGCGGCAGGTCGGACTCCTCATGGGGGAGCGGCGCGAGATTGCGGTGGTAGAACAGCACGGCCACGATGCCGGCGATCACGACCAGAGAAACGACCGTCAGGAGAAGCCACCGTCGGCGGAGGTACTGCAGCACGGGCGGGCTGAAGTGCGAAAGGCAGGCCGATTACAGCCCTAGCGCGTCGGCCCTGCCGTCGGCGAGGATGCGGACCAGCTCGTCATAGAAGTAATTCGACGTTTTCCGCACCTCGTCCGAGATCCGCTCGTCGTACATCTGCCGGCTGCGGTCGATGTCTTCTTTCAGCCGCTCGTAGAGGTCGTTGTTCCGGCGGCCCTGCTCGACCTTCGACTCGTTGTAGAGCTTGATCTCCGACACGAGCAGCCGCGCGAAGCGGCGCGCCTCGTCGTGCTTCTTGGCGTCCTCGGTCTGCGGGCCGGCGCTGGCGGTGCGGGAGAGGCCGGGAGGCGGCACGTACTGCGTCGAGGGCCGATCCTCCTGGGCGGCGGGAGGAGCCGGTGGTGGCGGCGGAGGAGGCGGAGCGGCCGCGGGCTTGGCTTCCATCGCCGGCACCTTCGCCGTGGCCGACGGCGGCGCGCTGAACTCCTCGGCGGACGGGACGTTGAAGCTCGGCCGCTGCGCGGCCATCATCTCGCGCAGCTGGGCGACGTTCACTGCCACGGTTCCGGCGCCGGTGGTCGTCGGGACCGCCTGCTGCGGAGGTGTTGGAGGGGCGGGTGGTGCCGGCCGCGGCGGGGGCGGTGGAGCGACCGGAGGCGGAGGCGGAGCGGGAGCCGGTTTCGGAGCAGCCGCGGCCGGTTGGGGAGCGGGAACCGGAGCCGGAGTGGCGGCCGGAGCCGCGGAGCCGATCTCCTGAAGGCTCGGCGAGGGGATCTTCTTGCGGATGGCCAGCGTGTCGACCAGGAGGCCGGTGGTGAAGACGAGCAGCTGGATGGCGTCGCGGTCGAACTTCGCCGCGTCGACCTCGACGGCGTCGACGTACACCGCCGCGGCGACCTTGTCCTTGATCACCATCGGCACGAGCACGGCCTGCGCGGCTGCGGAGACGCCGAGGCGGGTGGCGAGATTGGCGCCGTCCCAGGTGACCACGTGCTCGTCGCGCAGCACGGTATCGAGCTCGGGAATGAGTCCCGGGGCGGCGTTGAAGCGCTTGATGGCCTCGTCATTGCCGCCGTGCGCGGAGAAGCCCATGCCCTTCCATCCGCTGAACGTCTCGCCGCGCAGGATGAGCAGGGCGGCGCGCGAGCCGAAGCCGAGCGCCTGCTCGAGCAGGTTGTTCAGCATGTCCACCTGCGAGCGGGCGTTCTCGATGGCCTGGACGGCCTCCTTCACCTTCGCGGCGCCCGCGCCGGCCGGAGCGGCGGGGGCGGCGGGGGCGGCGGCGGTGAGGGACTCCTCGAGGTCGCCGACCGCGCGCTGGATGTGCGGGAGGAAGTTGATGGAGTTGACGTCGGCCTGAACGCTCTGCAGGGCGGCCTTCAGCTGCTGGTCGACGGCGACGCGGACGTCTTCGACGGAGGAGCGGATCTCCTCCACCATCCGCTCGATCGACTCGCGGACATGCGCTTCGATCGAGCTCGCGACTTCCTCGCCCCTCACAGCCATTAAATCCTCCGGATGCTGAAGGTTGCCTCGCCCTGAACAGGCGCTCCGAGCGAAGGGCGATTATCGGCCCCGCTCTCTTACGCTGTCAAGGAAACGACCCTCGTGCTAAGTTGTCGCCTGATGCGAGTTTGCGCGCTTGTTGCGCCGCTCCTGGCGGCCCTCCTCCTGGCCTGCGGAGGCGCCCAGACCGAGCCCGACCACCGCGCCGAGTGGCGCGACGTTCTGGAGCACAAGAAGGCCGCGAAATCGGCGGCCGCGACCGCCGAGCACAAGCAGGTCTACGCCGACTCCGTCCGCGCCTTCGTCCAGAAGCATCCCAACCACGGGCGGGCCCAGGAGGTGTGGGCGGAGATGCAGCTGCAGTTCGCTGACGACCTCGCCGCAGTGGGGCGGCATCAGGAGGCCATCCGCTTCTACCGGGCCGTGCTCGCCCAGCATCCGGAGAACGACCGCGCGCGCAGCGGCCTCGCCCTCGCCGCCGACCGCCTGGCCGTCACGCGCGAGAAGCTCCTGGCGCTGCAGAAGGGCATGACTCATCGCCAGGTCGAGCACCTCCTCGGCAAGCCGATGCCGGGATGGTCGGTGAAGCACCGCCGCGCCGGCGCGACGATGGAGGCCTGGTACTACCCTGCGCGCGGCGGCGGCGTGGCCGCCGTCTACTTCCGCGACAGCCGCGTGCTCGCCGCCGAGGAGTCGTCGCACGCCCAGCTCGGACGGCTCGGATCCTGAAATCGGGCGCGGCCGCAGCCTGTTAGCAAAACACGGGTACCGATGCCTCTCTACGAATACCAGTGTGTGCAGTGCAGCGAGCGGGTGGAGATCATCCAGCGACTCTCCGATCCGCCGTACAGCCATTGCCCGAAGTGCGGCGGCGACATGAAGAAGCTCGTCTCCGCGCCGGCCATTCAGTTCAAGGGATCGGGCTGGTACAAGACCGACTACGCGGCCAAGCCGGCGGGCGGCAAGAGCGAGTCGGGAGAGACGAAGAGCGATACGTCCGAGGCCAAGCCGGCATCGGACTCGAAGAGCGAGACCAAAACCGAGGCGAAGAAGAGCGACACGTGACGGCGATTCCCATGGCGAAAATGAAAGACTTCAAGCGACGTGCGGACGGCGTCCTGGAAGAGGTCTTCTTCTCGCTGTTCGAGGAGATCGACGTCGACAAACTGCGCAAGGAGGTCGACGACCTCCGCGCCTCCGCGCCCGACTATGTCCAGGCGCGCCACGCGAAAATTCTCGCCCGCCGCACGGCCATCCGCTGCGCCGCCGCCGGCGCGGTGACCGGACTCCCTCTCGGCATCGCCGCCATCGCCACCCTCGGCGCCGATCTGGCGTATCTGGTCTTCCAGCAGTTCCGCCTGATCCTCGGCATCGCCACCATCTACGGACACGAGCCGACGAGCCGCGAGCGTTTCCAGGAGGCGCTGTCCTGTCTCGCCTACTCGACCGGCGTCGGGGCCGGCAAGCAGGGCCTTGCGGCGATGCTCGGCACGGTCACCGTCGAAGGGGGCCTGATCGCCGAGAAGATTGGGACGCGCATCATCCGTGACCGTCTGGCCAAGGTCGTCCCCTTCGTCGGCGTGGCCGCCGGCGGCGCGCTCAATTACCTCGCCGTGCAGGTCGTGGCAAAGAACGCCATCCGCTATTACGAGGCCCGGGTCGACCCCCAGGTGGCCGACGAAATCTGGAGCGAAGGCGACCGGGAGCACGCCTGACTTCCGCGGTGGAATGCACCGCGGAGCACCCCGGTTTGACGGGTGACAAGCGATGCCCAAGTTCGAGCACGAGAGCCAAGTCGACGACCCGATTGCGTTCATCGAGCGCCGCCGTCTCCGCCGTGTTCGGATGATCGCGGAGCTCACCCTGAACCTGATCAGCAGCGACCGCACGGTCTCCCATCGCGAGGCCCGGTGCCTGGTCGAATGCGCGCGCAAGGCCATCCTGGAGCTCTTCCCCGGCTTCGAGTCGCGCTACGAGCGCATCGTCCAGCCTCACTTCGACCGCATCCTGCAGCAGCGCTGGCCCAACGAGGAGCTGCACCACTGCAGGCCCGACGAGCTGGTTAATTGACACGCATTCAGCGAGTCATCCCGAGCTTCAGCGAGGGATCTCCCACCTCTTCAACTCTTCCGGTGAGAACGCGGCACGCCGCGCGAAGACCATCGCCACGTCATCGCGCGCGATGAGCGCCCAGTCGCGCTTCGGCCAGTAGGCCTGCCACGCCGGCATCGTGGTCTTCCGCCCGGTGACGGCGTCCATCACTTCCAGCGGCGGGCGGTGCTCGTCGACGGCCAGATCGATGCGGTACTTGCGCAGGAGGGCGAGCCACGCGCGCTGATCCTGCCGCGCCCTCGCGTACTCGGGGATGAAGGCGTGGTACAGCTCATTGCGCCCGTCGGTGAGCGCGCGGCGCTCGGGATAGAAGGACCAGATCAGGTAGCCGCCGAACTGGTCGGGGTTGTAGATGTTCCCCTTCAGACCGGTGCCCTCCAGTCGCGCGACGGCGCGCTCCGGAAAACGCCCTTGCATCATGCCGAGACCGTGCGGCGTCAGAACCAGCGCAACGATGAATGCGGCCGCGGCGACGGCGTACGCATACGCGCGCCGGACGCGCAGGCCGCTCGCGAGCAGCGGAAACGCGGCGAACCACAGCGGCTGATTGCGCACGTGGCGTACGGCGAGATAGGCGAAGAGCACGGTCAGGGCGATCCGCCACCAGTCGCGCTTCTCCGCCGTCGCCAGCGCGAGGATCGCCACCGCGATCGTCACGTACAGCATCGGAAAGAGCACCGGCGAGCTCGGAAGCCACTCCGCGTTCACGAACGCACCGCTGCCGACGAATGACATCAGCGACAGCGGCGCGGTGATCGCGCGCCATCCGAACGGATTCACCAGCAGTGCCGCCGCGCACGCGGCGATGTGCAGCGGCCGCCGCGCCAGAATCGGCGCGAGCAGCGCCGAGGGATGCACGTTGATCCAGACGATCGTGATCGCGATTCGGGCGACCAGCGAGCGCGCAGCGAGCATCAGTACCACCAACAACGCCGCGACGCTGGACGGCCGGAGATCGAGCACCGGCATCGCCCCCGCGAACCCGAGCGCGGCCAGCGCGAGCGCAGCGTGCGGACTGGCGTCTCGTGCGGCGAACACGAAGGCCAGCGTGAAGATCAGCGCCGCGAGCAATCCGCGCAGCACCGCCGGATCGACGGCGCGCAGCGCGTAGAGCACGACTTCGAACAGCCACTCGCCGTTGATCCACGGCTTGCGATCGCTGGCCACGGCGAACGGGTCGCTCGCCGGCAGTGCGCGCTGCTCGATGATCCACCGCCCGGTGGCCAGGTGCCAGAAGAAGTCGTAGTTGCGGACGGAAGCGACGGCGGCGACGGTCAGGACGATGAAGAGGACGACCGCGATGCGCCGCGTCACGCGGCGATCATAGCGTTACAGAGAGTCATTCAGCCGCGCCAGCTCCACGTCCCCGTTCACGGTGGTGATCTTCAGCGCGTGCTGCCCGCCGTTGACCTCACCGGACACGCGCCGGCTGCCCGGGTGGGAGTGGATGCTCAGCGGGAACGAGGCCTCGAAGTCCCCGTTCACCTGGGAAAGGCTGACGTTGAACGATGCGTCCTGGGGCAGGGTCGCCTTCACGCTGCCGTTCACGGTCTTGAAGCGCGCGCCGTTGAAGCCGCGGACGAACTTCGCCCGCACCCGCCCGTTCACGGTGGTCGCGGAGAGCTCGTTCAGACCCGCGGTCTCGATGTCGATCGTGCCGTTCACGGTCGACGCGTCGGTCTCCCCTTCCACGCCTTTGGTGGTGATGCGGCCGTTGACGGTCTTCACGTCCAGCGACACCGAGGGGGGAACCTTCAGGGCGTAGTGGATCTCCACGTCCTCGTGGTCGAAGAAGAAGCGGAGGTTGAAGCTGCGCCGGCGGCGGTCTTCGTGGCGGCCGATGCGCAGCGTGTCGCCGTCGAGGCGGGTCTCGAACAGTCCCTGGTTCTCCTGGCCCGGCTTGACGTCCAGGTCGCCCCGGGCCTTGGCCACGAGCACGACCTCGTTCGTCGGTCCCGCCTCCACGGTCACGCTGCCGTCGATCTCGAAGACCTTGAGGTTCTTGATCTCGGCGGCCGGCCAAGTCCTGTTGATCGTGGCCGTGCCCTCGTCGCGGTCGCTCCGCGCCTCGATGCGCCCGCAGCCGGCGGCCGCCAGGGCGAGGAGTAAATAAAGGCTGAGCGTGCGTCTGTTCATCTGAGGCACCTGACTGGTCCGTTGTACGGGTTTTCCGCAGAGAGGTTTCATTGACCGACAGCTCCCAGACCAAGCTCCTCCGTATCGCGGCCTTCCTGGTGGACGCCCTGCTGACGGCCATCGTCCTGATCCTCCCCGCCTCGGCCGTCAGTTATGGAATGACCTGGACCGGCTCGCCGAAGGGCATCCAGCTGGTCTGGTGGGCCGCCCTGGCCGTCCTGATGCTGTTCCTGCTCCTTCGGGACGGCTTCCGCGGCCGCTCCATCGGCAAGCAGCTCCTGGGCCTGCGCCTGCTCACTCCGAGAGGCGAAGGCTGCGGGTGGCTCCGCTCCATCGTCCGGAACTTTCCCCTGATCGTGCCCGGCTGGAACCTCGTCGAAGTCGTCCTGGTGCTCTCGGGACGGGCCCGGACGGGCGACCGGATCGCCCGGACCAGCGTCACGGAAGAGTGAAGCGCAGCCGCTTCTCGGTCAGCGTCTTCCCGAACGGCTCCGCCATCGACGCCCGCACGTCGAAGAAGAACTCGTTCTCCTCCCCGAACCGCTCCTCCGCCAGGATCACGTTCGGCGGACTCACCAGCCGGTACGCGCTGCTCAGCGCATCGAACGGGACGAGCACCCGGAAACGCGTGTAGACGTAGCGGTCGACCGTCTGCGCGTGCCGCAGGGTCTCCGCGGCCGTGTCGCGGTAGGCGCGCGAGAGGCCGCCCGTGCCGAGCTTGATCCCGCCGAACCAGCGCACCACCACCACGCCGAGGTCGTGCAGCTGTGCGCCTTCGATGGCGGCGAGGATCGGCTTGCCGGCGGTGCCGGACGGCTCGCCGGCGTCGGAGCTGCGCACGCGGCTTTCGGCGAAGAGGCGGAAGGCCCAGCAGTGGTGGGTGGCGTCGTAATACCGTTTCTGGATCCGCTCCAGCTCCGCGAAGAACGCCTCCTCGCTGGTCGCCGGGAAGGCGAGACCGAGAAAGTCGGAGCGCTCGATCTTGTGGCGGAGCTCCGCGGGCGCGGCGAGCGTGCGGTAGTGATCAGACATTGCGGTACGCGGAGACGTGGCGGTTGCCGCGCAGGAAGAAGCGCAGCGGCCAGGCGGCCGCGTCGCCGGAGTTGTCGATGCCGATGCGCGGGCTGACGGCGATGTCGTGCTCCTGCACCTCGACGTCGCGGCCGGTGAGCCAGAGCGCGTCGCCGGCCAGCCCAGCGCCGTCGAGCCGGCGATCGATGTCCAGAGCCATGCAGATCTTCCCCGGGCCGTTCATCAGGTCGAAGTCGCGCCTGGCCTTCGGCCGCCGCGCGCGCATGGCCTCGATCCCCCGCACCGGCTCCGCCGCCCGCAGCAGCACCGCCTCGGCGATGTCCTCCTCCTGCGTGACGACGTTCAGGCACCAGTGCATGCCGTAGGTGAAGTACACGTAGGCGTGCCCGCCCTCGAGGTACATCGACGCGTTTCGCTCCGAGCGCAGTCCGCGCCGGGCGTGGCTGGCCATGTCGTTCGCGCCGAGGTAGGCCTCGGTCTCCACGATGCGGGCGGCGAGCATCTCGCCGTCGTCCAGCCGTCGCCAGAGCACGCAGCCGAGGAGGGCCCGGGCGACCGTGACCGTGTCGTGGAGGTAGAACGAGCGCGGGAGTTTCCTGGGCTTGCTCACGTGCGCTTGCGGTGATCGAGCTGATCCTCGGTCACGTGGCGGGCGATGATCTCCATCAGCTCCCGATGCACACCGCGTGACGCGCCGACGATGTTCCCGCGCTGCATCCAGCGCTGGCCGTTCGAGAAGTCGCTCACCACGCCGCCCGCCTCGGTGACGAGCAGCGAGCCGGCGGCCACGTCCCACGGCGCGAGGTGCATCTCGAAGAAGCCGTCGAAGACGCCGGCGGCGGTGTAGGCCAGATCGAGCGCGGCCGAGCCGGCGCGGCGCACGCCTTTCGAGATGCGGATCACGTCCGTGAAGATCTTCACGTAGGTCTCGACGTACTCCTGGGCGCGGAACGGAAAGCCGGTGGCGAGGAACGAGCCTTCCACCTGGCTCTGCTCGGAGACGCGCATCCGGGAGCCGTTGCGGAACGCGCCGGCGCCGCGCTCGGCGGTGAAGAAGATCTCGCGCAGCGGCTCGTAGATCACGCCGACGACCATCTCCTCCCCCGCGCGCAGGCCGATCGAGACCGACCAGACCGGAAAGTGCTGGAGATAGTTGGATGTGCCGTCGAGCGGATCGACGATCCACGTACGCCGGCTCGTGCCCTCGGAGAGCCCGCTCTCCTCGCCCAGGAAGACGTCGTCCGGGCAGTGCTCGCGGAGGACGGAGACGATCGCCGCCTCGCTCTCGCGGTCGGCCGCGGAGACCCAGTCGTGGCGAGCCTTGAGGTCGGCGTCGTCCTTGCCGAGCTGCTCCCAGTGCCGCAGCAGCACGGCGGCGCCGGCCCGGGCGGCTTCGACGGCGATCTCGAGGTCGGTCATGGCGGCGCGGATTGTAGTCGCACTCCCAAACGTGACATCTTTCCGTTACTCTCTCCCTGCCACCTCTATGAGTATGCGCGGACGCTCCCGCCGAGCGACGACCGTCTCGCAGCGTCAATTCGCCTGGGACCGCGCCCTGGTGGCGACGCTGCGCCACTCCACGCTGCCCTGGGACGAATCGCTCGCCGTCACGCCGCTCGCGGAGCTTCGCAACCTCGGCGCGCGCGACCGCCTCTCTCTGCTCGCGCAGTTCGCGGCCCACGAGGCGCTGCTGCAGTTCGCGGGCGTGGCCGACGGCGAGCTCGATCCGGCGGAGTGGGCGGCGATGGTGAAGCGCGGCAGCGACGTGCGGGTCGTGCGCGTGAGCGCGCGCGCCGCGGATGCGTCGTCGGCACCGCCGGTACTCACCCTCGCGCAGCAGTTCGCGGAGCTGGTCGACACCGAGCTCGACGTGCTGCGGCAGCCATGGGCGCGGGCGGATGCGGTCTACGCCGAGGCGTATGCGCGGCTCGCCTCCGACGTCTCCGCCGACCTGCGCTGGATGCGCGCCGCCGGCTGCGGGGAGATTGCCGCGCCGGGACCGGAGGCGCTGCACGCGCTGGTGAGCGAGTGCGGGCGGTTCCGATACGACGAGGACGCTCTCGCGTCGATCATCCGCTTCGCGGAGCGCGTGGTGATCCTGCGCGGTGCGTCGCCGCTGGAGCGTTACTCCGCCGTTCGGCCGTTGATCGACGATCCGTCGCTCGATCCGCCCGCGGCCGCGGAGCGCGTCATCGCCGCGACCACGGACGGCGCGTACGTGTTCGTCGTGGCGAATGCCGAGGCCTTCGACGAGCCGTCGCGGCAGGTCGTGGAGATCCTCTCCGGCGCGCGTCACGGCACATGGTTGTTTCCGGCAGGCGCCGAGCCACTCCCGCCGACGCGCTGGTTCGTGGTCTCACCGCGGCTGGCGTCGCGGCACGAGCTGCAGGATGGGCCGCAGCTCCGCGACTTCGTGCAGTCGCCCGCGTTCGGTGCGTATCTCGCGGATGGCCGCGTCCCACCGCGCGCGGCGATGCTGCCCGGCCTGTCCGAACCCGTCCGGTCCTACATCGGCGCGCTCGCGCTCCTCGGCACGCGCATTCCCCGCGCGCTCGCCGGCGCTTTTCTCGCCGAGTTCCTCTTCCGCGGACCGCTGGAGGACCTCGTCGTCGAAGGTGTGACCCGGCTCGACGGCGACGACTTCGTGATCCTCTCGCCCGATGCGGCCAGTCTCATCCCCGCCGCCTCGCGCCCCGCGATCTGCCGCGTCGCCGCCGCGCGCGCGAGCGGCGTCCGCGCCGCGCTGCTCTGGATCGACGCCG
Organism: Thermoanaerobaculia bacterium; assembly: GCA_044866315.1. Classification (GTDB taxonomy): domain Bacteria; phylum Acidobacteriota; class Thermoanaerobaculia; order Gp7-AA8; family Gp7-AA8; genus QHVT01. The sequence goes on along the minus strand of JBIOTX010000299.1, from coordinate 46,592 downwards.
GCGACTCCGCGCGCGCGGCAGAGGTGCTCGAGGCCGTGCAGTGGTCGAGCGCCGAGGAGATCGTGGAGGTGCTGCGGCAGGTGCCGAATCGTACGCCGGCGCTGGCGAGCCTCTACGCGCACGCGCTCGTCGACTGCGGCCGCTACCGCGATGCCCGGGAGGTCGCGAATGGCGACGAGTGGGTCCTGGCCCGCGTCGAGCGCCGCACCGGCGACTACGCGACCGCCTTGAGGCACGTGGAGCGGATCGAGCCGCGCACCATCGAGGCCGAGCTGCTGCGCATCGAGGTGCTGTGGCTGCTCGATCGCGACGAGGACGCGCTGCGCGCTTTGGACGCGTGCGATCAGGAAGACGTCCGCGTGCTGTACGAGCGCGGCGTGCACGGTGCGGCCGTCGTGCTGCCCCCGGAGCACTATCTGGCCAAGCGCCTCGAGACCTATCGCGCACTGGAGCGGCAGGATTACGAGGGTGCCGCGCGGCTGGCTGCCGAGGCCCACGCGCGGGCGCGGTGCATGACCGAGCGCATCGACGCCTCCCTCGATCGCCTCTACGCAACGTTCAGCTCCGGCGACTGGGATGCCGCCCGGGCCGTCGCCGTCGAGGCATTGCAGGAAGTCGAGGAGACGCAGGGCGACCGCGCCGCGGGCGTCATCCTCTTCACCCTCGCCTATCTCGCGGCGGACGCCGGCCAGTGGGCGCACGCGGCGCAGCGCATCGCCCGCCTCCGTCACTTCTACGCCGCTACGCGAGACGAGCTGCGTTTCCGCGATCTGAACCTTCTGACCGCGCACCTCGACTTCTGCCGCGGGCGCTTCGCCGACGCGAAGCGCGCCGCCGCCGCGGTGTTTGACGCGCGCGGCATTCCCGCTCAGATCCGCGAGGCCGCCGCGCTCATCCTCGATCAGGTCGACCCGCAGCCGGCGAAGCGGTCTACCGGTAAGTCGGGAAACGCCGAGCTCACCCGCCGCCATCACGGCCACTGGCCGCTGGCGAAGACCGCCCGGGAGATCGCGCGGCAGTTCGAGACCACCGGTCCCGGACCCGCCGAGGCCGAGCTGCGCGTGCTGCGGGCCGCGGCGATGTGCGACTTCCCGTTCGCGCCCTCCGATCTCGACGCGCCGTGGTGCTTCGCCACGCGCAACCGCCTCGGCCACTGGAACGCCATCGGCTCGCACGCGCCGAACGGCGCGCTCGACGAGATCGCCGCGGCCGGCGCGCCGGACTGGATCGCCTGCAGCGAGCGGGAGCTGCTCTTCATCGAAGGCTGCTCGGGCTGGAGCGCCGACGGCCGCGAGGCCGTCGCCGCGGTCTTCCGCACGCGCGCCGAGAACCACCGCCTCCGCCGCATCCTGGAGCAGGAAGAACAGTCGCGGTCCGCGGTTGTGCCCGTCGAAGGCATCGTCGGCGAGTCGCCGGTCATGCGCGAGGTCTTCGTCCTGGTGACGAAGGTCGCCCGCCGCGACGTGCCGGTCTGCATCCTCGGCGAGTCCGGCACGGGCAAGGAGCTCGTGGCCCGGGCCATCCACCGCCACTCCTCGCGCCGGCAGAAGATCTTCACCGCGGTCAACTGCGCCGCGCTTCCCGAGAACCTCATCGAGAGCGAGCTGTTCGGCCACGTGCGCGGCGCGTTCACCGGCGCCGACCGCGATCGCCCGGGCCTGATCGAGACCACCGACGGCGGCACGCTGTTCCTCGACGAGATCGGCGAGCTGCCGCCGGGCGCGCAGGCGAAGCTGCTGCGCTTCCTCCAGGAAGGCGAGTTCCGCCGGGTCGGCGATACCGCGAACCGCAGCGCCGACGTGCGCGTCGTCAGCGCCACGAATCGCAAGCTGGAGTCGGCAGTCGAGGAGGGCCGCTTCCGCGACGATCTCTACTATCGCATCCGAGGCGTCGAGGTGGCGCTGCCGCCGCTCCGCGAGCGCGGAGCCGACATCCGCGTCCTGGCCGCGCATTTCCTCGCCGCCGAGCGCGAGAAGCACCGCTCCGGCCCCGCCTCCTTCACCCCCGACGTAGAGGCCATCTTCGCCGCCTACTCCTGGCCGGGGAACGTGCGCGAGCTGCAGAACACCATCCGCGCCGCCCACGCCGTCGCCGGCGAGGCGAAGGAGGTGGACGTCGAGCATCTCCCCGAGCGCCTGCGCAACATCTCGCCGGCCAAGGCAGCGGCCGGCTCGTATCAGGATGCCGTGGCACGCTTCAAGCGCGACCTGATCGAGCGCTCCCTCACGGAGGCCCGGGGGAACCAGAACCGCGCCGCGTCGCTGCTGAACATGTCCCGGCAGGCGCTGGCCTATCAGATCCGCGAGCTGGGCATCCTGGTGAAGTCGCAGAGTCGGACAGAGTCCGTGACAGGTCGTTGACGGAAGAGCCGTAGAATCTCCCGTAATGCCCCGCACGCTCGCCCTGGCAGCGGTCGCTGTCTTCCTCTCCGGCTGCACGCTGTACAACGAGGTCTCGATCCTCCCGCTCAACATCCTGCCCACGCACATCGAGCGCGGGACCGACCTGCAGTCGATGCTCCGGAAGTCCGACTACCTGCGCGCCATCGAGCTGGCCTCGAACAAGGAGACCCTCAAGCGCCGCAATGCCGTGGAGCTCGGCGCGATCGGCAGCGCCATGCTCGCCGCCGGCCGCTACGACGCCGCGCGCGAGGTGCTCCGCGCCGCCCTCGACCTCGATCCCTTCCGCACGCATTACGCCCAGATCGCCTGGGATCTGGCCCAGGTCGAGTACCTCTCCAACAACTTCGAGTCGAGCCTGGAGTGGGCGGAGATCGCCGCCGACCGGGGGCTCAACGTCCGGCGCTGGCACATCGAGTATCTGAAGGCGATGAGCAAGGTGCCCGCGTATCAGTTCAGCGGCGAAGAGAGCGACCGCATCCCCTTCCACTTCGGCCGGCCGGACGTGCCGCGCGTGGCCACGCGCATCAATCGGACGAAAGACGTGGAGGCGATCATCGACTCCGGCGCCGTGCTGTCGATCGTCTCCAAGCGCCTCGCCGCGGAGCTGCCCGTGCGCTCCATCGGCACGTTCGAGGGCACGTTCTACGGCCTCCTGGGCGAGCCGATCCAGGTGGGCTTCGGCATCCTCGACTCGCTCGAGCTCGGGTCGATCGTCATCGAGAACGTTCCCGTGGCGATCATGCCCGACGACAAGATGAAGTTCCTGGTCAGCAAGAAGAAGGGCGAGGAGTTCCGCATGGACTTCCTCCTCGGCTCGAACCTGCTCAAGGAGTTCCGGCTCGAGCTCGACTTCAGCCGCAGCCGGGCCGTCTTCACCCGCCTGACCCCCGCCGACCGCCGCCCCGACGCCGACCAGAATCTCTTCTTCGCCGGCTTCCGCCCGCACGTCCGCGGCGCGGTGAACCGGCGCGGCTGGTTCCTCTTCGTCCTCGACACCGGCTCGGAGATCACCTTCCTCAACCAGTCCCGCCTCGGCTCCCTGCCCATCCCCGCGCTCTCGACGACCGGCGGCCACACGGCCACCCTGCAGGGACTGGGCGGAGCGATGAAGCGCGGCGCGAAGGTCGAGAACGTCGAAGTCGGCTTCGACCACTGGGCCGGCAACTTCAAGACCATCCCCATGTACTCATCGGGCGACCGCGAGCAGGCCGTCGGCATCGTCGGCCAGAACTTCCTGAAGAACTTCAACGTGGTGATCGACTTCGGGAAGATGAAGGTCGATCTCAAGCCGCATTAGGTCTTCTCGTCCTTCTCCCGATCCTTTTCCTTCTTCTTCCGCGCCCACCCTTCCACCACCCGCTGCGGCGTCCGTGAGAGCGCCAGCGCTTCCGCGGGCACGTCCTTCGTGATCGTCGAGCCCGCGCCCACATACGCGCCGCGGCCGACGCGCACCGGGGCCACGAGCTGCGTGTCCGAGCCGATGAAGACGCCGTCCTCGAGGATGGTCTTGTGCTTGCGCACGCCGTCGTAGTTGCAGGTGATCGTCCCCGCGCCGATGTTCACGTCCGCGCCTACTTCGGCGTCGCCGATGTACGAGAGGTGCGACGCCTTGGCCCCCTCCCCGAACACCGCCTTCTTCGTCTCCACGAAGTTGCCGACCTTCACCCGCCGCCCGAGCTGGCTGCCCGGCCTCAGGTGCGCGTACGGCCCCACGCTGGCCTCGTCCTCGATCACCGCATCCTCGGCCACCGTACCGGTCTTGAGGTGCACGTCGTCCCCGACGCGCACGTTCACCAGGTGCACGCCCGGCTCGATGACGCAGCCCTCGCCGATCTGCGTGTTCCCCTCGAGGGTGACGAACGGGTAGACGACCGTGTCGGCGCCGATCTGCACCGTCGAGTCGATGACCACCGTCGACGGATTGCGGAACGTCACGCCGTTCGCCATCAGCTTCGCGACCACGCGCCGCTGGATCTCCGCCTCCACCTGTGCCAGCTCCCCGCGCGAGTTCACGCCGATCACTTCCGTCGGATCGCGGACGACCATCGCGCCGACGCGCTGGCCCGCGTCGCGGAGGATGGCCAGGAGATCGGTCAGGTAGTACTCGCCCTGGGCGTTGTCGGTGGAGAGGTTGCGCAGGTGATCGAAGAGATGCTCGCCGTTGAAGACGTAGATCCCGGCGTTGACCTCGTCGATGCGCTTCTCGTCCTCGCTGGCGTCCTTGGCCTCGACGATGCGCATCACGCCGCCGCTCGGGTCACGGACGATCCGCCCATACATGGCCGGGTCGTCGAGCTTCATCGTCAGCAGCGTGAGCGCGTTTCCGGCGCGCTCGTGCTCCTCGATCAGCCCGCGCAGCGTCTCCGGCCGCGTCAGCGGTACGTCGCCGGAGAGGATCAGCACCCGTTTGCCCTCCACCCCTCCCGCCTCGATCGCCGGCGCGGCCTGCAGGACGGCGTGGCCCGTGCCGAGCTGCTGCTCCTGCACCGCGTACCGCGCCCGCTCCCCGATCGACTTCTGCACCGCCTCGCGCTGGTACCCGATCACCATCACCGGCGGATTCGGGGAGAGATCGGCGGCGACGTCGAGGACGTAGTCGACGATCGGCCGGCCCGCCGCGCGGTGCAGGATCTTGATCGTCGAGGACTTCATGCGCGTGCCGAGGCCCGCGGCGAGGATGATCACTTCCAGGTTTTCGTTCATGACTCCCGTCTCATTCGTTCGAGCGTGCGTCCGTAGCGGTCGTAGAGCCGGAAAATGGTCTGGGCCAGCGCCGCCGGGTCGTGCCGCACGAAGTTCCCCTCGGCGATGATGTCGCCGAAGAACGGCGTGACGCCGAGCTCGCGGATGGCCTCCAGATCGAACTGCACCGGGTGCTGGTTCATGGCCGCGTACGTCTTCAGGATCGCGTCCGACGGCCGCCGCCCGTTCATCACCATCACGTCCACCACCAGTCCGGCGTGCTCGACGATCGCGCTCAGGTGATCCTGGGCGGTGTAGTGGTCGGTCTCGTTCGGCTGGGTCATCACGTTGCAGATGTACACGCGCAATGCCTTCGCCTGCCGCAGTGCCTCGGCGATCGGCTGGATGACCAGGTTCGGCAGCACCGACGTGTACAGCGAGCCCGGACCGACGAGGATCAGGTCGGCCGCGGCCAGCGCCTCCAGCGCCCGGTCGGTCGGCTTCACGTCCGGTGGATCGAGCGCCAGATGCACGATCCGGGCATGACGGGTGGTCGTCTTCGGTTCCTCGCCGATCGCCGACCCGCTGATCGCCACCTCGCCGACGAGCTCCGAGCCGTCTTCGAGCGTGGCCCTCAGGCGCACGTCGGAGAGCGTCGAGGGATAGATCTCGCCGCGGATGGCCAGGATGTCCGAGGCCGCGAGGATGGCCTGCTCGAAGCTGCCGGTGATGTGGGTCATGGCCGTCAGCAGGATGTTGCCGAGGGAGTGGCCCTTCAGGGCGGAGTCGGTGTCGAAGCGGTAGGAGAAGAGCTGCGAGAGGAGCTGCTCTTCCTCGCCGAGGGCGACGATGCAGTTGCGGATGTCGCCGGGCGGGAGGATGCCGAACTCGTTGCGCAGCACGCCCGAGCTGCCGCCCTCGTCGGTCACCGTGACGATCGCGCCTAAGGATCCGATCGACCACGCCCCCTCCCCGTCGACGTAGCCCTTCAGCCCGCGCAGCAGGGTGGACAGGCCGGTGCCGCCGCCGATGGTGACGATGCTGAGGCCGCGAGGGTGCACGGGCGCGATTCTATGTCCGCTCGCGGATCACGCGCTCCAGGTGGAACCGGAGCGGCGCGAGCAGCGTGTAGTACGACGTCAGCCGGCTCTGGCGCTCGTTCTCGCCGTGGAAGAGGTCGCGCATGGTCACCGCCCGCTCGCCGTACCACCGGTCGCTGACCTCGCCCTGGGCGAGCTTCTCGTCGAGCACCCGCATGATGTGCTCGCGGTCGATGATCTCCGGGTGATGGTTCGCGCCCAGGAAACGCGGCATCGTGCCGCCCGGATCGCGGGCCAGCTCGACCATCGTCAGGGCGCTGCTCGTCTGGGCCTCGAAGGCGATCGGCTGGCTCTTCCCCGCATTCTCGAGGATGAGATCGAACAGCCGGTTGTCGATCACCCGGAAGTGCTGCCCGTCCGGCAGCTCGCCCGCGAACTGCTCGAACCACGGATGCTGCATGGCCTCGCGGGAGAGCCGGTTGAGCGGCATCCCGCTGCTCTTCTCCTCGCGCAGCTCCGGCCGGGCGATTCCCGACCAGCGGCAGACCAGCCCGAAGGAGTGACACACGGCCAGCATGGCCGCGCTGCGGTGGGTGAGAATGTCGTCGAAGAGCCGGAACAGCGGCGCCTCCCACGAGCCCGTCTCCGCGATCCCCTGGCTCCACGGGCTGACGCCGTCGTTCAGCCGCGGATCGAGGTGCCCGGGCCCGCCCGTTCCGATGTAGATCTGCAGCCGTCCGTTCGGCGCCTCCGGGATCAGTTGCCGCCGCCGCACGTCGTACGACAGGAGGCGCACCTTCGCGCCGATGCCCTGCAGCTCGTCCTGAAGCTGTTCCGCGCACTCCAGCACCACGTGCGCCAGCGCGTCGTGCCCGACGTTCGGCCAGTTGTGGTTCATGTCCAGGAGAGCGACGTCGATCCGGTCCCTGCTGACGGGCGGGACGGAGTCCTCGAGCCGGACGTACTCGAAGAACGGGTGGTCGTCGTGGATGTTGAGGCGCTGCATTTCCAGGTCGGGCGTGATCAAAGGGTGTGCCTTATACCCCTATCCACGCGCTTGGTAAATGACCGGGCGATAGCGCGGCTCCGGAACGGGCTTACCCGCTTCACGAGCCGCGGACAGCCATGCCGCCTTCGCACGCGCGACTTCCGCCAGCGCTTCTTCGGGCGTGTTGCCGAACGCGGAGCAGGCGTCGAGGTCGGGGACGTCGGCGATGTAGCCGCCGTCTTCCTCGCTGTAGAAGATGTTGATGTGGTAATCGGTCACTCGTTGTCCTTCAGCCGCAGATCATAGCGCTCGACCAGCCGAAGAAATTGCCGGAGCTGATATGGCTTGGCCTCGCCACGTACGTCCTGCAGGTTCACGAACTCGTTTACGCCGGGATGCGAGTAGATGTGATGGCTACTTTCGACCCGGACCTCAGTAAAGCCAAAACCCTCGATCAACGCCGTTGCGTCACGAAAAGCGACATTTTGAAAGTGCCCTGAGGCTAAGCGAGCCAGAAGGCGACGGCGATTCATCCCTCACACCACCCCGTGCTCCGTCTCCGTCACGATGTAATCCACCACGTCCCGCAAATCGTTCCGCTGCCCATACGCCGCCAGCTGCCGGTCCGCGCCCGTCCCGTTTTTCATGATCTCCCGCGCGTAGTAGACCTCGTTGCGGGAGCCGAGCTCGTCGACCACGTCGTCCACGAACTCGAGGAGCTCGTCCAGGAGCTCGCCGAAGGGCACCTCTTCCCGCTTGCCGAAGTCGATCAGCTTTCCGCCGGTGCCGAAGCGCGCGGCGCGCTGTTTGTTCTCGTTGAGAAGCGACCGGCGGTAGAGGCGCCAGCCCATGTTCTGGCGGTAGAGCTTGTAGAGCTTCTTGGTGATGGCCTGGAAGAGCGCGGCGAAGCAGATGGTCTCGTCCACGCGCATGGGGACGTCGCAGATCCGGTACTCCAGCGTCGGGAAGAACGGGTGCGGGCGGACGTCCCACCAGATCTTCTTCGCGTTGTCGATGCAGCGGGTGCGGATGAGCATGGCCACGTACTCATCGAAGTCGCTGGCGGCGCGGAAGTAGTCGGGGATGCCGGTGCGCGGGAAGCGCTCGAAGACCTTGGCCCGATAGCTCTTCCAGCCCGTGTTCTGCCCGCACCAGAACGGCGAGTTCACCGACAGCGCGAAGACGTGCGGCAGGAAGTAGCGCGCCGCGTTCATGATCTGGATGCGGGTCTCGTGGTCCTCGATGGCCACGTGCACGTGCAGGCCGAAGATCAGGTTGGCCCGGGCCAGCATCTGCAGCTCGTACACGATCTGGTCGTAGCGCGCGTGGGGGGTGATGGGCACGTTCGACCAGTGGGAGATCGGGTGCGTGCCGGCGGAGGCGATGCGCAGGCCGCTCTCGCGCACGAGCGTGCAGATCTCCCGTCGCAGCCGGGTGATCTCCCGCCGGGCCTCGGAGATGTTCGCGCAGATCGGCGTCCCGACCTCGATCACCGGGTCGTGCATCTCCCGCTTGATCTCGTCCTTGAGGCGCTTCTCCCCCTCGGCGAACATCTCCTGGATGTGCGACTTCAGCTCCCGCGAGACGGGGTCGATGACCTGGAACTCTTCCTCGATCCCCAGCGTGAAGGTCGGTTCGGGCATGACGGAAGGATAGCTCACCGATAGACGACCATCGCTATGAATGCGGCGATGATCGCAGCGAAGATCGCGATGAAGGCGATCAGGACGATCTTGTTTTTCTGCTTCCGCTTCCTCTCCTCGACGTTCACTTTCGCCCGCACCCGCCGCAGCTCCGGATACCGGCGAAAGAACCGATCGCTGGTGCGCTTGCGCAGGGGCATGGTCTTGGGCTTCTGCAGGCCGCTGTGGATGGTCAGCGACATGCCGACCGTGCCGACGTTCGCCTCGATGCGCTCGATCTCGGCGCGCATCATCGTCCACGAGCCGATGCCCAGCGGGGCGGTGCAGGCGATGTGCGCGTCATCCACGACGTATCGGGACATGGACGTCTGCAGGAGCGAGAAGGCGAGGAGCGGTCCGCCGACGATGGTGAAGAGCGCCTCGTAGTCGCGCAGGAGGTCGATCCCGGCCCCGCGGTAGATCAACAGTCCGGCCAGGAGCACCGGAAAGAAGATGCCGCAGACGAGGACGAAGAAGCCGCTGGCAAGATAGGTCTTGCGCGACGGCAGGTGCTCTCCGGCGAGCGCGTCCAGGACGGCGCGGATCTCGTCGGACGAACGCGCGATGGTGTTGCTCACGACCTCATGAGATGGGCTGGGAGACGTCCTTGACCGGATTCATGACCGACGGCCAGTTGCCCGTCAGCTCGAACTTCTTCTGGCCCTGCACCAGCTCGATGAGCGTGTCGGCCATGTTCGTGACCATCCAGTCGAAGTTCTCTTGGCCGACGGAGTGCAGATCGGCGTCCGGCGCGCAGTTCATGAAGTCGATCGCGTACGGCACGCCGCCGCGCACCGCGAACTCCACCGTGTTCATGTCATAGCCGAGGCCGTCGCAGAGCGCGAGGGCATCCCGGCGGACGCGCTTCTCGAACGCAGGATTCATCGGCGGCGGGTTCTTCACGTAGCGCTCGTGGAACGGCGCCTTCGGATCGTAGGCCATGATCCGCACGCGCTTGCGGCCGAGGACGTAGCAGCGGTAGTAGAGCTCGAACTCGATGGCCTCCTGGGCCATCATGGTCAGGTCCCGGGTCTGGTCGTAGGCGGAGAAGAACTCCTGCGGGTTGTGGACCTTGTACACGTCCTTCCAGCCGCCGCCGTAGGCCGGCTTCATGAAGATCGGCCAGCCGAGGTAGGAGAAGACCTCGTCCCAGTCGACGAAGCGCATGTTCCGGAACGACTTCGCCTCGGTGTTGGGCGGGTACTGCTTGTGCGGCAGGAGCACGGTCTTGGGCACGGCCACCCCGGCCGCCTTGGCCACGAGGTTGTCGAAGAACTTGTCGTCCGCCGACCACCAGATCGGGTTGTTGACGATGCGCACGCCCGAGGCCGCCGCGCACTTCAGATAGGTGCGGTAGAACGGCACCTCGTGGCTGATCCGGTCGAGGATCAGGTCGTAGGGAAAGACCCCGTCGTCCTTGAGGTAGGAGATCGCGACCGGCGCGGCCTCGACCTCGTCGCCCCCGCGGCTGTTGATCGCCTCGATCAACGCCCACGGAAACGTGTCTTCCATTCCGAACAGCAGCCCGATTTTCTTGCTCATGAAGCCTCCGCGTGAGGTGGGCGCGCATCGTATAGAATCGACCGCCCTGCGGCAATTCACCCCTTTCGACCATGTACCGCGAACACGTCAAATGGCACTCCCCCTCCCTCGGCCGCGAGATGGAGCTGCTCTGGTTCGGCAAGTTCGGCCGGCCGGTGATGCTCTTCCCGACCTCGTCCGGCCGCTACTTCGAGAATGAAGACTTCCACCTGACCGGCTCGGTCTCCGACAAGGTCGACGCGGGGGAGATCCAGCTCGTGGCCATCGACACGGTCAACAACGAGAGCTGGTACAACAAGAACGTCCATCCGGCGGTACGCGCCGCCCGGCACGCCCAGTACGACTCCTACCTGCGCCACGAGCTCGTCCCCTACATCTTCAACCGGGCCCAGCGCGGCGACCTGGTCGTCTACGGCGCGAGCTTCGGCGCCTATCACGCGTCCAACTTCGCCGCCCGCTACCCGGACGTCGTCAGCCGGGCCATCTGCTTTTCCGGCGTCTACGACATCCACTCGTTCCTCGACGGCTACTGGGACGACAACTGCTACTTCCACAATCCGACGTCCTACATCCCGAACATGGACGCGGACTGGGCGGGCAAGTTGTCGCGGGTGGGATGGGTGATCGCCACCGGGGAGCATGACTCGATCGTGCAACAGAACCGCGACTTCTCGGCGCTGCTGTGGTCCAAAGGTATCCCCAACCACCTCGAAATCTGGCAGGGTGTGTTCGGTCACGACTGGCCGTGGTGGCGCGAACATCTGCGGCGATTCGTCTAAAATCCCAGGAGGGTCCCCCCATGTCCCGCGTCGCTGTCGCAGCAGTCCTGCTGATGTCGAGCGTCACCGTCTCCGCCGCCACGATCGAGCTGCGCGAGAAAGACGGCGCCACCAGGAAGATCGAGCTCGCCAGAAGCGAGCGCGTCATTGTCGAATTCGAGGGAACCCCGGTGGCCCGCGGCGCATCCGCGGACGAGGCCCGGGCGACGCTCGATCGCTTCCGCAGCGACCTTCCGGCCATCGACCGGCGCATGGGCAAGACCGTGGTCACCACCATTCGCCGCGAGTACACCGTCACCGTCCTCGGCGCGGCGGTCGAGGTGGCCCCCGAGGCGGTGGCCGAGCTGGAGCGCCTCCCGTACGTCCGGGCCGTCCATCCCGACGTGCGGGTCACCAAGTACGACACCGAGACCGTCGACGCCGGGAAGCGGGTCAACGCCGTGAATCTGCCGACGCGCGGCGCGGGCATTCGCGTCGGCGTGATCGACACCGGCATCGACTACCACCACCCCGCCCTCGGCGGCGGGTTCGGCCCCGGCCACAAGGTCGCCGGCGGGTGGGACTACGTGAACGACGACGGCGATCCGGACGACGACGGCGCCCACGGCACGCACGTCGCCGGAATCATCGCCGCGAACTCCGCCGAGCTGCAGGGCGTGGCGCCCGACGCGACGCTCTACGCCTACAAGGTCCTGGACAACATGGGCGGCGGGTTCCTCTCGGACGTCGTCGCGGCGATCGACCGCTCGGTCGATCCCAACCGGGACGGCAAGATCAGCGATCGTCTCGACGTGATCAATCTCTCCCTCGGCGGTCCGGGCGAGGCCGACGACCTCGCCTCGCGCGCCGCGGACAGCGCCATGACCGCGGGGGTGGTCGTGGTCATCGCGGCGGGCAACGCCGGGGCGGTGGGCAGCATCGGCAGCCCCGGTACCTCGCGCCGGGCCATCACCGTCGGTGCCGTCGACAGCGCGGGCGGTCTGGCCAGCTTCAGCTCGCGCGGCCCGAGCGCGAAACACCTCCACTTCAAGCCGGACGTCTGCGCCCCCGGCGTGGACATCGTCTCCGCGAGGATGGGCGGCGGGCTGCTCACCGCCAGCGGGACGTCGATGGCCGCGCCGCACGTGGCCGGCGTGGCGGCGCTGCTGCGCAGCCTGCACCCGGGCTGGACGACGGCGGACATCAAGAGCGCACTGGTGACCGGCGCGGTGTCGATGTTTGCCACGCCGCTCGCGCGCGGCGCGGGGCGGGTGGACGCCGAGCGGTCCGCGGCCGCGACGCTCTTCGTCAGCGACAGCGGCCTCAGTTTCGGGCTCAACCCGAACACGAGCGGCAACTGGGAGGCCACGCGCACGGTGACGGTCACCAACCGCTCCTCGGCGGCACAGGCGTTCAACCTCTTTGTGATCACTCCCACGAGCGTCTCCGCTTCCGCGCCGGCGCGCGTCGAGATCGGAGCGGGGCAGTCGCAGGCCGTCGAGCTGCGCCTCAGCGCCGACCTGAGCGGCGTTCCCTTCCCGAACGAGCTGCTGACCGGCGGCGAGATCGTCTTCAACGGCGCCTCCACGTTCTCCGTGCCCTGGGGGTTCGTGCGCGGGGCGCGGACGACGCTGACCACCGACTCGGATGCCGCCTTCCTCATGGCCCTGAGCGAGAATGGCATGCTCGAGCCGACGCCGTACTCGCCCATCGCCTCGGAGCTCTTCTCCAAGCCCGGCGAGGTCTGGGACTTTCTCCTGATGGGCCTCGAGTTCGGCACAGGGACGTTTCCGGCGCTCACGGGCATGCACGTCGTGGTGCAGGAAGGCCATGCTGTGTCGGGCGACGAGGTCGTGCCGGTCCTCCGCGGGGCGGCCACGGCGAAGATCGCCCTCGACAGCCGCGATGCCGACGGCGTGCGCTTCCGGGACCTGCCGCGAACGTCTCCCACCCAGCAGCACGGCATCGCCCTCATCTTCACCCATCACACCGACCGCACCGGGCTCATGATGAGCCTGATTCTTCCCAGCCTGCCCGCGCTGTCGTTCTCCCCGGCCTCGCCGAAGTACGACTTCGCGATCTTCGAGACTTACTACGACTTCGGCGCGCGCCGCATCTACAACGTGCAGCACGAGCTCCTCGACGGCGTGACCGGATCGAAGGTGCTCACCCGCGACCGCTCGTCCTACGCGCAGGCGCGCCTGCGCTGGCGGCCGTCGGGGCCGCTCCCGCAACCCTTCGCGGTCTGCACCGTGGTCGGCGTGAACGTCGATTGGATGTCCGTCGGCGGCCCGACCGGCTGTGCCGTGAATCCCGCGAACGGGTCCCAAGTGCTCGACTACTACACGACCTCGGAGCAGCCAGGCAGCGTGTCGGGCATCCTGCTCGGCGATGCCGCCGTGTCGAGCGCGGTGTTCCGCGGCATCGACGGCAGGATCGTCCCCACCGACTTCTGGACGGCGTCCGCGGCCAGATATCGGATGGCGGACGGCGAAGAGGTTTCGCTCGGCGACGGTCCGCTGTTTCCGTTCATGATGCCGGGAACCGCGAAGTGGCCCATGCTGAACCCGGGGCCCGGCCTCTACGGACGCCTCGGCGAGGTTCACATAGAGGCGTCGCCGGGCATGTCCTGGACCATGTACGACGGAGCGTCCGCGCCCTTCGGCACGGGCTCCTACGGATCCGCGCTCCCGCCGAACGCGGTTCCGAACGGCCGCCTGGTGGCGGTGAGCGAGGGGCTGCCGAGCGCCGCGGGCGCCGCGCGCGGCGAGCTGGAGGTGCGCTTCGGGCCGAACGCGGCCGATCTCGACGCGCCTTCGCTCACGTCCATGCGCATCCTGGACGCCGGAGGGCGTGTCGCCGACCGCGTGTTCGTGGGAACCGCGGCCTCGCTGGCCTTCTCCGCCGTCGACCTCTCGCAGTTCTTCCAGCTCTCCCCGCTGCGCCGCGAGGCCACGAAGGTCTGGTACCGGGTGAGCGGATCATCGGAGTGGAAGGAGCTGACCGCCGTCTTCGAGTACGCCGAGGAGGGAGGGGAACGGCTCATGGGCATCCCGGCCGGCGAGATCTATCGCGTCGACCTGTCACCGGCCACGGCAAACGCCGACAGGGCCATCGATCTGCGGATCGCGGTGGAGGACCTGGCCGGCAACCGCTCGACCTGGACGCACGCTCCCGCGTTCGCCGTGGGCGGAGAGCCGCCGAAGCGGCGGCGGTCGGTGAGGTAATGCCTCGAACCGTTGCCGCGTTGCTCGTCCTCCTGTCGAGCACGGTCATTTCCGCCGCCACGCTTCGCATCCCTGGGCAGGACGGCTCGGTCACGACGATCGACCTCGAGCCATCCCGCTGCGTCATCATCGAATTCGAAGGCAAGCAGCGCGAAACGCTCGAGCGCTTCCGGCGCGATCTGCCCACGATCGACCGGCGCGTCGGCAAGACCGCGGTCTCCGCGATCCGCCACGAGTACGCCGTCGCTCTCCTGGGCGTGGCCATCGACGCTCCGCCCGAAGTGCTTTCCGAGCTGCGCCGGCTCCCCTACGTGCGCGCCATTCATCGGGACGTGCGGGTGGAGAAGCAAGACGCCGTCGCCGTGGACGCCGCGGTACGCGTGAACGCGGTGAATCTGCCCACGCGCGGCGTGGGCATCACCGTCGGCGTGATCGACACCGGCATCGACTATCACCACCCCGCCTTCGGCGCCGCGTTCGGGCCCGGCCACAAAGTCGCCGGCGGCTGGGACTTCGTCAACCAGGATGCCGACCCGGACGACGACGAGGGCCACGGCACGCACGTCGCCGGCATCATCGCCGCCGACTCGCCGGAGCTGCGCGGCGTGGCGCCGTATGCGACGCTCTACGCCTGGAAGGCCCTGAACCAATTCGGCCAGGGATGGGTCTCCGACGTGATCGCGGCGATGGAGCGCTCGGTCGACCCGAACGGCGACGGCGACCCGGCCGATCACCTGGACGTGATCAATCTCTCTTTCGGCGGTCCGGGCGAGGCCGACGATATCGCCTCGCGCGCCGCGGATAGCGCCATGGCCGCGGGCGTCGTGGTCGTCGTCGCCGCCGGAAACGAGGAGCGCGTCGGCTCGATCCTCAGTCCGGGCACGTCGCGCAAGGCCATCACCGTCGGCGCCGTCGACTCCGCGGACAATGTCCCCTGGTTCAGCTCGCGCGGGCCGAGCCCGAAGCACCTCGGGTTCAAGCCGGACCTGGTGGCGCCGGGGGTGGGAATCGTCTCCGCCAGGATGGGCGGTGGGCTGATCGCCTCGAGCGGGACGTCCATGGCCGCGCCGCACGTGGCCGGCGTGGCGGCGCTCCTCCGCGCGCTGCACCCTGATTGGACGCCGGCGGACGTCAAGAGCGCGCTGATCATGGGCGCGGCCGCGGTCGGGGCTACGCCGCTCGCGGGCGGAGCGGGCCGCGTCGACGCTGCCGGCGCGGCTGCGGCGACGCTCTTCGTCGGCGACAGCGGTCTCAGTTTCGGTCTGAACGCGAGCGCCGCGGGGACATGGGAGGCGACGCGAACACTCCAGGTCACGAACCGCGCCACGACCGAGGCAACCTTCCAGATCACCACAACCATGCCCTCCGGGATCACACTTGCGGCGGTGCCCACGAGCGTCACCCTGGCCCCCGGGGAAACCCGGACCATCGAGGTCCGGCTCACCGCCGACTCGGCCGCGCTGCCCTTTTCCGACCAGCTGGTGGTCGGCGGAGCTGTCGTCTTCCAGGGCCCGTCATCGTTGTTTGACGTGCCCTGGGCGCTGGTGCGCTCCGCGCGCACGACCCTGACCACCGACTCCGAGAGCTCGATCTTTCTCGCCTCCGGCGGCAACCCCTGGATCCGGCCCGTGCGCTACTCGGCGACCGCCGCGGAGATGTTTCTGAAGTCGGGATCGAGGACCGACTATCTGCTCGTCGGCGATACGCACTTCGTGCTGCGGGAGCGCCACGTTGCCGAGGGCGATCAGGTCGTGCCGCTCCTGGAGGAGGCCGCCACGGCGCGGATCACGCTCGACAGCCGCGATGCCGCGGGCGTCCCCCTCGCGGAACTGTCGAAGACGTCGGGACGGCACGCGCTCAACGTGATGTTCGGCAGCCCCACCTTGTTTCGTGGCCTTCTCGTCCTCGATTGCGGAAGCGCCAAGGAGCTGCGCTTCTCACCGGCGTCGGAGCTCTATCACCTCTACGTCTTCGAGTCGTACTTCGATCTCGATCACGCCCGTGTTTACAACGTGCAGCACGATCGCCTGGTCGGCCTCACCGGACCGGTGACGCTCTCCCGCGGCCCGTCTTCGTACAGGCACGCGCGGATCCGGTGGCAGCCGAAGCCGTCAGATGCCCCGCGCCAGCTCCTGACCTGCACGTACGCAGGCATCCGGGACGCCCAGGGGACGCGTTTCGAGCAGTTCAACGCCTGTGACGCCACCTGGGTCTCGTCGCCGCTGACGCTCGATTACTACACGGCCCCCGAGGCTCCGGGCGCGTTCTCCGGCCTACGCGTCAACGCAGACGGCATCGACACGCCGCTCTTGCGCGGCATCGACCAGGAGATCGTCGCCGCGGAGTCCGGGGATCGCCCGCCACAGGCGAGGTACCGAATGGCCGACGGCGACGAAGTCACGATCGGCGACAGCGCGCTTTATCCCTTCGCCCTGCCGGGCAGCGTCACCCGGAGTCCAACCGATCCGTTTCCCCACGGCCTGCTCGGGCCGCTGGGAGAGCGCTATTGGGACGTGGACCTGGCCTGGACGATGTACGGCAGCGACGCGACGGTCATGGCGTCGGGAACGTACCGCACGGCCGAGCCGCCGCGTCCCGTGCCGAACGGCAGGTTCGTGGCGGTGAGCGACGCGCTGCCGGGTCCCACGGGCCGGTCGCGCGGTGAGCTGGAGGTGCAGTTCGGAGACCTCGGAGGCGATGGGAAGGACGTCAACGCGCCGACCCTCACCTCGATGCGCATCCTCGATGCCCACGGACGGGCGACCTCGCACGTCACCGCCGGAACCGCGGCATCGCTGGCCTTCTCCGCCATCGACCTGGAGTGGGGATGGTTCACCGAGGGCTTGCGGAGCGAGCGCACGCGAGTCTGGTATCGGGTGAGCGGCTCGCCCGATTGGATCGAGCGCACCGCGGCGATTCAAGGCTATGAATACTTCATCAACAGCAGGCACGACACGCCGAGCGGCGATCTCTATCGTGTCGATCTCTCCCCCGCGACCGCCCGCGCCGGCGTAACCGTCGACGTGCGGATCCAGGTGGAGGACCTGAGCGGCAACCGCACCACCTGGACGTATTCGCCCGCGGTCTTCGTCGACTCGGCGAAGCGGCGCTCGGTCCGCTGAACGTGGAGCGGCGGGCTTCAGCCCGCCGCCCCGGTGGGTAACTACTTCGCAGCGGCCTTCTTGGCCAGCATCTCCCGCACCGTCGCGGCGGGGATCGAGCCCTCGATCTTCACCGAGTCCGCGGTGCGGTCGACGTCGAAGCGGCGGAGCACGGGGACCATGTCCGGCTGCTTGTCCCGGATCGCCAGGCGCAGCGCGGACAGCGCGCCGCGGGCGGTGTCTTCGATCAGCTGCAGGGTCTCTTCGTCGCGGGAGAGGCCGAAGGCGCCGAGCTTGAGCGCGTCGCCGGTGTCGGTGGCCCAGACGGCGAGCGTGGAGACGCTGCGCAGGGCCATCTTCAGCGCGTCGCCGGACTGGCCGTGACCGGTGTGGATCGTGCCGCCCTTGGTCAGGCGTGCCGCGCGCACGACGTCGATGAGGGCCCACGCGGTGGCGTTGGGATCGACGCGGCCGAGGTCGTGGCCGAGACCGTTGGCAGCGCGGAAGCCGGTGCCGCCGGCCGCCCGCGCGGCCAGCGCCGCGACGACGGCGCGCTCGGTGCCGGCCAGCGCCAGCGAGGCGCTCGGGAAGGCCACGGCACCCTGATCGTCGTCATGTCCTTCCGGAAGCAGGAGGTAACCCTCCTTCTGCGTCGCGCCGCGCTCCATGAGCGCCGCGGTCAGCTTGGCCGGGTTGAACCGCCCCTCGGCGATCACCAGGACGTCCGCCTCGGAGCCGAGGTTCGTGCGCGGGGCGGTGGCCACCACCAGCACGTCGATGTCCTGCTTCGGCGAGAGGCCGGTGTCGGCCAGGAACTTCTCGGCCTCGCCGTCGGCGCTCATCTTGTCGGTGTGCTGGAAGAGCATTCCGGAGAGGGGGCTGGTGCGCATCTCGCGCAGCTTGACCATGCCGACGGTCGCGGCGTTGGCCGGGACGAGCGACAGCGCGTCGTCCTTGGCGGCCGCGGGCAGCGCCAGCGCGAGGGCGAGCGTGAGCACGGCGGCGATACGGGGAAGAGTGCGGTTCATGTTCTTAGAACTCCTTTCGGGTGAAAAGCCACGAGGCGAGGGCGAGACAAACGAGACCGAAGGCGGCGGTGGAGAGGAACGGAGCGGGGGTGAGGACGCGCAGGACGCGCTCGGGCATCTCGTCGCCGCCGACGAAGGCGAGGACGGCCTGCCCGAGCTCCGCGCTCTTGGGGAAGATCCAGTACAGCGAGTTGATCAGCTTCGCCTGCCACTCCTTCGACACCGCGGCCTCGAACTTGTCGTGGCCGACCAGGGCCAGGCCGAAGAAGAAGACCCCGTACGAGGTCATAATCGACACGGCCGTCGAGGAGGTGAAGACGCCGACCAGGAAGGCGAAGGCGAGCAGCACGGCGATCATCAGGAAGATGATCAGGCCGCCGAGGAGGAAGCGCGGGTGCAGCACCTGCGTCTTCCAGGCGACGATCAGCCAGATCGTGCCGATCAGGTAGACGACGTTGCTTCCCGCGAGCAGCAGCCCGGCGAAGTAGCGCGAGAGCAGCAAGCGCACCCGGCCGACCGGGCGCGAGAGGTAGAGATCGATCGTCCCCTTCTCCTGCATGCGCGGCACGAGATGGGCCGTGGCGAAGATCGCCAGGAACGTGCAGATGAAGTAGAGGAAGACCGAGAAGCCGGACTCGAAGCCGAGGACGAGCTTCTCGATGGAGATCTGGTTGTCGACGTCCACTTCCTTGCCGAACAGCTTCGCCCCGGCCAGCGCGCCGTCGACGATGTCCAGGTTGATCGCCGAGGCGAAGATGATGATGAAGATCGTGGAGAGGAAGAAGTAGGCGAGCAGCGTCCAGCGCGCCGCGGCCTCGCGGAAGACGTCTTCGATGTTGGCTACGAGCGCTTTCATGACGCGGGGACCTCCTCCGCACGGATCAGGTCGACGAATACGTCCTCGAGCGTCGAGCGCACGGGCGTGAGCTCGTTGAGCATGCCCCCGCGGGCGCGGAGCTGATCGACGAGGGCGTTGAGGTGCTGCACGTTCTCGACCGACAGGACGACGTGACCGTTCACGCGCTCGACGCCGGCGCCGCTGTCGCGGAAGGCGGTGACGAGGCTGTCGTCGATCGGCGTGGCGACCATCTTGTAGGTCGCGCTCTTGCGGGTCAGCTCCTCCACGGTGCCGAACGCGGCCACCTTGCCGTGGCGGAGCACGGCCACCCGGTCGCAGGTCAGCTCGATCTCCGAGAGGAGGTGCGAGTTGAGGAGCACCGCCGTCCCGCCGGCCGCCTCGGCGCGCAGGAGGTCCCGGATCTCGCGGCGGCCGACCGGATCGACGCCGTCGGTCGGCTCGTCGAGCAGGAGCACTTTCGGCGAGTGGATCAGCGCCGAAGCCAGGCCCAGGCGCTGGGTCATGCCCTTCGAGAACTTCTTGATCCGGACGTCCGCCCACTGGGACAGCTTCACCTTCTCCAGGAGCTCGGGGATGCGCTTCTTGATCGCGGCGGTCTCCATCCCGGACATGCGCCCGAAGATCGACAGCGCCTGGCGCGCGGTGAGGTAGTTCGGGATCTTGTGTCCCTCGGGGAGGTACCCGACGTGGCGGCGCGACTCCGGATTGCGCACCGGCAGCCCGCAGAGGGTGGCGCTGCCCTCGGTGGCGTGGGTCAGCCCCAGGAGGATCTTGACGGTGGTGGTCTTGCCGGCCCCGTTCGGCCCGAGCAGCCCGAAGAGCTCGCCTTCACGCACGGTGAAGTCGATGCCGTCCAGAGCCGTGATCTTCGGCTGCCCGAACGCGGACCGGTAGAGCTTACGGAGGCCGGAGACCTCGATCAGCGTGGTCATGCGACCAAGATACGTCTTCGGGGAAGAAAAGGTTGCGAGGGGGCCTTGGCCCATGGTCGCAATCTGCACCCCTGCAGACCCTGAGTCAAGCACTTTTCTACAAAAAGTAGCCGCCGCGATGATTCCAAATCGACAATGTTGCTAAAAAAACCAGGCCCGTTGGTTTTTCAGCGAGACCGGATGATTTTTCAGCGGGATTGTTGCTGCGCGGAGCCGAATTCTCGCTTTTGAAGCCGGCGCGCGGCAAAAATTTGCCGACCGGATGCTTTTTTCAGCAACGCGGATGATTTCAAATCAACGAGGGGCTAAAAAAAACCAAAACGGATGCTGGAAAAACCAACGCGGATGCAAAAAAAACCGCTATCGCGCTGTCGTCATCACCGGCACCGATTTCAAGCGGTTCTCCAGCGATTCCCAGTCCACGTTCGAGAGGAACGCCTCGATGTACTTCGGCCGGTCCGCCGGCTTGTAGTCGAGGAGGAAGGCGTGCTCCCAGACGTCCATCACCAGGAGGGGGACGAAGCCGGCCACGTTGCCGGTCTCGTGCAGCTCGACCCAGTGGTTCGAGACGTTTCCGGTGGCGGGATCGAGGAAGCAGATGGCCCAGCCGACGCCGCGCATCTTGCCGACGCCGACGAAGTCGGTCTTCCAGATCGCATAGCTGGGGAAGCTGCGCTCGACGGCCTCGCGGAACAGCGAGCCCTTCGGCGCCTCGTCGCCGCCCTGGCGCTTCATGTTCCCGAAGTAGTACTCGTGCAGAACCATGCCGTTGTACTCGAAGCCGAGCCGGCGGGTGAGCTCGGAGTAGGCGGGCAGCTCCTCCTGATCGACCTTCCCGTCCGCGAGGATCGCCGCGATCCGCTCGGTGAGCGTGTTCGTGTTCGTGACGTAGCCCTCGTAGAGCTTGAAGTGCATCTCCAGGGTCTTGTCGGAGATGCCGTTGAGGCCGGAGAGATTGAAAGTCTTGGGTTTGTAGATCTTGCGTTCCATGCCCTGTGCGCTTGCAATCATCGAGCGCACCGGAACGTCGCATACACATATGGATAGTTGGGCCGGAACCAGTTGCGGAAGCTCCTGCGGACGAGCTCGCGCGGCGTCACCGGCGAGGCGCCCTTCATCACGTAGTGCGCGTTGTCGAAAAAGTCGGCGGAGTAGGCGGCGTACGACGGCATGGGCCGGAATCCGTCGAAGCCGTCGAAGATCGAGGACGTCCACTCCCAGCCGTTGCCGATGAGGTCGTGCACGCCCCACGCGCTCGCGCCGGCAGGATACGAGCCGACCGGGACGGGATCGAACGACGCGAAGTCGTAGTTGCCTTCCGGCGCGTCGGGGATACCGGCCGCGGCGCGGTGATACTCCGCCTCCGTCATGAGGCGCATGCCCTTCCACCGCGCGTACGCGGCCGCCTCGTCGTGGGTGACGTATACCGGCGCGTCCAACGGCAGCGGGACGAGCGCGAACATCCCCCGGTAGTGCGTCTTCCCGACCCAGAAGTGCGGCGTCCTCGCGCCCGTCGCCTCGACGTACTCGAGGTACTCGCCGTTGGTGACGTTGTGCGTGCCGACCTCGAAGGCCTCGACGTGCACGGTGTGGGCGGGAAACTCGTTGTCCCAGCCGAAGCCATCCTGATTGCCGAGGGTCGCGACGCCGGCAGGCACACTCACCATTCCCCCTCTCCCCGCCGCGCGGGGAGAGGGTGGCCCTGAGCGCAGCGAAGGGCCGGGTGAGGGGCCTCTCTTCTTCTCGTAAGGCAGCTGATGAACCATGTACATCAGCGTCTCCTGATGCATCAGCTCGTGCTCGAGGACCGTGAACACCGCCTCACCCCCACGAAGGTACGGCACGTCATCGTCCTCCAAAACGGCGGTCGCCAGCGTCTCCAGCACCAACGCATCCGCGGCCTCGGCGTACTTTTGCACGCACTCGCGCGTCGGCCACACGAAGTCGCGCACCGCAGACGTGTCCTCCGGATCGATCCCCCGCGCGAAGAGGTCCTCCAGCCGCTCGTCGATCCCTTTCCGCCCCAGGGCGAGCTTCACCAGCGTGTTCACCGCGAAGGCGGGGATGTGGCCCTCGTAGAACACGATCGGATTGCGCAGCGCGATCGGGCGGTCGTAGTAGGCGTCCGGGGTGATCAGCGCGAAGAGCGCCTTCGTGCGGGCGCGCGTGGAGCGGTACCAGTCGAGAATATCTTCGCGCGTGATGCCGCCGGGCCAGGCGTTGTGGCGCATCGATGGGATTCTATTGCTTCTTCACGCAACCGCTTCCGCGCGGACCGGGACCTCGACCACGCGGAACGGCGGCTGCTCCGGAAATGCCATCGCCAGCACGGGCATGGCCACGTTGTACACGGGCGCGTTCCCCTTGGTCCGCCCCTCCGGCGCGCCGCGGTGGGCGTGGCCGTGGAAGACGGCGTTCACGCGGTAGCGGTCGAGCGGCTCCTCGAGCCGGCTCGAGCCGAGGAAGGCGACGATCTCCGGAGGCTCGCCGTTGACCGTGGCCTGGATCGGCGAGTAGTGCAGCACGCCGATCTTCTGCGGCGTGCGCAGGCGCGCCAGCGCCGCCTCGAGCTTCAGGGCCTCGTTGATCGTCTCGTGCACGAACTGCTTGGTGATCGGCTCGCCCCACGCGCCGAGGGCGCGGCGGCCGAAGCCGCCGGCGAAGCCCTTCACGCCGGCGAAGCCGACGCCGGCGATCTCGTGCGAGTCGCCGTCGAGCACGACCACGCCCGCATCGCCGAGGATGCCGACGAGCTCCTGCTGGTGTCCGGTCTCGTAGTCGTGATTGCCGAGGACGGCGATGCAGGGGATGCGCAGCGCGGACGTGATCTCCCTGGCCAGGATCTTCCCTTCCTCGATGGACCCGTAGTCGGTCAGATCGCCGCACAGGAGGAGCACGTCCGCCCGCTCGTTGGCCTGGGCGAAGATCGGCTGGAACGCCCCTGCCGACGACTTCTTCACGTGAATGTCCGCCATCGCCGCGATGCGCAGCGTCTCGCGTTCGGTCATCATCTACTTCGCGCCGTCGACCTCGATTCCGGCCGTCCAGTGCGCGATCTCCTCTTCGTTCATCGTCTCATGCACGAGGCGTGCGTCTTTGTAGCCCCACTCGCCGATGTCCTTCAGATACTGCTGGCGGGAGATGATCGTGCCGTAGCAGATCTTCTCCTCGGCATCGCCGGCGCGGGTCTCGGCGCGCAGCCGTTCCGCGAGCTCGTCCATCACCCACTCGGGCACCTTCGAGCGGTCGGAGGGATAGATGAAGCCGAACAGCACGATGTGGGCGTAGAGTGCACGCCAGAACGGGCCGAAGCGTTCGAGGACCCGGCGCCAGTCGAGCTGATCGCCGACCGCGCGGATGACGTGCGCGACGTCCGCGCCGTCGAAGCGCTCCCGCTCCATGATCAGGCCCTTCGACCAGATCATCTCCTCGGCGGGAATGAGCTCGACGTCCACGCCGAACACCTTCTCCTTCACGGCGTGCTCGAACCAGCGCTCGTCCACTTCCGCCACGCCGTTGCCGGCGCTGAAGATCAGATCGACGAAATCGTCGCCCTTGTAGGCCTTGCCCAGCCAGTGGGGGAACGTCAGCTCGGTCTTGTAGCCGGCCTTCTTGAAGGCCCAGGCCGCGCGCTGGAAGTCGTCGCGGCAGATGAAGACGTCGAAGTCTTTGGTGTGACGCTCGATGCCGGTGTAGCGGGCGAAGGCGTAGGCGCCGCCGACGAGATGCCGGACCCCGGCGTCCTTGAAGATGGACAGCGCATGCCGGTAGAAGCGGATGCTCTGCTCGCTGAGGACTGTTTTTTCGATTGCAGCCATGCCTGCCAAAGTGCAGGTTCCATGCCGCGGGTTCTGCTGTTGAAGTGATTGATTCGGCGCGACTTAGCGCAGCCGATCGATGATGATCGGCGCGCCCGCGGTGGTCAGTCGGACGTCGGGCGTGCCCGAGCCGATGCGGAGGGTCTTGCGGTCGGCTGCCCAGATGCCCAAGGCCCCGCCCTGGCAGCCGCTGAGCCGGCAGAGGATCTGTCCCTCGTCGGCCGTGCGGGCCTCGATGGCAGGCGTGGTATCGGCGGGCGCGACCTTGAACGCGATCGCCCCCTCGCGCGACTCGGCCTCGACGCGGCCGGAGATGCGGTCCAGGGTGATGCCGCCGGACTCGGTGGCGATCTTGTAGTTGCCGGTCGACTGGGCCACGGAGATGCCGCCGCTCGTGGCCTGCGCGCTCACCCGTCCGTCCATGTCCCGGATGGCCACGCCGCCGTTGGCCGCGCGCACGTCCATGGTCGCGCGCTTCGGCACGTAGAGGATCATGTTCACCCACCACGCCTGGGTGGCGTCGATGGCCGGCCCGTGGGCGGTGATCTCGCCGTTGGCGTGCGAGACCGTGATCGCGTCGAGGACGCGCCGGGCCTGGGTCTTCGATCCGGCCACGGCATAGCGGCAGACGATCAGGCGCGCGTGCGGCTTGTTCCAGCCCCGGATCGAGACGCCGCCTTCCTGGCTGGCGTTCACCTTCAGGAGGTCGACCCCGTCCAGCGGGATCTCACGCTGCTCCTGCTCGTGCAGCTGGGCCTTGAAGGAGGTGAAGGTGGTCTTGTAGAAGTGATCGCAGTCGGTGGTCTCGGACAGAGAGTGATCCTGCTCGGATCCGATGATCTGGCGCTGGAGCCGCGCCTCGGCCGGGATGACGAGCATCGCCGCAACGACCACCGCGAGTACGAAGGTCCTCATAGTTTCTTCGTCTACTTATACGTTACGAACGAGAAACCGTTAGGTTTCACTGGGATGACGGGCTCGGGGGCACGAGGGCACGGGGGGGTCACGTGCCCCCGTGCCCCTCGTGCCCCCGTGTCCCAACTAATGGGCCGGCGGCAAATACGGCAGAGTCTGCGCGAACAGCCAACCCATCAGCACCACCAGCGGCGCCAGAAACAGCAGCTGCAGGATCGAGTACCCCGCCAGATCGCGCGCCCGGACGTTCAGGATGCCCATGAGCGGCAGCATCCAGAACGGGTTGATCAGGTTCGGGATGGTCTCGGCCACGTTGTAGATCTGCACGGTCCAGCCGAGGTGCACCTGCCACTGGTTCGCGGCGGCCATGACGTACGGCGCCTCGATGACCCACTTCCCGCCGCCCGAGGGGACGAAGATGTCGAGGACGGCGGAGTAGAGCGTGACCACGATGGGGAAGGTGTTCTTCGTGGTGGCTTCGACGAAGAGGTTGGCGAGGTACTCGTTCAGGGGCGTTTTGGAGATCATCCCGAAGATGCCGCCGTAGAACGGGAACTGGATCAGGACACCGGCGGTGGCCGGGATGGAGTTGGCCACGGCGCGGAGGAACGAGCGCGGGCGCCAGTGCAGGACCAGGCCGAGGGTGAGGAAGGCGAAGTTGAAGTTGTTGAGATCGACCGCGGCGATGGCGCCGCGCGAAAGGAACTGCGTGGCCAGGTACCAGAGCATCAGCGCGGCGATGACGATCACCAGGATCGGGCTGTTCTCCACTTTCTCCGCCGGCGTCGTCGGCTGGAAGCGAAGGGCGCGGAACGGCTCGAAGGTGATGCCGATGTCGCGGAATGTCTTTGCCTCGTTCTCGCGCGGCGCGGAGTAGTACGCGACCAGTGTGGCGGTGAGGATGAGGATCGCCGCCATGGTGAGGCTCTGCCAGAGGAAGATGGTCTGGCTGAGGGGGATGACGCCGGTGATGGGAAGGAGGGCGGGAGGAATCGCGGATTTCGTGGCCTGCAGCAATGCGGGCGAGGACGAGAGGCCGAGAGCCCAGACCGTCCCTAGGCCGAGGTAGGCGGCGGCGCCGATGGCGCGGTAGTCCACACGCTCGACCCGACGCACGACCTCGCGGACCAGCAGGCCGGTGAAGATCAGCGACATGCCCCAGGAGATCAGCGCCGAGAGCATGGCGAAGAGGGCCACGAAGGCGACGGCGCCGCGCGCGGTCTGCGGAATCGCGGCGAGGCGGGTGGTGAGCCGCGCCACCGGCGGGGAGCTGGCCACGACGAAGCCGCCGATGATGATCATGGCCATCTGCATGGTGAAGTTCACCAGCGACCAGAAGCCGCCGCCGAACTCCGTGACCAGCTTCGCCGCCGGGACGCCGACGGCGAGGCCGCCGACGAACGTCACGAGGATTGCGGCGAGGGCGAAGACGAAGGCATCGGGGAACCAGCGCTCGCAGGCGTCGGCCAGACGCATCCCCGCGCGGGCGAGAAATCCGTTGCGCATAGGTTCGGATTGTGCACAGCAAAATCGATTATGGCTACAGCACAACCGACGACCGACCACGATGAGATTCGCCAGTGGGTGGAGGCGCGCGGCGGACATCCCGCGCGCGTTCGGGAGACCGGCTCGCGCAAGGATCCGGGCATTCTCCGCATCGACTTCCCCGGCTACTCCGGCGAGGAGACGCTCGAGGAGATCGAGTGGGACGAGTGGTTCGAATGGTTCGACCGCAACCGTCTGGCGATGCTGCTCTCCGATGGGCAGGGGAGCCGGTTCAGCAAGCTGGTGAGCCGTGCCACGGCTCGGAAATCGAGCGCCCGGAAGTCCAGCGCTAAGAAATCGAGCGCCAAAAAGTCGAGCGCGAAGAAGTCTTCCGCCAAGAAGGCCTCGTCGGCGAAGAAGTCTTCCGCAAAAAAATCCTCTTCCCGCAAAGCGCCAGCCCGGAAGAAATAAACTCCGCTCGTGAGCCACGAGATCCGCCGGTTCGACCCGGTCGCGTTTCCGCACGCGGAGCGCGCCGTGCGGCCGCGCCTGGAGCATCGGGACCGCATCCAGTCGCTGAGCGTCGACGCCGCCGCGCTCGCGGCGGCGCTCAAAAACGCCATCCGCGGCGAGGTGCGCTTCGACGACGGCGCGCGCGCTCTCTACGCCACCGACGCCTCGAACTACCGGCAGGTCCCCATCGGCGTGGTCCTGCCGCGCGACGCCCACGACGTGGTCACCACCGTCGAGCTGGCGCGCCGCTTCGGCGCCCCCGTCCTCGGCCGCGGCGGCGGCACCAGCCTGGCCGGCCAGTGCTGCAACGTGGCCGTGGTCCTGGACATGTCGAAGTACATGAACCACGTCGTGGAGATGAACGCGCCGGAGAAGTTCGCGCGCATCGAGCCGGGGATCGTCCTGGACGACCTCCGCGCCGCGGCCGAGGTGCACACGCTCACCTTCGGCCCCGATCCGGCCACCCACGCCCAGTGCACCCTCGGCGGCATGATCGGCAACAACTCCTGCGGCGTGCACTCGATCATGTCCGGCAAGACCGTCGACAACATCGCGGAGCTGGAGGTCCTCACCTACGACGGCCTGCGCATGCGCGTCGGCGCGACGAGCGAGGAGGAGCTGGAGGCGATCATCCGCGAAGGCGGGCGGCGCGGCGAGATCTACGCCGGCCTGAGATCCATCCGTGATCGATATGCGGACCTCATCCGCGCGCGCTACCCGAAGATCCCCCGCCGCGTTTCCGGCTACAACCTCGACGACCTCCTGCCGGAGAAGGGCTTCCACGTCGCCCGGGCGCTGGTGGGCTCGGAGTCGACGTGCGTGCTCGTGCTGGAGGCGAAGGCGCGCCTGGTCTACAGCCCGCCCTCGCGGACGCTGCTGGTGATCGGCTATCCGTCCGTCTACGACGCCGCGGACGACGTGCCGCGCATCCTCGGCTTCGGCCCGATCGGCCTGGAGGGATTCGACGACCTCCTAGTGCGCGATCAGATCCACACCGGCCTCAATCCCGCCGGCATCAAGCTTCTGCCGGAGGGCAGCGGCTGGCTGCTGGTGGAGTTCGGAGGGGAGACGGTGGAGGAGTCGAACGCGAAGGCGCGGCGGCTCCAGGCGGAGCTCGATCACCCGACGCGCCTCGTCGATACCCCGCGCGAGTCGCGCCTGATCTGGGGTGTCCGCGAGTCGGGCCTCGGCGCGACGGCGCACGTGCCCGGCAAGCCGATCATGTGGGAGGGGTGGGAGGACGCGGCGGTGGCGCCGGAGAAGCTCGGCAGCTACCTGCGCGACCTGCGCCGGCTGCTGGAGTCGTACGACTACGGCGGCGATCTGTACGGCCACTTCGGCGACGGCTGCGTGCACACGCGCACGAACTTCGATATGGAGTCGGCCGAGGGGATCGCCAAGTTCCGCAGGTTCCTGGACGACGCCGCGGACCTCGTGGCCTCGTACGGCGGGTCGTTCTCCGGCGAGCACGGCGACGGCCAGTCCCGCGCGGTGCTGCTGGAGAAGATGTTCGGCCCGGAGCTCATCGGCGCGTTCCGGGAGTTCAAGGCCCTCTGGGACCCGGAGTGGAAGATGAACCCGGGCAAGGTCGTCACGCCCTACCACCCCGACGAGAACCTCCGCCTCGGCGCCGGCTTCGATCCCTGGTCCCCGAAGACGCACTTCGGCTTCCAGGAAGACCACGGGCAGATGAGCCGGGCCGTGCTGCGCTGCGTCGGCGTCGGCCGCTGCCGCCGCCTGGACGGCGGCACGATGTGTCCGAGCTACCAAGTCACGCGCGAGGAGGAGCATTCCACGCGCGGCCGGGCGCGCCTGCTCTTCGAGATGTTCCAGGGCCAGGTCACGCCCGACTCCTGGCGCAACGAGGCGGTCAAGGAGTCGCTCGATCTCTGCCTGGCCTGCAAAGGCTGCAAAGGCGACTGCCCCACGCACGTGGACATGGCCACCTACAAGGCCGAGTTCCTGTCGCACTACTACGCGCGGCGCCTCAGGCCCATGCCGGCCTACGCGATGGGCCTGATCTACTGGTGGGCGGGAATGGCCTCGAAGGCGCCGCGGCTCGCGAATCTGGCCATGGCCATGATGAAACCCTTCGCCGGCGTGGCCTCCCAGCGACGCATGCCGCGATTTGCACGCAAGACGTTCCGCGACCAATTCGTGGAGCGGCGGGCTTCAGCCCGCCGAGTGCTCCTCTGGCCCGACACGTTCAACAACCACTTCACCCCCGAGACCGCGCTCGCCGCCGCCGAGGTGCTCGAGCGCGCCGGCTATCAGGTCACCATCCCCAGTCAGCGCCTCTGCTGCGGCCGCCCCCTCTACGACTGGGGCTTTCTCGACCTGGCGAAGAAGCAGCTCCGCCAGATCCTCGACCACGTCGACGCCTCCGTGCCGATCGTCGGCCTCGAGCCGAGCTGCGTCTCGGTCTTCCGGGACGAGCTGCCCGGCCTCTTCCCCGACGACGAGCGCGCGCAACGCCTCGCCGCGTCCACGTTCACGCTCAGCGAGTTCCTGATGCGCGAGGACGTCCCGCTGCCGGCGCTGCACCGCAAGGCCCTGGTCCAGTCGCACTGCCATCACAAGTCCATCCTGAAGTTCGACGCCGAGGAGGCGCTGCTGCGGAAGATCGGCCTGGACCTCACACATCCCGACTCCGGCTGCTGCGGGATGGCCGGAGCGTTCGGGTTCGAACGGAAGCACTACGACCTCTCGATGAAGATCGGGGAGCGGGTGCTGCTGCCGCTGGTGCGCGAGGCGTCGCCGGACACGCTGATCATCGCCGACGGCTTCAGTTGCCGCGAACAGATCGAGCAGGCCACGGGCCGGAAGACGCTGCATCTCGCCGAAGTGTTGAAAATGGCGGGTGCATGAAGCCGCGCGTTCGCGTGTTCGGGCAGCCGCTGCACCAGATTCTCAGCGTCTTTCCGCTGGGCCTCCTCGGCACGTCGTTCTTCTTCGACCTGGCCTGGCTCGCGCGCGGGCGGGTGGAGCTCGCGCTGGTGTCGTGGTGGATGATCTTCGCGGGGGTGGCTGGCGGTGCGCTGGCGGCGCTCTTCGGCGTCATCGACTTCACGGCCATTCCGCGCACCACGCGCGCGCGGCGCGTCGGCATGTGGCACGGCGTCGGGACGACGGTGGTGGTGCTGCTCTTCGCCCTCAGCTGGATCCTGCGCCGGGACGCACCTGCACAACCGGAGGGAATCGCGATCGCTCTCTCTGCGGTGGGCGTACTGCTGACGGTCCTCACGGGCTGGCTCGGAGCCGAGCTCGCGGACCAGTTGGAGGAGATGTAGGTGGAGGACAGGCAATCCTGCCTGTCCCCCTCCACAAGTCGCTAGATTCTCCCGCGATCGGAGAGCGGGCCGCCCTCGTTCGCGTTGTCGCTGGAGCGCACCTCGCGCGACGGGCGCTCGTTGCGAACGCCGGCCTCGAAGCCGCTGCGCTCCTCGTTGACCTGCCGGACGAACGGCTGGGTGCCCTGCACGACGTCGATGCCGGTGTCTCGGTCCCGGTTCTCCAGGCGGTGATTCACTGCCGCACCGGCGACCGCACCGATCGCCGCACCGGCGACCGCCGCACCCGCCGCTGCCGCGCGCGCGCGCGCTCCGCGGCTGTGGCCACCTTCGCGGCCGATTGCGGCCATGTGGGCCCGGTCGCGGCTAACAGCCTCGCCGCCCTTCCGGCCGGCGACGCGTGCCTCGTCGGTGGTGAACTCGTGGGCCGTGCCCTTCGCGTGTGCAGCGCGTCCGCCCTTGCTCGCAATCTCACGCTGCTTGGCAGGATCCATGGACGCAAATCCGCGTTTACTGGTTGCCATGAGTGGTGTCTCCTTCCGGGGTTGTAAAGATTCTCAAACGGCCAAATACCGTCTAAGTACAACTAGGTAAGGCAGTCTTACGGTCGAGCACGAAACGTGCCTGTAACGGCCTGTAGGGGGGCCGAGATGAGAGACAAAACCGCACCGCTGTGGGAGGGCACGAGCGCGCCGCCGCGCTTCGATCCGCTGCGCGGGGAGATCGAGACCGACGTCGCCATCGTCGGAGCAGGCATCACCGGCATCACCGCGGCCGCGTTGCTTTCGGAGCGCGGGCAGCGCGTGGTCGTTCTCGAAAAGGACACCATCGGCTCCGGCGAGACCGGCAATACCACCGCTCACATCACCGCCGCCATCGACGCCCGCTACCACTACATCCGGCGCAAGTACAGCCCCGGAGAGGCGCGCCTGGTCGCCGAGGCGAGCGTCGCCTCGATCGAGAAGATCGCGGAGCTCATCTCCCGGCACTCCATCGACTGCCGCTTCCGCCGCGTGCCCGGCTACCTCTACACCGAGAAGCGCAGGTACGTCGCCGAGATCAAGAACGAAGCCCGCGCGGCCGCCGAGGCGGGCCTCGACGCGAAGTGGACCGAGAGCGTCCCGCTGCCCTCCGCCACGCGCGGCGCGGTGCTCTTCGCCAATCAGGCCCAGTTTCATCCGCGCCAGTACCTTGATGCCCTCGCGGCGAAGATCAGCGGCAAGGATTGCCGCGTCTTCGAGCGCACGCGGGTCACCGACGTCAAAGACGGCCAGCCGTGCGTCGTGGAGACCGAGGGCGGACGCGTGACCGCGAAAGCCGTGCTGATGGCAACGAATGTCCCCATCGCCGGCTTCACCGACATTCACACCCTCGCCGCGCCGTATCGCACCTACGCCATGGCCTTCCCCATCGAGGACTTCCCCGATGGCCTCTTCTGGGACACCGCCGACCCGTACCACTACACCCGCCGGCAGGACCAGTGGCTGATCGTGGGCGGCGAGGACCACCGCGTCGGCGAGGAGGAGGACACCGAGGGCTGCTTCGCGCGCCTTCTGGCCTACGCGCGTGGGGCGTTCGGAGTCGGAGAGCCGAGCCATCGCTGGTCCGGCCAGGTCATCGAGCCGCACGGCGGCCTCCCGATCATCGGCGGCTCCGGCAATCTTTACCTCTCCACCGGCTACGCCGGCCAGGGCATCACCTTCGGCACCATCGGCGCGATGATCGTCGCGGACCTCCTCACCGGCGTCACCAACCGCTACGCCGAGGTCTTCGACCGCAGCCGCAGGCGCCCGCACGTGACCGCGCGCGAGTTCCTCACCGAGAACCTCCAGTTCCCGAAGCACTTCCTTTCCGACCGCCTCACGTCGCACGACGTGGAAGGCAAGAGCACCGACGAGGTCCGCGCCGGCGAGGCCAAGATCCTGGAGATCGACGGAAAGAAAGTCGCCGCCTACCGCGACGACAGCGGCGCCCTGCACACGGTGTCCCCGGTCTGCACGCACATGAATTGCGACGTCGCCTGGAACCCGGCCGAGCGCACCTGGGACTGCCCCTGCCACGGCTCTCGCTTCACGCCTGACGGAGAAGTGCTCAACGGTCCGGCGCGCGCGCCGCTGGAGAAGTTTTAGGAGTGCGGTAGCGAAGCTACCGCTCTGCGATCCGGATACGAAAGCGGTGGCTGCGCCACCGCACTCCTAGAACGAGGGATGGCGGAGAGAGAGGGATTCGAACCCTCGGTAGAGCTTTAAGGCCCTACGGCGGTTTAGCAAACCGCTGGTTTCAGCCACTCACCCATCTCTCCGGCTGAAGGAATGCGAATGTTAAATGCGGATCGCTGGATCAGCAATTCCACGAAAGTGCCCGGTGGCGGAGGAGGTGGGATTCGAACCCACGGTGGAGTCGCCCCCACGGCGGTTTTCAAGACCGCTGCCTTAAACCACTCGACCACTCCTCCGGGTGGACCTTCTCGTAACACACTGCTACGGCAAAAGATTCACGTCGAGGGTGATCTTGAGCCGCAGGCGGCGGTGCTGCCGGACCTCGTCCAGGGTGAGGTTCAGGGGGATGGTGATCTCCTTGACGAGCCCGTCCGTGCTGCGCCGCTCGGGGGCCGGCCGTGAGGCCACGGCGGTGGCCGGCGCGTCCTGGCCGAGGACGGGGAGCGACTCCAGGATGCCCTGGGGGAGCGGGATCTCGATGGAGGTGGTCGGCACGTCCATCGGCGGCGGCTCGGGGGTGGTGTACAGATCGTCGAATGGATTCATCGGCACGGCGACGGTGGTGGTGGGGAGGAGCTCCGTGGCCACGAGGGGGATGTTCTCGTCGGAAGCCTCGTCCAGCTCGAACTCCGGCTCGCCGGCCGGTGGCGGCGGCGGGGCGGAGCGAGTGACAGCGGGCGCGCCGAACGGCTCCTCCTCGTCGTCCCACAGCGACTCCGCGGCGGCGCGCTGCGTCGTCGGCGCGTTGAGGATCTGGATCTCGCGCTCCAGCGGCTCGGCGCCTTCCAGTCCGTACTTTTTGATCAGGTGCGCGAGTACCAGCTGGGTGATCCCCTTCAGCGTCTCCTCGACGCCCAGGCCGGTCGTGGCCACGGACTCGAACGCCGGCACCTGCATGGTGTTGATCTCGGCGTCGAGCTCCGGCACCGCCATGGCGTTCGGCAGGTCGCGCTTGTTGTACTGGATCACCAGCGGCATCTCCTTGAGGCGGATGCCCTGGCGCTTGAGGTTGTCCTCGAGGTTCTGCATCGACTCCAGGTTCGCGTCGAGGGCGAAGTCCTGGCTGTCGGCGACGAACACGATCCCGTCCGCGCCCTTGAGCACGAGCTGGCGCGTGGAGTTGTAGTAGACCTGCCCGGGCACGGTGTAGAGCTGCAGCTTCGTGCGCATCCCCCGGATCTTGCCGAGGTCCAGGGGGAGGAAATCGAAGAAGAGGGTGCGGTCGGTCTTGGTGGCCAGCGAGAGCATCTTGCTCTTGCTGTTGGAGGGGAGCGAGTCGTACACGAACTGCAGGTTCGTGGTCTTGCCGCAGAGACCGGGGCCGTAATAGACGATCTTGGCCGTGATCTCCTTCGTGGCGTAATTGAACAGGACCATGGGCTGACTCCGAGGCGCACGAGGTTATCATGCGCGGCCGGAGGTCACGCATGAGTCTTCGGCGACTCGTCGCCATTCTCGTCGTTCTCACCGTAGCCACCGCCGTGCACGCAGACGCGCCGGGCGTCTACGCCATCACCGGCGGTACCGTCCATCCGGTTTCCGGGGCGCCGATCCCCAACGGCGTGGTTATCATCCGCAACGGCCTGATCGAGGCCGTCGGCGCGAACGCGGCCATCCCCCGCGACGCCACGGTCATCGACGCCAAGGGGGGCCACGTCTATCCCGGCCTGATCGACGCCCAGACGTCCCTCGGCTTCGCCGCTCCCGCGCCGCGCCGCGGCGGGTTCGGCGGCGGAGGGGGCGGGCAGCAGCGCCGCGAGGAGTCCGCACCCGAGCCGACGCCCGACTTCATGGCCATCCGCAACGCGAAGATCAGCGACGAGGACATGGACGCGCGCCGGGCCACGGGCGTGACTACCGTCCTCACGGCGCCCGCCGCGGGGATCTTCAACGGCCAGTCGGTGGTGCTGAACCTCAGCTCCGGTCCGATCGAGACGCGGGTGATCAAGAGCCCGGCCACGCTGCAGATCTCGTTCAATCCGCGGCCGACCTGGACCTACCCGGACAGCCTGATGGGCGTGATGGCGATGATCCGCCAGAACTTTCTCGACGCCCAGCAGCACTCCGCCGCGCGCGCCGTGTACGAGCGCAATCCGGCCGGCCTGCAGCGGCCGCAGGAGAATCCCGGCCTCGAGGCCCTGCGTCCCGCGCTGCGCAAGGAGCTGCCGGTGGTCTTCATCGCCGACTCCGAGCTGATGATCCGCCGCGCCCAGCAGCTCGCGCGCGAGTTCGACCTCCGCTACATCGTCTCCGGCGCGCGGCAGGGCTACCAGATGCCGGGCGATCTGAAGAACGTGCCGGTGCTTGTGTCCGTGAAGTGGGCCACCGCCCCGGCGGACAAGGAAGACCGCGAGGAGCAGCCGCTGCGCGTGATCCGCGACCGCCAGCTCTCGCCGACCACGCCCGCGCAGCTGGCCAAGAGCGGCGTCGCCTTCGCCCTCGTCACCGGCCCCGGCAAGGCCGGCGATTTCCTCCCCGGCATTCGCAAGGCCATCGAGAACGGCCTCTCCGCGGACGACGCGCTGCGCGCGACCACCCTCGGCCCCGCGCGCATCCTCGGCATCGACCGCCAGCTCGGATCGCTCGAGCGCGGCAAGATCGCCAACGTCGTCCTCAGCGACAAGCCGCTCTTCGACAAGGACGCGAAGGTGAGCCGGGTCTTCGTCGACGGCCGGGAGATCCGCCTGCCCGCCGACGACCGCAAGCCCGGCGAGTCGCCGGCGTCGCCGATCGACGGCTCCTGGAGCCTGACCGTGCGCGCGCCGGACGGCAACGTCTCCATCCAGGCCACGCTGCGCGCCGAGGACGGCGCGCTCACCGGCACCTACTCCGGCGACCGCGGCTCGGGCGACATCCGCGGCGGCTCGTTCGACGGCACCTCGTCGTTCGAGTTCACCATCTCCGCGACCGGCCAGAACGCCGCCGAGGCGAGCGACTGGGTGTTCCGCGGCATGCTGTCCGGCGACACCATGACCGGCACGGTCACCACCACCCTCGGCAACTTCGACTTCAGCGGGAGCCGATCGAAATGAGAAAAGCGCTCGTCTTCCTTCTGTTCACACTCCCCCTCGCCGCGCAGGAGCGCGTCACGCTCATCCGCAACGCGACCATCCTCACCATCACCAACGGCACGATCGAGAACGGCTCGGTGCTCATCCGCGGCTCCAAGATCGCCGCGGTCGGCAAGGACCTCTCCGCGCCGGCGGGCGCGCGGGTCATCGACGGCACGGGCAAGTTCGTCCTCCCCGGCATCATCGACACGCACAGCCACACCGCGGTCGAGGGGAGCGTCAACGAGATCTCCCTGCCCAACACCGGCATGGTGCGCATCGCCGACGCCGCGGACAACCGCGACATCTCCGCCTACCGCCAGCTCGCCGGCGGCACGACCACCGCGCTGGTGCTGCACGGCTCGGCCAATGCCATCGGCGGGCAGAGCCAGATCATGAAGTGGAAGTGGGGCCGGCCGATCTCGGAGTGGCTGGTCGCCGATGCCCCGCGCACGATCAAGTTCGCCCTCGGCGAGAACCCGAAGAGCGCCAACTTCCGCCCGCCCGAGGGGCAGGCCCGGCAGTACCCGGCCACGCGCATGGGCGTGGAGGAAGTGATCCGCAAGTCGTTCATCGACGCCAAGGACTACATGTCTGCGTGGAGCGAGTACGAGGCGAAGCAGAAGCGCGGTGAGGCCGCGATTCCCCCGCGCCGCGACCTGCTGATGGAGACCATGGCCGACATCCTCCGCGGCAAGATCGACGTCCACTCGCACTGCTATCGCGCCGACGAGATCATGATGCTGATCAATCTCTCCAAGGAGCTCGGCTTCCAGGTGCGCGAGTTCCAGCACGTGCTCGAGGGCTACAAGGTCGCGCGCGAGATCGCGGCGGCAGGCGCGGGCGGCGGCACGTTCATCGACTGGTGGGGCTACAAAGCCGAGGCCTACGACGCGACGCCGTACAACGTCGCGCTGATGGTGCGGGGCGGCGTGCTCACCTCCGTCAACTCCGACTCCGACGAGCTGGCGCGGCATCTCAACCACG
Organism: Thermoanaerobaculia bacterium; assembly: GCA_044866315.1. Taxonomy (GTDB): domain Bacteria; phylum Acidobacteriota; class Thermoanaerobaculia; order Gp7-AA8; family Gp7-AA8; genus QHVT01. Next base: position 10,074 of record JBIOTX010000299.1, on the reverse strand, counting down.
ACGCCGCCAAGGCCATGAAGTACGGCGGTCTCACCGAGGAGGAGGCGCTGCGGCTCTGCACGATCAATCCAGCCAGGCAGCTGCGCCTCGACCAGCGCATCGGCTCCATCGAGGTGGGCAAGGACGCCGACCTGGCCATCTGGAACGGGCATCCGCTCTCGGTCTACTCGCGCGTCGACACGACCTTCATCGAGGGCGAGATCTATTTCGACCGGGCCCGCGACCTCGAGCAGCGCGAGGCCCTGCGCAAGGAGAAGGAGGAGCGGCTGAAGAAGGACGAGGACGACGCGAAGAAGAAGGGCGGGAAGGAGAAGAAGGATGCGTAAGCTGGTTGCACTCACGCTGCTTTGCGCGAGCGCGGCGCTCGCGCAGTCCACGATCCCGAACAATCCCGGCACGAAGGGAACGGTGGCCATTCGCAACGCGACGATCTATCCCGTCACCTCCGCGCCGATTCCCAACGGGACGATCGTCTTCGTGAGCGGCGTGATCACCGCCGTCGGCGCCAGCGTCAGCGTTCCCGCGAATGCGACGGTCATCGACGGCTCCGGCCTCTCCGTCTATCCCGGCATGATCGACTCCGGCTCGAGCGTGGGCCTCACGGAGATCGACTCCGTCGCCGGCACGGTGGACACGGCCGAGCTGGGAGACATCAACCCGAACGCGCACGCCGAAGTGGCGATCAACCCGCACAGCGAGCTGGTGCCGGTGACGCGCGTCAACGGCGTCACGCACGTCGTCAGCGTTCCAGAAGGCGGGATCATCTCCGGATCGAGCGCGCTCATTCAGCTCGCCGGCTGGACTCCGTCGGAGATGACCGTCAAGGCACCGCTGGCCATGCACATCCGCTTTCCGCGCCTGCGCGCGGCCTCTTTCGGAGACGTCCCGCAGGACGAAGAGGCGGAGAAAGAGCGCCGCAAGACTTACACGCGCGAGCTCGACAGGCTGCGCGACATCCTCCGCGACGCCCAGGCCTACGCGAAGGCCGCCGCCGCGCCGGTGCAGCGCTTCGACCGCGATCTCATCCTCGAGGCCCTCGTGCCGGTCGTGGAAGGACGCGTGCCGGTAGTCATCCACGCGAACCTCGCCCGCGACATCAACGCCGCGCTGAAGTTCGCGGATGAGTTCAAGCTGAAGATGATCCTCTCCGGCGCGCAGGACGTGGCCCGCGTCATCCCCGAGCTGAAGCGCCGCAACGTCCCGGTGATCCTCGGTCCCATCCTCGCCCTCCCTTCGCGCGAGGACGATCCCTACGACCTCCTCTTCAGCAACGCCAAGACGCTCCACGACAACGGCATCCGCTTCGCCATCCAGACCTCCGACGCCCACAACACGCGCAACCTGCCGTACCACGCGGGCTCCTGCGCCGCGTTCGGCCTGCCCAAGGACGTCGCCCTCAAGGCCATCACGATCTACCCCGCCGAGATCTTCGGCGTCGCCGACCGCCTCGGCTCCCTGGAAGTCGGCAAGAGCGCGAGCGTGATCGTCACCGACGGCGACCCCCTGGAGATGCGCACGAGCGTGCGTCGCGTCTTCATCGCCGGCGAAGAGATCCCCATGGACTCGCGGCACACGCTGCTCTACGACAAGTTCAGAAAGCGGCCGAAGTGAGGCGGCGGGTGTAAAATCCGCCGCCTGTTCTTTTCCAACCAGCGTCCGACGAGGTGAACGGGAAGCCGGTGTGATACCGGCGCGGCCCCCGCCACTGTAACCGGCGACGACTCGCGCTTTGGCCTGACGGCCCCCACTGCATTCCAGCGGGAAGGGAGCGCGGGAAGGACGACCCGGAAGCCAGGAGACCGGCCTCGAAGGACAGCACACCACTGATCGGCCTTCTTCGGAGGGAAGGAGTCGTCATGAAGCATTTCCTTTTCGCGGTTCTCCTTATCGCAAGCATTCCCGCCTCTGCCCAACTGCAGGACGAGATCGTCGTCACCGCCACGGCCTTGCCCGAGGAGGTCGAGGACACGCCGGCTGCGGTCACGGTGATCACGCGCGACGAGATCGAGGCGCGCGCCGCGCGCGACGTCGCCGACGTGCTGCGCGAGGTGCCCGGCCTCACCGTCGCCCGCGCCGGGTCGTCCGGGCACCAGACCTCGCTCTTCACCCGCGGGTCGAACAGCGCGCACACGCTCGTGCTCTGGAACGGCATCGAGATCAACAACCCCTTCTTCGGCGGCTACGACTGGGGCCAGTTTTCGACCGCGGGCGTGGAACAGGTCGAAGTCGTGCGCGGCCCGTACTCCGCGCTCTACGGCTCTGACGCCGTCGCGGGCGTGGTGAACATCCTCACCATTCCGGCGAAGAGCGGCCTGCGCGCCGCGCTCGAGGCGGGAGGCAACGGCCTGCGCAACGCGAAGGTCGAGGCCACGCGCGTGACGACGGCGACGACGCTCAGCGCGTCGTTCGAGTCGCGCGCGGACGACGGCTTCGCCTCGAACGACGACTTCGACGAGGAGAGCGCGAACGTCGCCCTCCGCTGGCGCGCCGCGAACGGCCTGTCCTTCGGCCTGACGGGACGCTGGATGTCCTACGACCTCGGCATCCCGACGAATCTCAACGCCACGCTGGATGCGCTGGTGGCCAGCCCCCGCCGCCGCCAGGACGGCGAGGAGCGCCAGCTCGCCCTTCCCATCGAGCAGACCCTCGGCCGCTTCAGCTATGACCTGACGTTCGCCCAGACGCGCCGCGAGGACACACTCGCCGATCCCGACGAGCCGTTCGGTCTGCTCTTCCAGACGACCGACGCGACCACGCGCCGCGCGAGGCTGACCACGCGCACGAAGACGGCGATCGGCACGATCGTCGCCGGCGGCGAGTACGAGCGCACGACCGTCGACGACGTCACGAACTTCGGACCGAACTTCGTCGATAAGCGCCGCAGCGAGCGCTCGCTGTTCATCGAAGACCGCTTCTCGCGCGAGCTCCGTCCCGGCACGCGGATCGAGATCGCCGCGGGCGTCCGCCACGACCGCTACGAGACGTTCGGCAGCGAGACCTCGCCGCGCGTGGCGGCGGCGTGGATCCGCGGCGGTCACAAGTTCCGCGCGGCGTACGGTCAGGCTTTCCGCGCGCCGTCCGTCGGCGAGATGTTCTCGCCCTTCGGTGGCAATCCCGACCTGCGCGCGGAGCGCAGCCGGAGCATCGAGGTCGGCTACGACCGCTCCTTCGGCGAGGGCAGCGCGTCGCTCACCTTCTTCCGGGACAGCTATCGCGACCTGATCACCAACGCCGGCTTCGTCTTCGCGAACGTCGGCCGCGCGCGCTCGCGCGGCGCGGAGCTCTCCGTGCAGAGTCCCATCGCCTCCGGCCTCCTCGGCGGCATCACCTACACCTACCTCGACACCGAGCAGCTCGGCAGCGGTCTGGAGCTTCTCCGCCGCCCGCGCCACTCCGGCTCCGCCTTCCTGGCCTGGCGCGACGGCGCGATGGACGCGAGCCTCGTTCTCCTCCGCACCGGCGCGCGCGAGGACATCCTCCCCGTGCTCCCGTTCTCGCGGATCACGAACGGATCGCACACCACTCTGGACGCGACGGTGCAGTACCGCCTCGCGCGCTTCACGCCGTACGTGAAGATCGAGAACCTCACCAATGCGGAGTACGAGGAGGTACGCGGCTACCCGTCGCCTAGGCGGCGGGCGGTGCTGGGGATTCGATTCGCGATGTGATCTCCGCGATCGCCCTCGCCACCTGCCGCTCCCGCTTCTCGATCTTGCGCACGCGGCCGACGACGTCCTCGATCAGCGCCCAGGTCACGTTCGACGGCTGGTAGCGATCGGGCGACGACTCGGCCACGTGCCGGCCGAGGGCGCCGAGGGCGGTGTGATACGGGAGGGGGGTGGCGGCGCCGGTGCGCGTGAGCTCGTCGATGTAGCGGGCCACGAGCAGGCCCACCGCCGATGACTCGACGTAGCCTTCGACGCCGGTGATCTGGCCGGCGAAGAAGATCCGCTCGTCGCGCTTGGTCTGGAACGTGGGCCTCAGGTGCTTCGGACCGTTGATGAACGTGTTGCGGTGCATCGAGCCGAAGCGGGCGAAGGTCGCGTTCTCGAGGCCGGGGATCATCTGGATCACCCGCTTCTGCTCCGGCACGCGCATCTTGGTCTGGAAGCCGACGAGGTTGAAGTATTCGTCGGACAGGTCTTCCTTCCGCAGCTGCACCACCGCGTGCGGGCGCTCGCCGGTCTCGGGGTGCTCCAGGCCGACCGGCTTCATCGGTCCGAAGCGCAGCGTGTCGATCCCGCGGCTGGCGATCTCCTCGACCGGCAGGCAGCCCTCGAAGTGCACCGCCTTCTCGAAGTCGTGCGGCGCGAAGAGCTCCGCGGACAGCAGCGCGGCCACGAACGCCTCGTACTGCTCGCGGCTCATCGGAGCGTTCAGGTAGTCCGTCGCCGAGCCCTTGCCGTAGCGCGACTTCCAGTACAGCTTGGAAAAGTCGAGCGAGTCCGCGGCCACGATCGGAGCGATGGCGTCGTAGAAGTACAGGCCGTCGCGGCCGAGAAACTCGTTGATGGCGTCGAAGAGCGGGTCGCTCGTCAGCGGGCCGGTGGCGACGACGAGAAAGTCGTGATCGCCGCGGTCCAGCGAGGTGACCTCGCCGCGGTGGAGGGTGATGTTCGGCTCGCTCTCGATCGCCTTCGTGACTGCCGCGGAGAAGCGATCGCGATCGACGGCGAAGGCGTCGCCGGCGGGCACGCGCGCCTCCTCCCCGCAGCGGATGACCAGCGACTCCATGAGCGCCATCTCCTGCTTGAGCAGGCCGACGGCGTTCGTCGGCGCGGAGGAGCGGAACGAGTTCGAGCACACCAGCTCCGCGAGGTTCGACGTCGCGTGCGCGGGCGTCGACCTCACCGGCCGCATCTCGTGCAGGTCCACGGAGTGTCCGAGCCGGGCGAGGCCGAAGGCGCATTCACTGCCGGCCAGGCCGGCGCCGATGATCCGGATGCGAGCCACGGGATTAATTCGACGGTTCGTTGAGCGTGAACTGCGAGCCCGCCTCACCCGCGCGGATCTCGCCGAACTTCTGCTCGAAGAGGGAGATGTTGTGGCCGAGGGCCTCGAGGAGCTGCTTGGCGTGCAGCGGCGTGAGGATCACCCGGCTGTAGATCTTCACGTCCGGCCGTCCCGGCACCACCCGGCCGAGGTCGATCACGAACTCGCTCTGCGAGTGAATGATGTTGGCGAAGTTGACGTACTCCCCCTGCGCCACCTGATCGTCGAGCGTGATGCGGATCGTCGGCTGTTGCTGCTGGTTGTCCATCGCGGTTCCTCAACGGCTCGCTGTCGGAGGCGAATTCCTCGGGGAAAAGCGGCGGAGTGACGTCAAAAAATGTCTCTATATTCCGAAATTGGGCGTCCATAGAATCCGCACCGCTTCACCAAATCCAAATACAGGAGATTCCATGAAACGCGCATTTCTTGCTGCACTGGTAGTCCTCACGCTGTCGCTGTTCGCCTTCGTCCCCACCGCCCAGGCCCAGTGCAGCGGCTATCTCTGCTCGTTGTTCAACTGTCCGTGGTACCAGCACATCGCCGACGAGACCTTCAGCAACAGCTGCACGAACTGGGGCTTTTCCGGAACCGCCGGCGTGACCACGAACGCCATGTGCGGCTGGAGTGGAAACAACGTGGGATACATCGGCCGCAACCAGTACGCCTCCGGCGGCACCATTGCCCAGACCTTCCAGACGTCCAACAGCTACCTCGACATCTACGACGTTTCGTACTTCATCGAAACGACCAACATGTCGGCCGGGGATACGGTGAACGTGTACATCATCGACACCTCCACGGTCCCCTCCACCTGGAACCTCATCGACACGATCACCAGCAACACCTCGTGCCAGAAAAAGACCTACAGCTACACGAATCCCGGCTGGAAGAACAAGGCGATCCAGATCCGCTTCGAAGGCAACTTCGCCTCCACGTCGACCTTTGCCTACATCGACTACGTGGCCTTCTGGCAGAAGACGCAGTAGCTCGCGCGAGCGGTTGTCCGGAGAACGGGGAGGGCAGGCCCTCCCCGTTCTTCCCTAGCTTTTGCTGCGGCGATGCGAGCGCGTGTGGCCGAACTTCTGCCGGATCTCGTGGCGGGCCTTCCCCCTCGTGTCGGCGTGGGCCGTCTCCTGGCTTTTCTTCTCGGGATCGTAGTAGCCGAGGTAGCTTTCCGGTGCGATTCCGAACGGCTCGAGATCGATCCCGAGGAAGTTCGTGCGTGCGCCGGGAACCGGAGGCTCGAAGTACGCGGGGAGAAGAAAACTCTGCAGGGCGATCCCGTCGATCTCGTAGGTCTGCGACGACACGGCATCGCACATCTCGAACCAGAAGAACACCTTCTTCCGCGGGTTGTGGGGACTGGGCCCCATGACGTAGTTGTTGCCCTGCGGATCGGCGACCAGCTCGAGCGCCTCATGGGAGAACGTCACCGACCACGGATCCCCCGTCTGCTCGCTGATCTTGGAGTAGACCACGCCGTAGGGAACCCCGCGGAAGTTCCGGTCGTGGAACCCTTCCGGGTCGTCTTTCCCGGTCGAGGACGAAACGTAGAGGATCGCATCCCCGCGGAACAGCGTCGCGGCATTCGCCCGCGGCTGCTCGAGCAGCGTCCCCTCCAGCCGCAGCGTCGCCGGCATGTTCCAGTACGGCACAAAGTCTTCCGCAATCTGGCGATTGATGACGCGAATGGCGGCGAGCAGGTCGGGATCGGAGATCTCGCCGTGGGTCTGGTTGGCGACGGAAATGATCATGGGGGAACTGTACCGGTCACTTCACTGCGCCCGCAAGCACACGCACCGCGCACTCGGCGATGAATTTCGGTGGGATTCGGCGAATGCCTGCAGCGCGCGGGTACCACTCGTCGGCGATCCGATCGCGCTGCGGACTGCCATCGGAGAAGGCCATGGCCTGGGCGAAGGGCGTGGCGATCGCGTAGTGGCGTGGATCGCCCGTCGTGTAGCGAAAGTACGAGTGTCGGCCGTAGATACCGATCACCCCGAGGCGCGTGTCGGACTTCGTCATCGCCGCGGCGTGAAGCAGGCCCGTGTCGTTGCCGATGACCAGGGTCGCCCGGGCGAAGAGCTCGAGCAGAGCCGCGAGGTCATGCTGGTCGTTGGACAATCGGAGCGGAGCGGGCGGTCGCTTCACGTCATCCACACCTTGAACCAACACGTGATCGAATCCGCGGCCGACGATCGCGTCGATCGATCGTGCAACCAGTGCGTAGCCGCGAGCGCCGTAGTTCTTCTTCCGGGACCACGCCGACGCGGCGATATAACAGATGAGCGGTGGACCGTGATCGTCCGAGCGACTGGACAACGCCGGCAGGAATCCCCGGTTTCTCGGCAAGCGGAGCCCGAGGCGCCGCTCCACGGCCAGATAACGCCGCGCCGGCAGATCGGCGTGAGTCTGCGTCGCCGTGCGAACCGCGGGCGGGTCGATCATCGGCCTGATCCGCAGGGCCCGAGGCGGCGGCTGGGTGGTGGCAGGCAGGTTCAGAAGCCCCGCCATTCTCGGCGACGCGGTCACCGGCAATCGCAGACCGAACAGCGACGCGGCGTCCCGGAGCGCCTGGAGATGCGACAGCGCCAGGAGCGCGTCCCCCAGACTCGTCCCGCGGTCATCGAAGTGAATCGAGCGGGCCGCGAGCAGCGCGAGTAGGAACTTCACGTCCCGCGTCGGCAGTGCGGCTCCGGGCGCGAGGGAGTCGCGGTCGTAAGGCAGCGGCAGTGCGCGGTCGCGCAGGAGCGAGGCATCCGCGGTCGATGTGAAGCGTGCGGGGCGGAGGAGGCGCGAGCTGTCTACGGGATGTGGCCTCGACACGCCTATCCTACTCATATTTACGAGCGCGACGTACAAGTCTGGTTCGTTCACTGGAGCAGGAGTCGCGAGGGAGGGAAAATCCCTCCCCCGGATGTGGGCGTCGGATCAGGTCAGAAGCACTCGTACAGCCGTCCGGAGCCGGGATGTCCGATGGCGGTGAAAGCGTCGAACACCGCCTGCTGCTCGATGGACGCATTCCAGAAAGGATCGGCCCAGCATTTGTCGTATTCGTTGAATGCCGCATAAGCGACCAAATCCGCGAGGCTGTCCCACGTCGCGAACGAGGTGAGGTAGAACTGGAGCGCGTTGAAAAGGATCTTGCTCGCCTTGGTGGAGCCGAGTCCGTCCACGGTCGTCCCGCAACCGCTGAGATTCGGCAGACGCGTGCACACGGGGTTCGTGCCGCCCATGGTAAGGAGCCGATACACCACGCTGAGCTTATTTGCGTGCGAATGGATGGTCGTCGAGGTGGTAGGCGTATCGTCCTTGTGCAGCAGGTCGTTGAACGTATAAAAGTTCGTGCCGTTATATGTGACCGGACCGACCCACGTGTGGCTCGCGCCGTCGTCGACCGCGCCGCGCGCGTAGCCGCTGACGGCAGCGTCCTCGTGCATCAGCCAGTCGAATTTTTCAAGGCCGGTACCGCCGGGGTGACTACGCATCTCGACGAGATGCCCGATCACGTCCGCAAACCCTTCATTCAACTCGGCGCCGACGCCGGTGTACGGAAAGTCCGCCGAGGTATGGACGACGCCATGCCCGAATTCGTGCGCCACCCAGTCGAGTGACGACGAAGCGGGGTACATCCGCAGCGGTCTCCCGAGCATGACAGCATTTGCAGGGGCGATGCTGGTGAGGTTCTGGTTGTATTGGGCCGAGTCCTGGAACGGGGCCCTGGATTCGATGATGATCCGCGCTTCGCCGTAGTTCCCGTCCCATCCCTTACGGCCCATGGCGTTGAGCGCGGCCATGGTCAGGTTGGTGTGGTGAAGCGCGTCTCCCGCGGCGGAACCGCGCCACGCCGGCTGGTCGGCCCACTCCTTGTAAACCGGCACGCCGTTTTCCGTGCGCACGGGGAAGATCGTCCACGAGTAGGAGAGATTGGGATTGCACATCCAGAGGCCGCCATTGCCGGAGGTCTGCTGATAAACGACTTTGCTCGGCGTGGCGAGCCAGTACCCCTCGTGCGTGAACGGTGCAGGCTTGTCGGCGGCGGGATTGGCCTTCAGCGCGCGCGCCGGAAGACCCGTGCGCACCGGCGTGCCAGTGGCGCTGACTGCCGATACCGGCGCGGTAGGCGTGCAGTTGTTCCCGGGATTCGTCTCCGTCACCGCGACGATTGCCTCGGTGTCGGCATCGAGTACGACCTGATAGCCGGCGTCGTGGATGTCGCTCACCACCACGAAATAGTGGTAACGAAACACGCCGCCGCGCTCGACCAGCATCAGTTTCGCCGCGTCCACTGCGCGTTTGCGCAGATCGGCGGACATCTCCGACAGATGACGCACCCGCACCTGATTGCGGGCCATGAGCCGATACGCTGCGGCTTCGACTGCGCCGTCACGGTCGAGGGACACCCCGCTGTTCGCGACATTCACTTCACGGTACTGAGTGCCGCTCACCCAGCGCAGCGCGTTGTCCGCGGTGTAGTGCGCTCCGACCTCCGAGCCGTAAACCTCGGCATCGAGCCCGTTGCCCAGGAGATGCTGACGGTAGAACGCATGAATGCCGCCTTCGTCGTCGACGTGACGGCGCACGAGCTTCCAGGCGAGCTCGCGACCGGCATCATCGACGAGCGGCTGCGCCGCAACTCCGTCGATGCCGCGCCCGGCCAGAACCGCGCTCGCCGTACGCAGGGCAGCCCCACGCAACACGACACGCTCGGCGGTCGGATCGGGCAGCGGCAGGAGTGCCATCGGTCGGTCACCGATATCGGCTGCTGCTGCAAGCGCCGTCGAAATGCCCAGGAATGAGAACAACAGTCCAACGAGAGCTCGAACCGTGATTCGCATAGAACCTCCTATGCGCGCCAAGATCCGGCCAGCAATGAGCGTAGATGTCGGCTACGTGTGGGGAATTTATCGAATCACGCGAATCGTGTGACGACAGGTGGGGTGGGGGACGGTGTGTTGGTCGGGCAGGGGGGATTTGAACCCCCGACCACCTGAACCCCATTCAGGTACGCTACCAGGCTGCGCTACTGCCCGACTCGGCGGATGCTAACACGCCTAAGGACCCGTAATTCCTACGGCTGCG